>DAPKRQ010000295.1:0-17632 GCA_031800475.1 Myxococcales bacterium LLY-WYZ-16_1
GGAGCAGGCCCGGGGCGAACCGGCGGACCCAGATTCCGCCGATCTCCGGTCCCCCCACGTGGATCTCGGGCCGTCCCTTTTCCAAGGCCCGCACGATGCGCTCGGCGCAGAGGCCCGGATCCATGCCCTTTTCGCGGGCCGCGGATCCCTGGGGCCGTCCGTCGGCTCGCAGGGCGTGGGCCCCCACTTCCGTTCGCACGTAGCCTGGGCAGACCATGGTCACGCCGATGCCGTGGGTCTTCTCCTCGGCCCGAACCGCTTCGAACCACCCGTGCAGAGCGTGCTTCGAAGCGGCGTAGGTGCTGCGGCGGGGCGTCGACAAGTAGCCGACGACGCTGGACACGATCGCCAGGTGTCCGCCCCCTCGCTCGACCATGGCCGGCAGGGACAGGCGGGTCAGGTGGACCGGAGCGAAGAAGTTGATCTCCATGATCTGACGCACCGACGCCATGTCCGCATCCCGGGCTTTGGCACGCTGTGCGATGCCCGCGTTGTGCACCCACACGTCCGGGCAGCCGTGGCGGGCGCTGCTTTCTTCCCACAATCGAATCCGCTCGGCTTCGTCCGAAAGATCCGCGGGTTCGATCACCACTCGGTCCGGTTCCGACAGCTCGCGTCGAAGCGATTCCATTCGATCTCGCCTTCGAGCCACGAGACACAGCCAGGCGCCCCGTGCGTGCAGTACTCTTGCCAACGCCGCGCCGATCCCCGACGAGGCTCCCGTCAACCAGATCTTCTTTCCATTCAAATCCATTCGAGCCATCGGGTGTTCAATCTCCGTTCGTTCGAGCCCAGTGATCGCGAAAGTGCTCCAGTGGCGTGACTGACGACGCTGGCTTGTCCGGTCGATGCCGCTTGACCCGGGCAAATCGAAGCGCGAGTCCGGCCGGATAGTGGGGGCTGAGCTGGACGTCGCTGTAGGCCACTTCGACCACCCATTCGGGTCGGACGTGCACCACGTGGTCCTCTCGTTGGGTCTGCAACGACAACAGTGCGTTCGTCTGGGTGCGCAGCATGTCGTCGGTGAGCCCCTTGAACGTCTTCGAGAGCATGACGAAACGGTCCCCGTCCCGAGCTCCCAGGTGCAGGTTGCTCAGCCAGCCGCGCCGGCGTCCGCTGCCCCACTCCGCGGCCAGCACCACCAGGTCCACGGTGTGCGCCTGCTTGATCTTCAGCCAGTGCGCACCTCGGCGGCCCGCTTCGTAGCGGCTGTTTCCGGCCTTGAGCATGGCGCCCTCGTGGCCCCCGTCGAAGGCCCGGCGCACGAAGCGCTCGGCCGCGTGCAGGTCGGCCGGACGTTCGCGGGGGATCGCCGATGTCTCCGGGACCACCGAGTCTTGGGCTCGAAAGCGTTCGGCCGCTGGGGCGTCGAGGAGGGTCTGGCCGTCCAGCAGAAGCAGATCGAAGAAGAAGGTCGACAGAACGAGTTCCTCCCGGAGGGCCTGACCTTCTCCCTTTCGCCCGAACCGCCGCATCGTGGTCTGAAAAGGCCGGGGCTTGCCATCGGCGGTCATGGCCAAGGTCTCGCCGTCGAGCACGGCGGAACGGACCGGCAGCGCCGATGCGGCCTCGACCACTTCGGGCACGGCGGCGGTGACGTCGTTGCCCCGCCGGCTGAACACCCGGACGTCGCTCCCCTCTCGATGCACCTGGATCCGGGCGCCGTCGAGCTTGAGCTCCAAGATCGGGTCGTCCACTGCCGACCACGCTTCGGGCATCGACTCGGCGGGTTGGGCCAGCATTGGGAGCACCGGCCGAAACAGGGTCAGGTCGAACCTCGCCAGTCCCGCAGCCCCCTCGCCGAGCGCCGCCGCCGTCACTTCGGTCAGGTTGCAAGCGAGCATCTGCGCCCGCCGGACGTCGGCTTCGGGAAGACCGGTGGCGGCGGCCAGTCCCTCGAGCACCAGGCTCTCCAACGCACCCTGACGCAGCTCTGCGACCCAGAGTCTTCGCAAGTGCTCTTGCTCGGCAGCGGTCGCCCGCCGAAGAAGCTCGGTCAGCCGCTCCAGTCGCCGAGCGGTCGATCCGGGCCCTTTTTCGGCCCGGATCGCCCGGTGGGCCCGATCCACCTCGTCGACGGTCAACGTGGGCTCGGTGGCCGGTGGCGGATCCAGATTCTGCAGGGTCCGGTACCCGACGCCGAGCTTTCCTCCCGGAAGCTCCCCGGCCAGCCAGTGGGCCGCCGCCGCCTCGTCGGGCTGCAGGCTGCCCAGCACCTCGGACAGCACCGCCACCTTTTCGCTGCGGCGCGAGGTGCTCGAGATCCGCTGGGCGGCCCGCACCAGGTCGACCAGCCTCACCGGCTCGATCCCAGCTGAATCACGTACACCCCAGCCAGCAGCAGCACGACCCCCAGCACCCGGACGGCGTTGAGACGCTGCACTTCGAAACCCACCAGGCCGAAGTGGTCCACCAGCAGCGAACCCACCAGCTGACCGGTCACCACCGCCGAAAACAGGGCGGCGGCGCCGATCCGGGGGGCGAGGACGATGGAGGTGGTGACGATGCAGACTCCGATGAAGCCGCCGGTCCAAGCCCACCATGGGGTCTGTGCCACCCGATGCAAGGACGGCCACGGAACCCGCAAGGCCAACGACAGACAAAACAGCGCCAACGTGCCGCCCGCGAAGCTTCCGAGGGCGGCCAAGAAGGGGCTTCCCAGGTAGCGGCGAAGCTCGGCGTTGACCCCAGGCTGAAGCGGCAACAGCAGCCCGGCGCCCAGGGCCGCCAGGATCCCCACCCATTGCATGGCCGGACTCTACCAACCGGGATCGGGGATCCGAACGCTCTTCTCCGTGCCGCGGAGCGGGCGAATTCTCGGGATCGACGACGGGCGAAACGCTAGGTCTCGAGGCATGAAGGCCGCGGTGTGCGAGCGCCTCGGCGGACCCGAAGGGGTGGTGATCCGAGAACGGGTCGAGCCCGTGCCCGGGCCGGAGGAGGTCCTGGTCTCGGTGGAGTACGCCGGGGTCAACTTCCCCGACGTGCTGGTGGTGGCGGGGCGCTACCAAACCCGGCACGACCCGCCCTTCGTTCCGGGCCACGAGCTGGCGGGGACGGTGCGGGCGGTGGGTTCGGGGGTCGAAGGCCTGGCTCCCGGACACCGGGTCGTGGCCAACGTGGCCGGGGGCGCGTTCGCCGAACGGGTGGTGGTGCCGGCGCGGGCGGCGATCCCCCTGCCCGACGGCGTGTCCACGGAGCTCGCCGCCGCCATGCACCTGACCTATGGAACCGCCTATCACGGGTTGGTGGACCGCGCTCGACTGGCTCCGGGGGAGACGCTGGCGGTTTTGGGCGCGGCCGGCGGTGTGGGCGATGCCGCGGTGCAGGTCGGAAAGGCCCTGGGAGCCCGCGTCGTTGCGGTCGCTTCGACCGAAGCCAAACGGCGCTTCGCGTCGGGTCGAGGCGCCGACCGCGCCCTTTCCGCCGACGCGGAAGACCTGAAGAGCCAGCTGCGGGCTGCCTCCGGTCGAGAGGGGATCGATGTCCTCCTGGATCCGGTCGGCGGACCCTGGACCGAACCGGCGCTTCGTTCGCTTCGGTGGGGCGGCCGGCACCTGGTGGTCGGGTTCGCGAGCGGAGAGATTCCGCGACCGCCACTCAACGTGATTCTTTTGAAGGGGTGTAGCTTGGTCGGGGTTTTTTGGGGCCGCTTCGTGCAGGAGTTTCCGGAGGCGCACCGTCGCAACACGGAGCAGCTGTTCGCCTGGGTGGAGTCGGAAGAGATCCGGCCGCCCGCGCCTGAAATCATGGAGCTCGACGACGTCGCGCGAGCGCTCACCGAGTTGGCGGCGCGACGGGTTCGCGGCAAGATCCTGCTCCGGGTCTCTTCTGGCGGGGTGTCAGAGTAGACCTCCGAGTCGTTGATGGCTCGAAGCGAAGCACGCTCCGATTCGTCTCGAGAGGTTCGGTGACGGGACGCGTCACCATCGCTGTGCAACCAGGGAGCCCGGGGGGGCGGAAGTCGAGGCGCTTGGCCGAAGATGCGGCGAACAATCGGTCGGCGCTCTTCGTGAGGGAGAGGACTGGCTCCGGGTCAGCCCGGGTCGGGCTCGCGTGTTCAGGCGGGTTTATCCAGGGCCGGCGTGCTGGACCCCGACATGCGGTGGGGCGGGCGCTCCGAGGCCGGTGGCTGAAAGCGCACCCGCACTTTGTAGACCTGGTCCTCTTCCGAATAGCTTACGTCGTGCCCGAGCCGGCGGTGGAGCTCTCGCATGCCGCGATTGTTCGGAAGGATCTCCGACTCGAATCCTTGGATTCCACGCTCTTTGGCATGCTCCTCCAGTTTCTGAAGCAGGTAGGTAGCCAGGCCGAAACGCCGAAAGTCTTCGTGAACGACCACTGCGGTTTCGGCGAAATTCGTCCGTGGGTTGTAGTTGTATCGAGCCACGGCGAGCAGTCGCTCCCCCCGGCCCCGCGGCTCGAACGCACCGAGCGCCATGCGCGTTTCATAGTTGATGGCGCACAGCTCCGCCGCCTCCCGGTGGCCCATTGTGGTCTTCACGTTGAAGTAGCGGTTGTAGACGGTCTCGGGCCGGTGAGAGTAGAAGAATTCCTGTAAGGTGCGCTCGTCGGAGGCTTGCAAGGGCCGAACCTGAAGGCGTTTGCCCTTGAAATCTTTCCAGTGGACCAGGTTGTGGGGGTACCGATCCAGGCGCTGTTTCAGGATCGGTTCGTCTTGCCCCACGTACTGGCGCTCCCGCATCGTGGCCAGCAGCTCTTCCCGAAAGTTCGGATGCGCGATGTTGATCAGGGCCAGCGCCCGCTCGCGGATCGTCTTTCCGTGGAGGTAGGCCACGCCGAACTCCGTCACCACGTAGTGGACGTCGCCCCGGGATGTCACTACGCCGCTGCCTTCGCTCAGGGACGCCACGATCCGGCTCACCGTTCCGTTCTTCGCGGTGGAGGGAATGGCGATGATCGGTTTTCCGCCTCGGCTCATGGCCGCGCCGCGGATGAAGTCTACCTGACCCCCGATTCCGCTATAGAACCTATAGCCGACGCTGTCCGACGCAACTTGCCCCGTCAAGTCGACCTGCAGGGCAGAATTGACCGCCACCACCTGGTCGTTTTGAGAGATGATTCGCGGGTCGTTCACGAAGTCCGAGGGGTGAAATGAGATGCTCGGGTTGTCGTCCACGAAGTCGTACAGGCGGCGCGAGCCCATGCAAAAGCTCGCTACCGTCTTCCGGGGAAGGATCTTCTTTTTGCGGTTCGTGATGTTCCCGTTTTCGAGAAGCGGGATCAGCCCGTCCGCAAACATTTCGGTGTGGATCCCCAGATCCCGCTTGTCCGAGAGGTACCGCAAAATGGCGTTCGGAATATTCCCGATCCCGAGCTGAAGGCACGCCTCGTTCGGGATGAGCCGCGCCACGTGACCGCCGATCCGGATGGCGGTCTCGTCGGGCTCCGAAATCTCCATTTCGAGAAGCGGCGCGTCCGAGTGGGTCCACGCGTCGATCCGGTCCACGTGGACCAAGGTGTCTCCCAAAGTCCGCGGCATGCGCGGGTTGACCTCGGCGACGACCGTTCGGGCGCTCTCGATGGCGGCTGCTTGCACGTCGACGTGGATGCCCATGCTGCAAAAGCCGTGTCGATCGGGCGGAGACAGGACGACCATGGCCACGTCCACCCGGCGTTGGCCGCTGATCATCAACTCCGGGATCTCCGACAAGAATATCGGCGTGTAGTCGGCCCGGCCTTCGTTCACCGCCTTGCGTACGTTGCCGCCGATGAACCAGGCGTTGTGTCGAAAGCTCGGCTGCAGCTCTTCCGCGGTGTACTGGGCCGGCCCGAAGGTCAAAAGATGGACCAGCTCCACGTCGCGGAGCTGTGGACCCCGCTCCGAGAGGGCAGCAACCAAGGCGCAAGGCTGTGCACAACCCGAGCCGACGAACACGCGTTCGCCCGAGCGAACGGCCTCGACGGCCCGGGACGGGGTCATCTCGCGGGCGGCGAAGCGCTCCTGCCAGGCGTTCATGGCCCTCGGTTAACGGACTGGAGCGGACCTGTCAGCCGCGCTCCGTTTTGAGTTGGGGCCGGGGCGGGGCCGAGGCATCATGCCTCGGTGCGGTCCGTCCGACAGCCCTTCCTCGACGCGATGCTCACGGGGGCAAAGGCGGCCGGTGATGTGGCCCGGCGGCTGCAGGGCAAAGTGCCTCGCGAGCGCAAGCGAGGTCCCACCGACGAAGCCGAAGCCCTCACCGCCGTGGATCTCGCCGCGCAGGACTTGCTGCTTCGCCTCCTGGCCCGGGACCTGCCCCAGGTTGCGGTGGACGCCGAAGAGGACACCGACACCCTGGGCCTGTTGCCGCACCGGGAGGAACCCGACCGCCCCTTGGTCGTGCTGGATCCCCTGGACGGAACGGCCGCCTACGCCGACGGCTCCGCCCGGTACGGGGTCATGGCCGGATTGATCGAAGGCGGGCATTTTCAGGCTGCGGTTCTCCATTTTCCGGCCTGGGCGCTGACCGTGTGGACCGACGGCGAGCGGGTCCAGCGCGAGGGCGCGCTCCCTCCCCGCGAAGCCGACGTGCTGGTGACTCCGTGGATGCCTCGGCCCGTTCGCCGCGCGCTCCGGCAGGCTGGATTCGAGGTCCAGGGCAGCCGGTGCTCCGCCGTGGATGGGGTGGCTCCCGTGCTCGGGGTCGCCGATGCATCGGTGTGTGACGGCTGTGCCGACCGCCGAAGGGCCATCGCCCTGTTCGTCAGTCACGCGGCGGGGTACCCGGTGTGGCTCGGAAAGGGCTTGTGGCGAGGGCAGGATCCCGAGGGTTGCCGGCAAGCTTTCGGCCTGGTGGCCAGGGATCCGGTCATGCTCCAGAGCCTGCGGGAACGAGTTGAAACGACATTGAACGGAGCCGGCCGTTGATCGATCCGGAAGCCCGAGCCCTCATCGAGCACCTGAAGCTCACCCGACTCGGTTTCGAGGGAGGCTTCTTTCGAGAAGAGGTCCGAAGCGATCTCGATCTTTCGGCGGAGGTGTTGTCTCCGTCCTACGGCGGACCGCGCTCCTTGCACACGGCCATCTTCTACCTTCTGACCGATGGCGCCCGGTCGTTGATGCATCGCTTGCGGGGCGATGAGGTCTACCACTTCTATCGCGGGGATCCGGTGGAGCTGCTGTGCCTGGGCCCGAAGGGCGCGGTTCACCGGGTGGTCCTGGGCCCGGACATCCTCGCCGGGCAGCGGCCGCAATACCGGGTTCCCGCCGGAGTCTGGCAGGGGTCTCGGGTGATTCCAGGCGGGCGTTACGCCCTCATGGGCACCACCATGTCGCCCGGCTTCGACCTGCGGGACTTCGAGCTCGGAGATCGGGAGACGCTGCGGGCCCAGTACCCAGCCCCGGAGCACGCTGACCTGCTGACGGCCCTGACTCCGGCGCGGCTTCGGACCGAATCCCTCGAGCTGACCGCGGCCGATCTGGACCTGCTTCACGCCGAGCGCACCGGTGTGGACCGGTTGGCCGCCGGGCTGGGGGCTTCGGCTCCGGCGCAGTGGCCCCCGCCAGGCGCGGCGCCCCTCGATGGGGCGGAGCGTTCGGAAGCCCGCGGGTGGTCGCGGTGGTATGTGGTCTGTCGAAGCGAACGCAAACTGGTTGGCGTGGCCGGCTTTGGGGGGCCTCCTTCCGGCGGTTGCGTTCATCTGGTCGCGCCGGCGTGGACGTCGGAGGTTGCCGATCCCGCCGCTTGGTCGATTCAGGTTTGGTGCCGCCTGGCCGCGCACGCCGGCGTCGACCGGCTGCGCGTCGAAGGTGCTCCTTCGGACCTGGAGTTGCCGGGGTTCGAGCGGGTCCGAGGCGAGTACCGTTCGCGCCAGTGAGGGCGGCGGCTTGGCCCCTTCGTCCCAAAGGATGGGCCACGGTGGTTGGTGGCTGGGGTTGCGCCGTTCCGACGCAAGTTCCCTCGGTGTGCACCGGTCGCGCTCGGCCGCCATCGCATTCGGCCTTGAACGGAGCGGCCGACGCTTAGTATTGTGAGGTCGGCCAGGAGGCCGTTTTGAAGAACCGATCCGTTCGAGGACCGCCCCCGACCCTGCAGCCGATGGACGCCGCCGCCGTCCGCAAAGCCCGGTCGGCGCCCAAGCGCTCGACACCGCCGCCGTCGGCTCCCGCGCCGGCCCCGGACGGTCCGGCCGAGGTGACCGACACCTACGGCGTGAGTGCAAAGACCGGCTCCCATGCGGTCGGCGACGAAAGCTCGGCCGCGTCTGCGGCCTTTCGCCCTCGCCTCTCGAACCTGGCGAAGGACCGCATCAAACGGCAGTTTCCACACCTGGCCGCGCCCTACACCAACGCCGAAGCCTGGATCGAACGGCGCCGAAAGCGCCGTGGAGCCCGGGGCAGCGCCCACCGCGAACGGACCAAGCGAGCCGTAAGCACAGCCCTGTATGTGCTCGAGGCCATGAAAGGGGGCTTCGATTTCGGCGATGCCCTCGATATCGCCATCGCGTACCAGGGGATCGGACCGGAGGAGATGCAGAGCATTGGACTCTACAAGATCTTGGCCGGCGGCTTCACCGTGTCGAAGTTCCTGCGGCGCAAAGACTCGGTGGCTTGGGAGGAGCTGGCGGCCGAGGTGGAGCGACGGGTGCTCATGGAGCTGCCTCGGTTCGTCGAGCAGGAAGTGGTCTCGGAGAAGATCCACAGCGTCAACCTGGACGGCCGACGGGCGAGCTTTTTGCTCGACGAAGACGATCCGCGCTACTGAATGGATTCGGAGGCTCGGTTCCGAGCTCGGACGAGCAGCAAGATCGCCAGGCCGCCCAGAGCCCACGCCGAAGCCGACACCGGGCCGCCCATCGGTCGCGTGGCGGTGCAGCTGCAGTCTTCCAGGCCTGCGATGGCCGTGGGCTCGCTCCAATCCGACGCATGGCTACCTTCGTCCACCGAGCGGACCGACCAAGTGAGGCCAGGGGTTTTCGGGCCTTCCAATTCCACTGCAGCCAGGCCGTCGGGCCCGGGCAGTGCCGTGGCCGCATCCACCACCCGGGTCCCCAACCGAAGCCGCGCCTCCAAGGTCACCGGGCGGAGCTCCGGATCGACGCCAGGCCGCCCCTCGACCGTGACCCGGACTCGCTCATCCCGGATCACCCGCCGAGCTTCCACTTCGCTCGGGGGCGCAGGGGCCTCGTCGATGGCGCTGTAAAGCAGTTCCCGGGGTGGTGGCGCGTCGCTTTCTGCCCAAGGATCGAAGGCCACCGCACTCCACCGGAGTCGCTGGTTTTCGTCGGGCAGTCGGTCGGGGCCGTTCCAGGACAGTCGGTCGCCGGTGGCAGGCGCCGAAGCGCTTTCGGCCCACACCTCGCCGTCGAGCGTCCACAGCCGGAAACGATGGCTGGCGGTGGACGTCCGGGCCCGGGCCGCCAGCGCCAGGCTCGGCACCACGGCCCCATCCGCCGGCTCCAGCAAGGTGGGACCGAGGGGTCGGTCGTCGCGGCGCGGATCGCTGCCTTGCTCGAATTCGACCCTTTGGTTTCGGCCGTCGCCGTCCGGATCCGCCTCGGCGTCGGTCGGATCGGCCGGGTCGAAGCCGAAGGAAGTCTCCCAGGTATCCGGCACCCCGTCTTCGTCTCGGTCTCGATACTCCACCGAATAGATGATCTCCAGCTCGGCGAGGCCGCCGTCGTCGTCGGCCCCGATGCGAAAGGCCAAAGAGCCGGCCATGGCGTCGCCGTAGGTCGGGGTGAAGGCCAAGGTCGAGCCGACGACCCGAGCCCCGTTTTCGGGAGCAGGTTCGTCCAGGAAGGACAACTCGACCGAGTCGGCGCCCGGGTCGCCGACGAGCAGGGGCTGCTCGACCGGGTCCCCTTCGACCACCGAGTCCGGCACCGTAGCGGTCAGGGTGGGTGCGACATTCAAGACCTCGAGGCTCCCGTCGACGGAGGCCACCGCCCCGAACTCGGACCGGATCCGAAGGTCCACCAAGACCCGTCCGTCGTCTGCCGGACTAAACTCGACCATCTGGCCGGTCAACGTCTGACCACCAACGTTCCACTCGAACGCCAGGGGGCCGCCTTCGGACACGGCTGCTCGGGCCTCCAGTCGGGCCACGTCCCCCTCGTTCACCGGTGCCAGGTCCAAGGGCTCCGCCGAGATCTCCCTGGACTCCACCCACAGCAGTGCCGCATCCAGGTCGGGAAAAGGGCCGATGGGACGGCCGGTGTTGCCGCCCTGCGGGATGCCGGTGTTCTTCAGAACCGCCCGCATCTCGACCGAATCCAGGGACCGCCCCAACCGCTCGCGAGCCCGCTCTTGAAGCAGGATCACTGCCGACGTCACGATCGGCGTGGCGCTGCTGGTACCGCCGAACCGAGCCGTGTACGTCTGCCGCTCGTCGCCGTCGAGCCGGGCCAGATCCCCGTACGCCAAAGTGGCGACCCCGGTGCCCCAGCCCTGCACGTCGACCCGACTCCCGTACGAACTGAAGCCGAGCTTGCGGTGGCTGGCGTCGTCCGTGCCGGCCCCCACGATGATGGCGCCGCTGTCGCCCCGAGACCGGTAGTCTGCGTACGCGCTGGCATCCAGGTCTTCGTTGCCGTTGCCGGCGGCCGCGGTGATCACGACCCCCGCGTCCGTCCCGAGCTTGACCGCCTGCCAGACCGACGGGTTCACCTCCGCCGGGACGAAGCTGCCGCCGGGCCGCCCAACGGTCTGCATCTCGAGGACGACCACGTCACCGACCTGGGAGTCCATCACGGCCCGGGTGATGGCTGCGGGCCGGCGCGAAAGCTCCTCGACGCTGTACTCGGGATACGTGGCCAGACCGGCATTCCATCCAGCCCCCTCCATGCCGTAGCGGTTCGCCAGAGCCCCCATGATGCCCAGGACCGCGGCCCCGTGGTCGTTCCAGTTGTTCGAGAAGACGAAGCTGGGGATCGTCTGGTTCGGCTCTTCGTACACCGTGCCCAGGTCTTCGTGGTCGTTGATCCAGCCGTACTCCACGTCGGACACCCGGACGCCTGCCCCGGTGAGACCGCGCTGCCGGGCGGCTGCCAGGTCCAGCCCGCCGGGCACTTCGAAGTAGCCTTGGCGATTTTGGTAGCTGGGGGTGGGCGGAGCCAGATCCTGGCTCGGGGGGGGGATCCGCAAGGCAGCGAGCCACACCCACTGCACTCCGTCCAAAGTGGCAATCTCATTGCCGATATCGGCCAGGACTTCCGCAGACCGGTCCGAGACCACCGCGAAGTGGGTCCGCAGGTCTGGGGCCGGTTGGCCCGTCCGAGCCTCGGCCCGGGCCCGAAGGGCTCGGAGCGCGTCATCGTCGATTCGGACGAGTCTTTCGAATCGAAGATTACGACGCACCCGGAAGTCTTCCAGCGCTCGAAGGACCGGCGTACCGGTCAGGCGACCCTCGGCGTCGAGGCGGGGTTCGGCTTGCGGGTCGAGGCCAAACTGCAGCTGCACTCCGTGCTCCGCACCCGGCGGGACGAATACTTGCGCCGTCGCAGATCGAAGCCCGAAGAGCGACAGTCCGAGCCAGAGCCCCGCGAGGAGCCCTTTGCAGTCGGTTGCGACCATGATCCGGAGTCTAACAGACCCGGACTCCGCCCGCCCGATGGGTCACCGGGCTTTCCGCCGGTCCCGGTCCGCCGAGACCCGTCAGATCGCTTTTCGGCGCCGGGCGCCAGCGGAGCCCGAGTCTCGGTGGGCGCCCCGGCGTCCCCCGCGCTCGCCGCCGTCCTGCGGCGCCCGTTCGGCCGCGGCCTGCTTCAGATCCGTCGGCAGGGCGAAGATTTCGCCGTGGTGCCGGTCGATGTGGTCGATGTCCACTTCGATGAAGGTGGCCGCTTTGTACACCAGGTCTTCCCCTTGTCGATTTTCCCAACGAAGCTGGGTGCCACCCTCGTTCGGTTCGATCCGGCCTGGAACCTGCTTCGACATGACTTTCGCGGGAACGAACAGGGGCAGCTCGAAGTGCTCGGTGCTTCCGTTTTGCTCCACCGGCACGTTCACCCGCAGGCTCAGGCCGCCCGGATTCACGTCGTGCACCCGGGCCTGCACCCGCTGGCCCTCGAGTCCGGCCTTGGCGAACAGGTGGGCCATCATCACGTCGCCTGCTGCGTTGTCCGAATTGAGGATCGTGAACTCCTGAAGGTTCGATCGCTCGATCATCCGGTCCATCATCTTGGCGGGAGGGGGCTTGGCATGTCCTTGCTGAGCCCGAATGTCCCACTGGTTCAGCACGCCGATCCATTCGCGCATCGGCGCGGTCACCCGAGAGTAGCCGGACAAGGCCAGCCCATAGTGGCTGTGGTCGGTCTCCACCGAACTCCGGTCGTCTTCCCGAGGCTCCGTGCCGTAGTAGGCCTTCTGGTTGGTCCGCACGGCCAGCGACAACAAGGTCGGCTGGCGCGGATCCCCATCGAACTCGGTCTTCAGCATGTGGACGTAGTCCGCCAGGCTTTGGGGATCGCCGTCCCACGCCAGGCGTGGGTCCGGCGGCTCGGCAGCGGCCAGCTCGGCGCTCATGTTCGAAAGCGCCTCCATCTTTCGGTCGCTGGGCGGCGGGTGAAAGCGCTGGATACGGGCACCGAGCAAGGCCGCAGCATGGTTCACGGCCACCGACTGCTCGGCGTTGTAGCTCATGACGTCGAGCTCCCCGTCGTCGAAGCCCACGTGAAGCGAACCCTCCTTGTCGATCCAGACCCCCGGTCGCTCGGTGCCGCCGAAGCTGGCGACGCCGCGTTCCAACGCATGTTTCATGCGGGCCTTTCCGAATGCTTCGAGTAGCTCCACGTCTGCGGCGTAGGCTTCGTGGGCGATCGTCTTTTTGCCGTCCAGATGAGCCTGAGCCTCCGGGTAGTTGCCGTTGGCCCGGTTGGCTACGATCCCGTTTCGCTGTTGGATCGAATCGGGAACGATCTCGCCGGTTTCTTTGTCGACCTCGAGCTCGACCACGAAGGACGGTCGACCTTCGCCTGGAAAGAGACCCGCCAAGTACTCGGACAGAACCGTCGGCAGAATGGGCGCGTCGAACCCGTTCATGTAGGACGTGAAAGCCTTTTCGACACCGTGCTGAAACATCGGGCTGTCCGACGGCAAGAAGTACATCGGATCGGACAGGGCATAGGTGAGCTTGACGGTCTTTCCCGTGTCGGACTTGTGGGCCGCTTGGTCCGGGTCCATCGACGAGGTGACGAAGAACGCCTCGGCACCCCCAGCCAGCTTGCGGATGGTGGCCTTGGCGTCGTCCGAGACGTCGAGATCGTCCACCCGCTTTTCGAATCCATTGTCGACGGCCACCAGGGGCACGTCGGTCATGTCTTCGTAGTCCATCTTCAGCTCGGGGTTGTAGGGGCTCGGTCCGGGCTCGATGCCGTGTTTTCGGACTGCCTCTACCAGCTTGCGGATCTGGGCTTTGACCTCCGGCGGGTACGTGGTGGCGATGCCGTGCTCGGAGGCGAGCTCGAGCTGCCGCACCTGAAGGCTGCGGGGCTCGGTCGAAGTGTCCAGGGTGGCCTCCGCCGTGGCCGACCGATGCTTTTCGCTCTTTGCGTGGTGCACGTGGGCGAGTACGGTCTTCCCGTCCAGAGACCGGTCGCCCCCGATCAACGGCAGTTCGGGATACGGAGCGGTCATCGGATCCCGGGCTACCACCCGGGCTTCGTTTCCGTCGAAGCGAACAACTCCCACCATGCTCGACGGGTAGTCGGTGTTCTTTTTGTCGACTTCGATCCGGGGATTGCCAGCATTTCCTTTGAATCGAAGCGAGACGGGTCCGCCGATCGGGAGTCCTTTGACCGCCTTCGGATCCAGGTTCACTTTCGGGATCCGGAAGTCGTCCGGTTTGAAGATGACCTCGTGCTTTCGCAACTCACCGTTGGTGTCTCGCTGCAGGCGGGACTCGAGGCGGCCTCTGACCGGGCCCTCCTTGCTCGCCTCGATCAGCCGGTCCATCCGCGAGTTGGTGCGGGTCGAGCTCCGGACCTGATGGGCCTTTCGTCCCCGGGGCGTCTTCAGTTCCTCGGAGGCGGCCTCCAGCACGTGTTTGGTGTCGTCTCGAGATGCCGTTTCGGCCAAGCGGTCGAGCTGCTGGGTGATCCGACTCCCGAGCTTCGGCCCCGGCTCAAACCGGGCCAGCGACAGGCCCGTGGGCAGAAAGCCCCGCTCCACGTCTTTGAGCGGGTCGAAGCCTGGCTCGACCAACTCCCCGCTCTTGAAGACCGGGCCGAGCTGGGGGTTTTGGTCGACCCGATTGAGGAACGCGGGGTGGCCGGAGCCGGTCTGGAGGTTCGCCTTCATCGCGCACCTCCCCGGTCAACCCGCTGCAGCTCTGCGGCCGCCGCTTCCACCAGACTCGGGGTGTCGAAGCGCAGCAGCATCCAAACCAGCAGGGCTCGGGCTGGACCCGAATCCCCCATGCGCCGCATGAGGCGCGCCAACGTCAACGCGGTCTCGCCATCGTCCGGGTTCGAGGCCAAGGCGTTCCCATAGGCGGTGCGAGCTTCCTCCAAGAAGTTCCGCGCCTGCTGCGTGCGCGCCATCCACACCCAAGCCTCGGCGTCATCCGGGTCGAGCAGGACGACCGCCTGCAGGATGCGTTGCGCCGCCGCCGCATCGCCGGCCTTCAGCGCTTGCGCTGCCTGGGCCACCATGTCGCCCACGTTCACCGCCTGGACCTGTTCCCGAGGGAGGTCGGCGCGCATGGCTTCGAGCCGGTTCGTGTCCACGAGCGCCGGCATGTCCGCGTTCCTCATGATGGCCACCGTTATGGGCCCGCGGGGCCCGGGGGCCCATCGGACATCGGGTGGACGATGGGCCGGCGCGGGTGGGTCAGTCGGCGGACAGACCGGTCCAGTCCGAGGTGCGTTCCCAAAGGGTCTTTCGATGGCTCGGATCCTGGGTGACCGGATTCGGCTCCTTCAGGCGGGTCTGATGAAAGTACGCCCCGTGATGGGGGGCCAATTCGGACGCTGTCGCCAGATGGACACTGCCTCGGGCGCCTTCTTCGTTGGAGATCATGGTGCGCTTCATCCACCAGCGAAGCGGCCCCGGCACCCGGCGCCAGATGTCCGAAGCGACCACCCCTGGGTGCACTGCAAAGGTCCACAGCCGGTCCGCTGGGTAGCGCTCAGCCAGCTCCTGGGTGAACAGGATGTTGGCGAGCTTGGAATGCTCGTACTCCGGAAGGCCGGTCAGGCTTCGGGTCCGGCCGCGCACCCGGGTGTAGTCGATGCCCGAAGCTCGGTAGTGGGCCTTGCTCGACAGGTTGATGACCCGGGGCTGCCGGGCCTCGAGCAGCCGGGGAAGCAGGATTCGGGTCCACAGAAAATGGCCCACGTGGTTCACCCCGAAAGCCAGCTCGAAGCCGTCGACGGTCTCCCCGCGTTGGCCGGCAAGGCCGGCGTTGTTCACGAGCACGTCGATCCGGGACTCCTGCTGCAGCAGGCGCTCCGCGCTGGTGCGAACGCCACCCAGGTCTCCCAGATCCAGGGGCATGAAGCGGGCTGTGCGGCCCTCGGATCGGATCCGCTCCACCACCGGCAGGGTCTTGGGCTCGCTGCGGCAGGCCAGCACCACCTCGAAACCCTTGCGGGCCAGCTCGGTGGCCGTGACCCGCCCGATCCCTGTGTTTGCGCCGGTGATGACCGCCACCGGACGGGGCGACTGCGGTTCGGGGGCCGCGGACATGGGGGAGTGCTACTCGGGACCGCGCCGGCTGCCAAGGACCGTCGCAGCCCCGGATCTCAGGAGGCCGACACCGGTGCGCCCGGCGTGGACCCGCCCGGCAGCGGGGACTGCGCAGCCGGCGATGGGGTACTGGACTCTTTGACCGCCGGCTGCTTGGCCGGGGCTGGACCCAAAGCGATGACCTGGTCGCCCCGCGACAGCGAAGGCACCGGATCGCTGGTGGGAAATTCGAGCTGCCCGTTCGCTCGAATGACCAAAAGGACCGCGCTGCCGTCCGGCCGCTTCTCGGCGTACTTGTCCTTGGTGTACTGCTCGGTGATCCGGGTCCGGCTGAACTTCCAGCCTTCCGCCAGACGCTGGTTGAGCCCGAAAAAGCCCGGGCGCAGGGCGTGGGGAGTTCGTCCTCCGAGCTCGTGGCTGTGGCGCTCCTTTTTCGGGTCGTCGCTTCGACCGAGCTGAAAGACGTGGCTGCGACCGATCTCTGGGCCCAGGTCGGTACACACCAGGCTGTTGTAGTCGTCGTTGTCGCTGGCGGCCAGAAGGAAGCCGACCGACGAGAGTTCCAGGTGGTGCTCGGTGGCCTCGGAAAGCACTTCGCCGTGGTAGGTCGGCAGACCGGCGTGCCGCGCCTTGCGCAGGCGGGACCAGGATCGGTCCGCGATGATCACGGGCACTTCGGCGGCCTTCAAGGCCTGGGCGAAGCCCACCGTGAAGTCGTTGCCTCCCACCAAGAGGATCGCGGGACCGTCTTCGGAGGTGAGCCGCAAGGCCCGGGCCACCGGCCGCAGGCTGAACCCGTGAGCCACCACCGTACTCAGGACCACCGCGAAAGACATGGGCACGAGCATGTCGCCGTCGGCAAAACCGGCCTTGATGAGTTTGGCGCCGAAGAGCCCAGCGATGGCCACGGCCACGATGCCCCGGGGTGCGATCCAGGCCAGAAGAAGTCGCTCTTTCCAAGGGACTTTCGAGCCATACAGACTCGAGAACACGGTGGCGGGCCGGACCACGAAAAGGATGGCGAGCACGTATCCCACGCTGCGCATGTCCAGCGCGGCCAGAGTCTGGCGGTCCAGGGTGGCGGTCAGGATCACGAACACCGCAGACACCAGCACCGTCGCGAGCACTTCTTTCAGACGGCGAATCTCTTCGAGCGAAGCAATCTTGGAGTTGCCGAGGGTTACGCCGAGCACCGTGACTGCCACCAGGCCGGTCTCCTCCACGAACGCATTCGCTCCGGCGAAGCAGGCCAGTACCGCGCCGATCAGCAGTGGTCCCTTCAAAAACTCCGGAACCTTTCCCCGCCGGTAGGAGGCCGCCAGCACCAAGCCCACCGCCACCCCCACGAAGGCGCCGAACAGGGCTCCGCCCGCCACATATCCCAGGGCCGAGAACACACGGGATCCCGGCTGGTCCGGTCCGAGACGGAGGGCAAACTCGTAGGCCAATACCGCGAACAGGGCACCGATGGGGTCGTTCACGATCCCTTCCCACTTGAGGGTCACGGCCGGAGAGCGGGCCAGGTGGGCCTGCCGGAGCAGTGGCGCGATCACCGTCGGCCCGGTCACGACCATGATGCCGCCGAGGACCGCGGCCGTGCTCCACTCGAGGCCGGCGATGAAGTGGGCGGCGAGGGCGCCCAGCACCCAACCCACGGGGGCGCCCACCAAGGTGAGCCGCAGGACACCGGAGGCCGTCGAGGTGCTCTGCAGCTCCCGAAAGCTCAGGCTGATGCCGCCTTCGAACAAAATGATCGCCACCGCGATGGCGATGAAGGGCTGAAGGCCAGGCCCCAAGTCCGCGTGTGGGTTGAACACGCCGGTTACGGGCCCCACCAAAATGCCACCCACCGCCAGCAGCACGATGGCCGGGATCTGGTAGCGCCACGCCAACCACTGGGCGCCGACGCCCAGCCCCAGGACGGTGGCGGCGATGGAGACGGGGGCCTGCATGGCTCAGTCGAGTTGCTCCAGCTCCCGATCGAGAAGGTTCTGCTCTTCG
>DAPKRQ010000296.1:0-4490 GCA_031800475.1 Myxococcales bacterium LLY-WYZ-16_1
GGGTGGGCCCATCTGGGGGTGTTGTCGGCGCTCCGTCGGATCCGGGTCGAGCCCAGCGCCGTGGTCGGCTGCAGCATGGGCGCCGTCGTGGCCCTGTTGCGGGCCCGAGGGCTGGAGCCGGAGACGACCCTGCAACAGGCCTTCTCGATCGACCTGCGGTTCAAGGACCTGTTTCGCGGTCTGGGAGAGGACACGCGCTACAGCCTGCCCGGGGCCATCCGGCTTCACCTCCGGGCGAGCCTCGCCCGGCACTTCGTCTCCGAAGACGGCACCGCCCTGCGAATCTCGGACCTCGAGCTGCCCTATGCGGCGGTGGTCACCGGCATCCGCCGAGCCGCGGTGGCCGATTTTCGGCCGGTGGAGCGAGAGCTGCTTCGCCAAATGCGGCGCGGGACCCTCGGGCGTCTGGTCCACTACAAAGACCTGGTCTCCAGCCTGGCCCGCCTGCTCACCCATCTGGCATCCACCCCGGGGGCTCTGTCGACGGTGGCCCTGGGAGCCGACGACCTGACCCGGGAGTTCGACGCGGTCGACGCCGCCGGTTTTTCCAGCGCGCTGCCGGCGGTCTTGCAGTACGACGTGCAGCGGGACGAGCCCCGCATGCATCGGCTCCTGGCAGCCCTGTTCGAGCGCGAAGGAATCACCGCCTTGGCGGACGGGGGCCTGGTGTCCAATGTACCCGCACGGGTCGCTTGGGAAATGGTCCAGTCGGGTCGGGTTGGATCCCGAAATGCCCTGGTGGTCGGGCTGGATTGTTTCGCGCCCGGCTGGAACCGGAACGTGGCGTTCCTGCCCCTTCAGCGCATCGCCGCGGAAAACGTGGCGCGGGACCGGGCCTTCGCCCAGAGTTGGATCACGTTTCGACGGGTCCCCGGGCCTTTGGCCGTGGTCCCTCAGGCCCGCGCCATCCGACTTGCACTTCGTCACAGTCGCAGCGACCTGGAACGGTGGACGCCCTTTCTCCTGAAAATGCTCGAGCCACTCCCGCTGACCCCATCGTCAACCTGACTTTCGCAGCCTATTTGTCGTTTGTCGGCCAGGTGTCAAAAGCGCGACACCAGAAAAAAAATTTTCGATGCTGGATCGCCATTCGAGACCGTACGAGCTGCATTCGTATCGCGATTTCGCATGAGAAAGATCACGTGCCGCTCGAATTCGACCTCGAAACCCCGCTTTCGAAGCATGCGGTCATTGTCTCACTTGGTGCGCCCATGAGCGCTCGGTGTGGGAGTCATGTCGCCATTTCGCTCCAGACCAGAACGTTGACAGGTCGAAATGCGGATCGGTAGTCGAGTCATCAGTGGGTCGAGCGATTGCGATCCACACGGCTCTTGTGGGGAGAGCCGAAACCGTCTGGGGAGAAAACGAATGGAAACCAAGCGAGACAGCGACCGGGACATCGACGACCGGACCGAAGACCTTCGGGACCTGGCGGGCGAGCATCCCGACATCTGGGCGGACTTTCTGCGAGGCTTCGAGATGTCCTGGATCTACCACGAGAATGCCCTCGAAGGCGTGGTGGTGACGCACGCCGAAATGGTCTCTGCCCTCAAGGGTCGGCCGATCGCGATGGACACCTACCCGGCCATCCGAAACTTTCGGATGGCGATGGACCTGGTCCGCCGGCGCGCCGCGGAAGAGGGCCCGATCACGATGGAGCTCGTCCGCGAAATCCACGCGACCCTCGGCAGCCACGACCCGAACTACCAGGTTGCGCGCTATCGAAAAGACATCCCGCTGCACCGCACGTATTTCCACGACATCGCGCAACCGCACGTGATCGACGAGCGGCTCCAAGCTCTCCTCGACTGGGCCGGCAGCAACGATCCGGAAGACGACGAGGCCGTCCGCTTCGCCGCCCACTTCCATCACGAATTCATGAGCATCTTCCCGTTCGCCGAGAACACGGGGAAAACCGGCCGGCTCCTGATCAACTTCGTGCTGATCCGGCATGGCTACCTGCCGGTGGTCTTCCACGCGACGGAGCGGCAGCGGTACTACGACACCCTCCGCCTGTCGAAGAAGGAGATGGAAACCCACCTGGTCGACACCATGGCCAACTGCGTCGAAAACGGCTCGAAGTTCATCGAGAAGATCCTCCAGGAACGGGCCAAAAAGAGCGTTCGCCGGCTCGCGGTGGTATCCTGACTCCGGCTTGAACCTCGCCCTCGCCTTTCTGCTTTGGGGCGCCGGACCGGACGGCCCCATCGACCCGACCAGCCTCGACGACCTGGCCCGAATTCCGGCGATGCTGCGCGCCCGCGTCGCCGTGGTGGAGCTGCAGCTGCAAGAAGTCCGGGACCTGCCCCTCCTTCCCGAACGACGCACCTTCTATGGAGTGCCCATCGGGCCCCACCGGGTGGCCTGTGTCGCCCAGTTCCTGGAGCACGGCAAAGCTGCGGTCCTGAAGGGGCCTGAGGGCCGGGCCCCGGCCTTTATCGAGGTCGACGACCGGGAACGCCGGGTGGCCGTGCTCCGGAGCGAGCGCCCCGTGGCGGACCTGGGCTTGATGGTGCCTGCGCCGCTGCCGAAGGACGAACGGGTCGAGGATGCCTCGGTATTCGCCTTGTTGGACCCGGGACCGGACGGGACGGCCGTCTCGGGGGTCATCCAGGATCCCGGCGTCCGGCCGGAGCTGGACCATCTTCCGGTGTCGACCCTGCAGCTGAAGCTCGGCATGCCGGTGTTCGACGAACACTTTCGGTGGGTCGGGCTGGCGCGCACGGTCGGGTGGGATGTGCAACCGGGCTTGCTCATCCCTCCGGAGCTCGTGGAGCAGGCACGAACCGAGGCGGCCCGGACCCAAAACCCCCCGGCACCCGAGGCACAGCGGCCTCCGTGGTGGACGCGATCCTTGCGTCGACGACCGGCTCGGCCCCATGACCGGGCCGTCAACCCAAAAGACCGAAAGAAGCGAACCCGTACAGGCACGCAGCCAGCCACAACCCGGAAAGAATCAGAAATCCGAAAGTGATTCCGACCAGCGCCCCGGCCCGCACCCCGGTGATCCCGAGCAGCGGCAGGGCCCAAAAGGGCTGCAGCATGTTGGTCCACTGGTCGCCGTACGCCACCGCCATGACCGCCCGGCCCAAGGGCACGCCGAGCCGCTCCGCAGCTTCCGCCACCACCGCTCCTTGAACGGCCCACTGCCCGCCGCCGCTGGGCACGAGCAAATTCAAAAAGCCCGCCGATAGGAAGGTCTGAACCAAAAAGCCCGCAGGACTCGCACCCGCCGCCCAGTCGGCCAAGCGGGACGCGATACCGGTCCCGGAGGCGACCCCCATGATGCCCGCGTACAGCGGAAATTGCAGGATGATGCCGGCGCACCCGGACACGGCGTCTTGCACGGCTCGGCCGTACGCCGCCGGCGTCTGATGGAGCACGAGACCCACGGTCAACAGGGTCAGATTGACCGCGTTCGGGTCCAACCGATCGATGCCGTGGACCCAGTAGTAGCGGGCCGTCGCCATGGCCAAGGGCAAGGCCAAAAGCAGCCCCACCCAGCGAGAATCGGACACGGTCGGGCGGCGACCGATGGTGGGTCCGACCTCGACCAAGGGCTGGGTGAGCACGTCGTCGATCTGCTCTGGCGAATCCCTTCGAGCGAGCCAGGCTGCAAACAGCGGGATCAGGATCCAAAGTCCGCCCGTCGCCACTAGATTGAGGTCGCTGAGCAAGGTCGCTTGCAAAGGCACCGGGTCCAGCCGACTTCCCAGATCCGGGCCCAACAGTTCCACCAAGTCGGCCCGGTTCGTCACCTTGAGGGGCGCCGAGCCGGAAAAGCCTCCATGCCACACCAGCATGCCGGCGTATCCACCGGCGGCCAGCAGCGGATAGTGGACCCGGATTCCGCGCCGGGCGCAGGACGCGCCGACCGCCCGGGCGAGCAGCGCGCCACCTACCAGGCCGAGCCCCCAATTGAACAACCCCAGTCCCATGGACACGGCAGCCACCAGGGCCGCCGCACTTCCGGGCGAACGGGGCTCGTTGGCCAATCGCTCGAGCAGCCGGCGCATCGGCCGGGAACTGGCCACGGCGTGCCCAGTGACCAGCACCAGACACATCTGCATGCCGAACGCGAGCAGGGACCACAGCCCGCCCCGCCACGCGTCGACCACCGCCAACAGGTCGAATCCGGTGGCGAACAGGCCCGCCAGCCACGCGGCGGCGGTCAACAGGATGGCCAGCACGAACGGATCCGGCGTGACCCGGCGGAACGTCGCCTCGACCCAACCGGCAAGGCGGCGACTCAATCTTCGAATCCCAAAAGCCGCAAAACCCGATGCAGGACTTCGGCCTTCTCGCTCGACGACCGGATGTGGGGGGCGCTGGCGAGTTGGGAAGCCACCCGACGCAGGCCCTCGGTGTCGCCGGAATCGAGTCGGCCCTTGATCACGTGCACGAGCCGCTCGAGCTCTCGCTCGTCATCCGTCAAACGCCGCAACTCGCGGACCACCTTTTCGGCGGTTATCCGTTGGGCCCGGGTGGGC
>DAPKRQ010000297.1:0-5399 GCA_031800475.1 Myxococcales bacterium LLY-WYZ-16_1
GGCAGGCAAGAGCGTCGACATGGTGTGGCTCGCGAAGCAGGGCGTGGAGGTGGTGGGGGTCGAGCTCGTGCCCGAGGCGGTGGAAGCGTTTTTTTGGGAGCAATCGCTTTCGAGTCGCGTCCGGTCCGACGGACCCCTCGAGATCCATGCGGCCGAGGAGCTGCCGATCACGCTGATCCGCGGCGATCTCTTCGACCTGAAGCCGACCCACGTGTCCGGCGTGAGCTGGGTGTATGATCGGGCATCCCTGGTGGCCCTGCCGGCGGACATGCGGGCCCGCTACGGCGCACACCTGCAGGCGCTGACGGCCCCCGGCACCGAAATGCTGCTCCTGACCTTCGAATACGATCCGGAGCGCATGGAGGGTCCCCCGTTCGCGGTCCTCCCGGAAGAAGTCGAAAGGGTGCTTCCGCAATGGCACTTCGAGACCCTGCAACTGCAGGACCTGCCGGTACCGGACCATCTTTTGGCCGGCGGGCTCGAGCAGTGGCAGCAGCGGATCAGCCGCGGTGTACGCCGGTCGGCGCCGTGAATTCAGCGACGGGGAGGCCGGTGCTTGCCCACGTAGCTCGGCGGCATCTTGCGCACCCATTTCACGAAGCGCGCCACTTCGTCGTGGGCCAGCAGACGTTCCGGGCTCGAGTAGTGGAGCGCAAGTTCCCTTTCGCTGAACAGGGAGTGGAGCTTGGTGTGACAGATGCGGTGGATCCAGTCCGCTCGGGACCCGCCCTGGCTGCGGGGAATCCAGTGATGACGGTCCGAGCTGTCCGGCGGCATCGGTCGGCCGCACAAGGGGCAAGGACCGAGCGATTCGTCCTCCTCCGGTCTCGACACGGTGCCGAGCCTACCCGCAAGCTCACCGGGGTTGACCAGCCCCGGTGAGCGCGCAGTCTCGAACGGGAAGGTCTGCCCCGGTTGGCTCCGGGTGCAACCCAGCCCGACGCCGGTACGAGGCAGCCGCGTCGTCCTGGAAGGCGCTTCAAAATGCGGTGCGTCCGTTCTAAGACCGGTGCATGGCCACCCACGCCGAAAAGACCTGGGACCTTCCGTTTTCGCCCGAGAAGGTCATCGATGCGATCCGAAACCCAGCCCTGATCGAGCGCGCCGAAAAGCGTCGGGATGCGCTGGACGTGAAGGTCGAGGACAAAGACCGGTCCGACGAGCGCCACCGGTACACGATCCACACGAAAGCCCACGCCGTCACGGTGACCGGGATCGATCGCAACAAGACCGAGCAGCACCGCACCGAGGTCGAAATGGACCTGCAGCGAAAGCGCGGCACCTGGGAGTGGTTCGGCAGCCACAAAAACGTGACGGTGAAAGGGGCCTACCTGACCGAACCCACCCAAAACGGCTGCAAGCTCACCCTGACCGTCGACATCGACGTTCGCATCTTCGGAGTGGGCGGGATGGTCGAAAAGAAGGTGCGCGCCGGCTTCGAGGATGCATGGCCAGGCTACGTGGATCTCGTTCGGGAATACGCAAGTTGACCGGACGGTTGTCGAAACCAGCGGACGGTCCGGTCACCCACTCAACGGCGGCGTCGTTTTCGCTGGATCAGTGATCCCAATCCGACGGAGCGGAGGGCTTCGGCGGCAGGGTCTTCGATCAGGGCGGTTGGGTTTCCGTCCCGAGCCGCCGCACGGTGCACGGGTGCGCACTCGAAGTGACGCCCCCGTCGCCGTGCCCGACGATGCTGCAATCGGCTGAGCGCAACCGAGGGCCGGACCCGAGACAGCCGGTACATGCTTTCCGTGTACCGATGCAGAGCCGGACCGTCATTCGATTGTCGCCAAACGGCCATCCGCGAAAGAATCTCTCCTTAACGTAAAGGTCAAGAAAGAGGGGGTGCGGCGGAGTCCGCGGCCGCCACTTCCGACTCGGCCTCGCCCCAGGCTTCGACCGCGGCGTCGAGCTCCGCCTTCACCTTTTCGTACGCTCGGGCGGTTTTCCGAGAAGCGTCCGGATCGGCATGCAGGGCCGGGTCGGCGAGGGCGGTCTCCAGGTCCGCCTTTTTCGCCTCCAGGCTGGCCACCCGGGCCTCGGCCTCTTCGACCCGGCGCCGAGCTCGACGAACCCGAGCCTCCCGTTCCTTGACCCGGGCTCGGGCCGCCTTGCGGGCCTCTTTCGTCTCCCCATCCGCCGGCGCGACGGCTTTCGCGCCGGGTTTCGCCCCGTCCTCGAACAGACTGCGTCGTGCTTCTTTCAAGTGGAACAGATAGTCATCGAAGCTGCCCGGGTGATCGTACAGCTCGTCGGGCCGTACGTCCCAGATCACGTTGGCCAGGCGACGAATGAAGTCGAGGCTGTGGCTGACGAAGACCAAGGTCCCGTCGAAAGACGCCAAGGATTCGGTGAGCGCGTCCGCCGATTCGGTGTCCAGGTGGTTCGTGGGCTCGTCCAGCAGCAGCAGGTTCCCCGGTCGAATCAGGATTCGGGCCAGGGCAACCCGGGAGCGCTCTCCGCCGGAGAGGACGTCCACCGGCTTGTCCACATCGTCCCCTCGAAACAGGAAGGCCCCGCACATCGACCGGACCTGGGTGTGGGACGCCTCCGGATTGGCGGCGGCCACTGCCTCGAGCACCGACCCATGGCCTCCCAGAGTCTCGGACTGGTGTTGGGCGAAGTAGCGGGGCTCCACCTGGGCGCCGAGCCGCACCCGCCCGGCGCGTGGGCTCAACTCCTGGGCCATCAGCTTCAACAGCGTCGACTTTCCAGCGCCATTTCGGCCCAAAAGCGCGATGCGGCTCCCGCGGCGCACTTCGGCGCTCAGACCGCGAAACAAGCTTCGCTCCCCGTAGCCGAACTCCAGATTCTCCAAAGCCAGGACCCGATCCCCGGCCCGCTTCGCAGACGGCAGGCGCACGTGGATCGAGGGGCGATGGCGGGGGACCTCTTCGAGACCTTCGGTCATCTTCTCGATCAACTTGTTTTTGCTCTGGGCTTGCCGGGCCTTGCTCGCCTTGGCTTTGAACCGGGTGACGAAGGCCTCGAGCTCCTTCTTCTTTTTTTCGTATTTGGCGGCCCGGGCCTCCAGATGCGCCAGATCCTGTTCCCGCTGGGCCAGATACGCGTCGTAGTCGCCTCGGAAGGTCCGAAGCCCCTCGAGCTCGAGGCTCGCCACACGCCGAACGTGCCGGTTCAAGAACAGTCGGTCGTGGCAGGTCAGCACCAGACACTGGCGGGACCGTTCGAGGAATTCGCTCAGCCATTCGATGGTCGGTACGTCCAAGTGGTTGGTGGGCTCGTCCAGAATCAGGATGTCGTTTTGCTGGTAGAGCAGCCGACCGAGTTCCGCCCGCATTCGCCAGCCCCCGCTGAATGCGGTGAGCGGGCGTCCGAAGTCGCTCGAAGCGAAACCGAGGCCCTCCAAGATCCGTTCGGCCCGATGGCGGCCGAAGCGTCGATCCATTTCCGCGGCGGTCTCGTGCAGTTCGGACAGCCGCGTGGCCCACTCCATCTGGGTGTCGGGATCGGGGCAGGCGGACAGCTCCCCTTCGGCCTCGGTGATCCGAGCCTCCACCTCCGCCCTTCCGGGGGCCGAGCGCAAGAGGCTGTCCACCAAGGAGGCATCCGCCACGTCGCCGTGCTCCTGCGCCAGGTACCCGACCCGAACGCCTCGCGCTCGCACGACCCGACCTCCATCGGGCGCCTGCAGGCCGGCCAAGATCCGCAGCAGGGTGGATTTGCCGGCGCCGTTGGGCCCCACCACGCCGATCCGGTCTTGCGGCTCGAGGGCCAGGTCCGCCTCTTCGAGCAAGACCTTCGGCCCGAAGCGGATGCTGATTTTCTCGGCGCTCAGGATCGACACGGCGGACTCTCGGATGTCAGGGACGCAGCGCCCGCAGCATCTCGTCCAGCATGCGAAGGGTCAGGCCCCAGATCGGCCGCCCGTCGAAATCGTAGCAGGGAACCTGGTGCTCCTGGCCACCGAAGCGGACCTCCAGGGTACTCAGCCGATCGGGCTCGCAGAAAAAAGACAGCGGGATCCATACGGTCTCCTGCACTTCCCGCGCGTTCGGGTGGGTGCGGGTACTTTCCGGGACCTCGAACACGAAGGGATGGATCACCAAAGGCGGCCGGCGAGAGCGGAGTGGGGCCCGCTGGGGCGTGAGGGGTGTGACGAGCCGCGCTCCGTCCAGGTGCACGTTCACCTCTTCCCGGGTTTCGCGGATGGCGGTCTGCAGCAGGTTCCGGTCCTGGGGTTCCCGGCTGCCGCCCGGGAATGCCATGTGTCCGGACCAGGGATCGCTCGGGTGGTCGGCCCGCTTGATGAAGAGCAGGCGAACGTCTGGGGCCGGGCGCAGGCACAGGGCCACGGCCGCGTGTCGGGTGCGAGATTCGGACTCCAGGGCCTTCGGACGGTAATCCGACAGCCGAGTCACCACGGTCTGAAGGGTCCACAGCTCCGTCATTGCTTCGTCAGATCCGGCCCTCGATGATTCAGTCATGTCCGACGAACGAGTGAAAGTCCGTTTCACCGATCCGGAGGGCGACACCGAAACGCTCTGGGGCGAACCCCAGGGAGCCGACCGGGTGCGTCTGCTCCATGCGCCGTTCCTCGTGCATGGGGTGTCTCGGAAAGACGTGGTGCAGGTCGAGCCGGAGTCCGGCGGATGGCGGTTCGAGCGGGTCGTCGAAAAGTCGGGCCACCGAAGCCTCCGCCTGTTGCTGCCTCCACAGCGAGACCCGGGGCCTTGGGTGCAAGAGATTTTGCGCCGGGGGGGACGGTGCGAGGGTGCGTTCGGGCGCATCGTGGCGGTGGACGTGCCGCCCGAGGCCGACTTTTGGTCCCTCTGTCGATGGATCGCGACCTCGGGGGTCGAGTGGGAGCTGGTCGATCCCACCCACGAGGCGTTGTACGGGGAACCTGCGTCCCCGATCTGAGCACCGAACCCTGCGCGGGTCGCTCAGGGGGGCAAAGTGGCGCCGAGAGAAGGGGCGCCGGGGCGGGCGAGTACCGAGCCGGGCTCCTCGAAGAAGATCATCTCGGTCGGGCCGCGGACACCGCGCCAGTCATTGTCCGTGATCAACAAGAACCGACCGGGCCCGGCGGCCTCCAAGCCCTCGAAGTTTGGGGGCGTTTCCTGGAAGCGGGGTCGCAGGTCGGCCAAGACCCGGGGTTTGAGCCGATCGACCTCGTTTTCGCCGCCTCGGCGGGGGATCGTGAATCGGACCACGTGAAGCAGGTCGAAGTGCCGCTCGATGGCCGTGACCCGAATGCCGCCCGGCGTCGACGTGCAGCTGAGGCCCGACAGCTTCCCCGTGTCGGACGTGAGTGCCACCCGAAAGTTGCGCCACCGACCGGTTTCGGGGTCGTAGATGCCCAATGGAGACCAGCGCTTGCGGCCGTTCCCCTCGACCATCTCGCTCACCCCCACCACCCGGCCGCCGGCGGC
>DAPKRQ010000298.1:0-5028 GCA_031800475.1 Myxococcales bacterium LLY-WYZ-16_1
AGCAACGGGCTCAGTGGCGTCAGATCCAAGCCGGTGCTGATCCGGACCCCCAGGCGGTCGGCTTGTCGCAACAGGATCTCGAAGTCGGGACCGTCTTCCGGCCGGCAGAGCCCTCGGTGGGCGTAAGCCAGGTTGCGGAAGCCGAGCCGGGACACGTACTGCAGCCCGTCTCGAAGCTCGGATCGGGAAGCATCGTCGCCCAGGTGAGCGAAGAACCAAGGGCTTTTGAACCAATCGGGGGCGAGGCGCACGTCGCGGGCTCGCCACACGCCCCGGCGGTCGTCCCGGGCCCGTTCCACCACCTGCCAAAACCGCTCGGCCAGGCGGGGGCCGTGCTCGCCGACCAGCACGGTGCATTTTTGCCGGGCCTGTTCGATTTCGGCGGGCTCGGGGCGTCGCCGGCGCCGCTCTCGTTCGGTCAGCCAGCGGCCGCGGGACGGGGGCAGCGACGCAGCCACCGGACCCACGTCCGGGTGTCGGGGCGCGCGCAGCTCGACGGACAGCCCCAATCGGGCCATGACGCTCGGATCCGGTCGGAAGTGAGGTGGGGGGTGGGGAGACAGGTATGGGTCTGGTGGGGGGGCCGCCTGCTGGGGCCGGGACTGAGGCTGGGGAGGCGAGATGCGCAGCGCTCCCGGCGGCGGTACCCGAAGACTCACGACGGGTGCCTCATTTCATCGGGTGGACCCGAACCCGGCAGGGCGAACGGCTGCGACGTGGCGGCGAAGGCTTCCATTCACACTCCGGGTTTGGCGGGATTCGCAGGGCGTTCGGCCAGATCCCAATCGGCAACCGGCGCTCGCTCTTCGCTCTTCGTTGGTTCGTTTCGGTAGAAAGGATCTCGGCAGCTTCCTTCGCGTTGAAGGCGCCGCATCATGGACCTGGATCCGAGCCAACCGAGGAGTCCACCGGCGACGTTTCCGACCACGGCTCCCACGAACACCCCGGCCGGTTCGCCGGTCACCATCATGCCGATCCAGGCCGCCGGCAGATAGACCCCGAACATGCGTGCCACCGTCAAACCGGCGGCCAAGCTCGGTCGACCGACGGCGTTGAACGCCGCGGCCTGGACGATGTTGATACCGTAGCCCGCGAAGCTCACGGGCACCAGCCACAGGTAGAGGTTTGCCGTGGATCGGACGTCCACCGAGCCGTCGAACAAGGGCGTGACCCAAGGGCCGAGCACGGCGAGCAGGGCGGCGGTGACCATCCCGATCCGAATGCAGACCCGAAAGCTGACTTGCATCGCCTCTCGGACCCGGTCGAAGCGCTTTGCCCCCACGTTCTGGCCGACGATGGGTCCGATGGCGGCGGACAGGGCCAGCATCGTGAGCAGCGACAGGCCCTCCAAGCGTCCGGCCACGCCGAAACCGGCCACGGCCGTGTCGGAGATGCGGGCGAGCATGGCCGTCACCAGCGTGATGCCCAATGGGTTGACCATGTTCGCGCCGGAAGCGGGCAGACCGATGGCCAGCATCGGTTTCCAAGACGCCCACGCCTCGGACGGACTCGGGATCCGCATGGTCAACAGGTCCTCGCGTCGAAGCAGCCACAGCGAGCCGAGGGTCGCGCACAGGTTGGACACCACGGTGGCCGTGGAGGCGCCGGCGATGCCGAGCTCGGGCAGGCCCGCCCAGCCGAAGATCAAGAACGGGTCCAAGATGGCGTTGATCGCCGCGGCCGACACCATGATGAGACCCGGCCAGGTGCCCTCGCCGGCGGCTCGGCACAGGCTGTTGCCCAACATGGGCACCACCAAGAACATCAGCCCCACGAACCAGGGCTGCATGTAGACGATGACCAGCTCCAGCACCGGCCCGCGGGCGCCGAGGGCGGAAAAGAGCGGGCGCAGGCTCGCCAAACCCACCACGCACAGAATCGCCACCAGCAGGACCGACAGCACCAGGGCATCGGTGCTGCTTCGTTGCACCTTGGCGTGGTCGCCGCTTCCCAAGATCCGCGACACCACCGACGAGGCCCCTGCCCCGAGCCCCACCGAAAAGCTCATCAGGAGCATGACCACCGGAAAGGTGAAACTGATGGCAGACAGGGCCTCGGTCCCCAATTGGGCCACGAAGTAGGTGTCCACCAGGTTCTTGCTGACCATCGAGAGGATTCCGAAGGTCATGGGGACGGTCAAAGACCTCAGATGGCCGGAGATGGAGCCTTCGGTCAGTCGGGCCCCAGAGGACTTGGCGGAAGGCATGGGGACCGGAGGGACTGTCGCACACCCCCGTTCCAGCCCAAAGCCTTTCGTGCCGCCCTCGAAACGGCTGCAAGCGCCGGTTTGGGGTGCAGGGAGTCGAGAGCTCTCGGCGGGCGACCGGCGCCGTGGGGTTGGAGAAGGTCCCGCGCACCGCGAGGGCTCGCTCCATGTTCGTCGCCTCAGCAGGCGGGGGGGCGGGCCCGGAGGGCGGCTTCGGTTTTGGGGATGACCCCCCCAAAGCCCCCGTTGCTCATGAACGCCACCGTGTCGCCGGGCGCTGCCCGGTGAACCAGGTGGGCCACGATCCCGCCGATCTCGGGAATCGCCACGGCCTCGGTGCCGCGCTCGCCCAGCTCCGCCGCCAGGCGTTGCACGTCCAGTCGCTCCGCCTCGGGCAGCTCCGGCCGACCCACCCCGGCCACCACCACGTGGTCCGCGGCGTCGAAGGCCCGGGCGTACTCCGTTTGAAACACGTTGCGCGCGCTGGTGGCAGTCCGAGGCTCGAACACCGCGATCAGCTGCCCCTCCGGGTAGCGCTGTCGCAGACCCTCGAGGGTGACCGAGACGGCCGTCGGGTGGTGAGCGAAGTCGTCGATGAGCCGGACCCCGTCGACCACGGCCCGAAGGGTCTGGCGCCGGTCCACCCCGGCGAAAGTCTTCAGGGCCCGGGCGATTCGCGCCTGCGGCACCCCGAAGCGCTCGGCCACGAGACAGGCTGCCAGGGCGTTGTCTACGTTGAAACGACCAGCTTGGGTCCATTCGAACGCCCGCCGTTCCCCGGATGGGTCGAAACGAAACCGGGCTCCGAATGCCCCCAGCTCCACATCGGTGGCGCGGCGGTCGCCGGCGTCGATGCCGTAGCGCACCACGGGGGCTCGGGCTGCCTCGAGGGGCAGGTCGGCGTGGGCTTGGGCAAAGATGCACCCATCCGGAGGCACCAGGGCCACCAGCTGCCGAAATCGGTCCCGGATCTCGTCCAGGCTTCGATAGATGTCCGCGTGGTCGAACTCCAATGAGGTCAGGACCAGGGTCCGGGGGCGGTAGTGCAAAAATTTGGGTCCTTTGTCGAAGTACGCCGTGTCGTACTCGTCGCCCTCGACGACGAACGGTCGGTCCGGGGCCTCGGGGCCGCCCGCACGAAAACCTTCGCCGAAATTTTGGGGAACGCCGCCGATCAAAAAGCCCGGATCCAGGCCGGCCTCGACAAGCAGGTGGGCGATGGCCGAGGTCGTGGTGGTCTTTCCGTGGGTTCCGGCCACCACCACCGGGTGCCGGCCGGCCAAAAACCATTCCGACAGGGCCGCCGGAAAGGAGGTGGTCTCGAGCCCGGCGGCCCGGGCGGCCTCGGCCTCCGGATGCTCGCGCCGGATCGCGTTGCCGACCACCACCAGGTCGGGCCGGGGCTCCAAGTTCGAGGCCGCGTAGGGCGTTCGCACCTCGATGCCCCAGGCCTCGAGCTTTTCGGACATGGGCGGGTAGGCGGCCTGATCGCTTCCCCGCACGTCGAATCCGGCCGCCTGGAGGAGGCCGGCGAACGAGCCCATGCCCGTGCCGCAGATGCCGATCAGGTGGACGCTGCGCATGGCTCTTTGTGCGATCGGTCGGCATCGAACGCCAACTGGAGGATGGGCGAATCGGTCCCGCTTGATATGGTGCGGCAACGGTGGTCGCCGAGCGCGCAAAACTTTCGCATCTGCTGGGCAAGCTGCGGATCGCGGCTGCGGAAAGCAACCTGGCAGAGGTGGACGGCCTGCTTCGGGCGGCGTGCGAGCTGCACATGGACGCCCACGACTTGGAAGCGGCGGTCGCGCTCTGCGAAGTCCACGGGCGCGACGACCTGGCTGCAGCGCTGTGCCATCGCCACGGCGATCTGCGGCGTGCGTCCATGCTGTATGCGCGCGCCGGAGATCTGGATTCAGCGGCACGCCTTCGGCTCGAAACCCACGAGCCTTTGATGGCCGCGGAGCTCTTTGAACGAGCCGGTCGACTCGATGACGCGGTCGCTTTGTACGAAGCCCACGGAGACGCCATGCGGGCGGCCCAGGTGCTCGAGCGGAACGGCAGCCTCGAGCCGGCGGCGGACCTGTTGGTTCGCGCTCTGAATTCGGAGCACGGCCGGAGGCTCGTTGGGGCCGAAGCGGCCATGGCGTGCCGCCGAGCCGGTGAGCTCTACGCCCGGTGCGGCCGGGTCGATCCGGCGATCCGGGTCCTTCGTTGGGGAGGAGAGCTCGGCTTCGCCGCCAAGATTTTGGCCGACGTGGGCCGCAACGAGGAGGCGATCGACCTGTATCTCGAGCAGGGTGACCTGCTTTCCGCCGCCGAGGTGGCGAGGCGGGCCCAGGATCCGCGCCGGTACCACGAATTCATGGCGCGCCGTGCCGAGCAGGAGGGTCGTCTCATCGAGGCTGCCGGGCACTACGAGGCCGCGGGGAACCCGTTTCAGGCAGTTCGCCTGTACGAGCTCGGCGGCCGACCCGACCAGGCGGCGGAGGCCGCTCGGCAAGGGGGCCTGCTCGACGCCGCGGCCCGGTTGTACGAGCGGCTCGGGGAGGTGCAGACCGCGGCGGACCTCTTGCGGGAACTGGGTCGAAAGGACGAGGCGCGGGCCTTGCTCGAGCGGGCCGGTACGAGCTCCAGCGACCTGGCCATCCAGCGGCAGGCCGACCGAAAAGAATTCTTGAACGCGGCGGTGTCCGTGCTGGCCCTCGCCCGCCAGGGGGAGGCGCGTCGCTACGAAGAGGCGCTGCAGTACTTGGAGCAGGTACCCCGCACCTCCCGGGACTTCCTGGCGGCCCGCACGATGATGGGGGAGGTGCTGGCGG
>DAPKRQ010000299.1:0-8689 GCA_031800475.1 Myxococcales bacterium LLY-WYZ-16_1
AGATCATGCGTCGTTCGGGTCGTCCTCGGAAGCCACGCCCTCGCTGGTGAGCAGGCGGTTCGCCCGTTCCTTGGCTTGAGATTTGATCCGCTCCACCTCGTCCGGGTCCCGGCCTGGAGCGCTCCCCTCCGACCGGAGTGCCTGCAGGAGGTCGATCGGTATCGGGAACACGGTGGTGGAGTTGTTCTCGACGGCAATCTCTTGAAGGGTCTGCAGGTATCGAAGGGTGATGGCTGCCGGCGCGGTCTCGATGATGCGGGCCGCGTCCGACAGCCGGTCCGCTGCCTGGAACTCGCCTTCCGCCGCGATGACCTTGGCCCGCCGGTACCGCTCGGCCTCGGCCTGCCGCGCCATGGCCCTCTGCATCTCGGTGGGTAGGTCCACGTGCTTGACTTCGACGCTGGTCACCTTGACGCCCCACGGGTCCGTGTGTGCGTCGATGACCTCCTGCAACTGCTGGTTGATCCGGTCTCGGGCGGTCAGGAGGTCGTCCAGCTCGACCTGTCCCAGAATGGCCCGCAGGGTGGTCTGGGCATACTGGCTGGTCGCGAACAGGAAGTTCTCCACGTTCAGGACCGCCTTGTCCGGGTGAACCACTTTGAAGTAGAGGACCGCGTTCACCTTCACCGAGACGTTGTCCCGCGTGATCACGTCCTGCGGAGGCACATCCCGGGCGACCACCCGAAGATCCACCTTGGTCATCTGGTCGATGCCGGGGATGATCCAGGTCAGCCCTGGACCGTACGCCTTTCCGGTGTAGCTACCGAGACGCAGGACGACACCGCGTTCGTACTCTTTCACGATGCGGACGCCGCTGAACACGAACAGCAGCAAAACGGCCACGGGGATGCCCACGGTATACAGCACGGGCCAGCGGTAGGGTCTCGGCAGGAAGCGGTCAACCGATGGCGAGAAAACGGAGGCCGGGAAGTCTCGTGCCCGCCTCGGGCTCGGTGGTGCCTCGGGCCGCCGCCGGTCGACCTGGCCGATTGGAGCTCCGCGCTCGGGCGTTGGGTCATAACAGGCTTTCCGGCAGGAGCGGCGATGGCTCGGATACGGAAACCACCCACAGCTGGTGAATCGCTCGGGTGGCAGCGATGTGCAGAAGGTGCCGGGCCTCCTTTTGCTCCGGATAGGTATTCTGGTTCACCTCGACGCAGATGACGTAGTCGTACTCGAGCCCCTTGACCTGGGCCACGTCGACCACGTCCACGCCCGGTTGAAAGCTGAAGTTTTTGCCGTGGACGCGGCGCACCGCCGGGACTTCAGAGCGCTGCAGCCCCTGGTGATAGATGTCGGCCTGGGCGCCGTAGCGGGCCACCACGGCCACATTGGCCTTGCGCTCCCGGAGGACCAGGGAGCGAAGGGACTCGCCGAGGAAGGCGATGGCCTCGCCGGTGGACCCGAACAAAAACTGCTCCACCGGGGCTCCGTCTCGCGGAACCACCGGCGGTTCCGGGTCGGCCAGAGGTCCCAGCACGTGGCGTGCGAACTCGACGACGGGGCGGGTCGACCGGTAGCTCACCTTGAGTTGGTCGATCTCGACCCCTTCGATGCCCACGTCCCGGAGCATCGTTCCCCAGTCGTCGAAACCGTTGTCGAAGATCAGTTTTTGGGCCGTGTCGCCGGCCAGGGTCATGCTGTCCCGCTTGGTCAGCGCCCCCCGAAGAACGGCGATGTCCGTCGGCGACAGATCCTGCGCCTCGTCGACGATCACGTGCTCGTAGGTCACGGTCTTGTTCGACCCGGCCACCGGCAGGCCGCCGTACTTGAGCTGGGTCACCTTCAACAACAGGGCGTCGTCGTGTTCGTCGAGCTTTCCGGCTGGGCCCTCGTTGTCCAGGGCCCGACCGTCGGCACCGACGCCCCGATCCTCGCCGGACTCGTCCTCTTCCGAGTCGTCCGCGGCCGCATCCGGCGGCAGGGAGGCATCTTCGTTCTGAAGGCTCACCCAGCGGATCAGCTCTTCGACTTCTTCCTGCGAGATGCCGTAGTGGGATCGGCTGGTCACCGCTTCGGCCAACAGCTCTCGATCTGTCAGCAGGTCCGCCCACGTGGAGATCACGTCTTCGCTGGCGGCACGGCTGCGGCGCAACAAACCTTGCACTTGGCGGATCTCGTCGGCGGCCAGGCCGGCACGCTGAGCCGCGGGAGATTCGACCCACCGGTTGAGCTCTCGCATTCGGGGAAGGAGCGCGTACCGAGACAGTCCGTCCCATTTTTGCAGCAAGGCCCGGCGGCCCTCGTCTCGTCCGACCCGAGCCAATTGGTCTCGAAGGGCCGAGGCTTCGCGTTCCACGCCGAGTTCGAGCAGGGTCAGGATCGCCGGGTGCTTCTTGAGCCGAGCCACCGCTGGCGGCACGTCGTCCGCCAGCTCTCGTTTGATCTCCGGCAGCACCTTTCGGCGGGTACGCTCCATCCAGCCCGCCAGGGTGACCACCGGAGCGCCTGGAACGTCCAGCGAGGGCAGCACCCGGGCGATGTATTCGGTCAGGGGCTCGCTCTTGACCACCACGGCCATCTTCTTGGGCGAAAACGTGGAGGGATCCTGAAAGTGCAGGTAGGCGGCCCGGTGCAGGGCGACGGTCGTCTTGCCGCTGCCCGCTCCGCCCTGCAGGATCACGATGCCGCTCTCCGGAGAGGTGATGAGCTCGAACTGCTTCCGGTCGATCAACGCCGTGATCTCCCGCAGGTGCTTGTCCTCCCGAAGGTTGTCATCACCGACGACGCCGAGCTGGCCCGGTTCGAACTTCGGCGGCGGCTCGTGCGCAGACGGGGGACGGCTCGCCACGCCGGCGCCGCCCTCCAGGGTGGGTCGATAGGTGTCCGGCACCACGACCCAGGTGCCGTCGTTGCGCCGGGCCAAGCTACCGCCCGACCAAGTCACCCTCCGGAGCTCCCCGTTGACGATGCTGACCGTGCGCCGAGCTTCCACCACCCCGGAGACCGGGCGGCTTCCGAACATCTCTTCGTAGTCGTCGCCTTCTTCGTAGCGGTAGTAGATTCGAGAGACCGGAGCGTTCCGCCAATCGACGATGGCGACTTCGCTACCCGCCTTCACGTAACCTCGGTTCCCGATCAGTACGTCCCGGACTTTTTTGCCGTCGTGGAGCTTCAAGTGGCCGAAGTAGGGGCACTTGAAGTCCACCGGGAGCGAACGACCCCTTCCGTTTGCCGCCCCCAGAGCCTGCATGCGGTACATCTCGGCGATGAGCGGGGCTTGATCCTCGGCCCGGGCTTCCGAGATCTGATCCCGGAGGGCCAGCAGGTCCTGGTCGTATTCGCCGGCCGCGTCCGCGTCGAGCTGCTCGGCCGCCAGCTGCTTCAGCACCTTCGCCAGCAGGGTCAGCTCCTCGTCGAGGATCTGCGACTCCTGCGTGCCCGGTTGCACCGTTTGAAAATCGTGGGCAACCCCCATGTCAGATTCCTCCCCGCATCCGTTCCCAGCGGTCCACCGTCGATTCGAACGCCGCCATGTCTTCGTCCGACAGCCGCGCCTGGCGGATTTCGTGAAAGCGGAAAGGGTCGAGCACCCGACCGTTCTTGCCCAGTTGATAGTGCAGGTGGGGGGCCGTGCTGTGCCCGGTGTTGCCGAGCTCCCCGATCAGCTGCCCGGCCCGGATCGATTGCCCGCGTCGAACGTGGACTTTGGACAAATGCAAAAACACCGCGTGGACTCCGTTCACCCCTTCGATCTCGACGCACCGACCGTTCGCCCGGGTGCTCCAGTTTCGCCGGACCACCCGACCCGCGAACGGAGCTTCGATCGGTGTTCCGATGGGAGCTTTGAAGTCCACGCCTTTGTGACCTCGGCCGTCTCCGAGCAAAGATGTCACTTGCTCGTAACTTTCGATGGGGCCTCCGACCAAGCGGGACTCCACTTCCCGGCCGTCCCGTTCGTAGAAGCGGTCGAAGGGGTGACCGGCGGCCTTGTGACGAAAAGCTGCAAAGTTTTCGTCATACTTTTGCGAATGCAACCAAATGGCGTGTAGCGTTGGCTCCTCGCCTTCCGGTCCGAACTCGATGGCCATGCTCAGGCGGTCCCCCCGCCGCAGGTCGCGCCGGGGATCGATCCACCAGACGAGCACCCGCTTGGCCACTTGGGATGCGGCGGCTCCCCACGTCGGTCCGGCCACCCGGGTCAGGCTCACCTCCAGGGAGTGCTCGATGGACGTGGTCAGCAGGATGGGCCCGGGTTCGGGGGGTTCGGGTCCCAGCCGCGGGGGGCCGCGAGACTCGGGACGCGGACCGGGCATCGGCCGAGCGCCCGAGGTCCGAGCGCTTCGGCCCGCGCCCCGGGGTTCGGCAGAGCGCTCGGTACCGCGAGAATCGCTGGGGGGCTCTGTCGGTCCTCGGCTGCAGGCGGTCGTTGCGAGCGTCGCCAAAGCGATGGGCAGGGCGAAACGCACCGGCTGCTGAACCTGCCTGGGCCGATCCGCCGACACAACCCCGAAACGTGCTGCGAGAGCCCGCGGTGGGACCCGGGGACCGTTCGCCCGACGGCCGGGCCCGCCGCCGGCCGCCGCTCGCCGGGGGTGCGGGCGGGTCGACGGCGCGGCGGCAGTCCCATCTGCCTCCGCTCGAAGGTTTTCTTTCCCGGCCCTACCAGGCTATGCCGGGCCCCCATGGACCGCGGGACCCAACCCAAGAAGATCATCGTCGCGTACTCCGGAGGCCTCGACACGTCGGTCATCATCGCCTGGCTGAAGGAGCACACCGAGGCCGAGGTGGTGGCGTTCACCGCCGACGTGGGCCAGGGCGAGGAACTGTCTGGCCTGGACGAAAAGGCCCGGGCTACCGGGGCTTCGAAGCTGATCGTCGAAGACCTGCGCGACCGTTTCGTGCGGGACTTCGTGTTCGTGGCACTCCGGTCCCAAGCGGTCTACGAGGACCTCTACTTGCTCGGTACGTCTTTGGCCCGACCCCTGATCGCAGAGCGGCTGGTGGCCCATGCACGGGCCGAGGGCGCTGACGCCATCTGCCACGGCGCCACCGGCAAAGGGAACGATCAGGTGCGCTTCGAACTCACGGCCTACGCCCTGATGCCCGAGATAAAGGTCATCGCCCCCTGGCGCGAGTGGGACATGAAGGGGCGGTCGGACCTGATCGACTATTGCGCGTCCCGCAACATACCGGTCACTGCCACCAAGGAAAAGCCGTACTCCATGGACCGGAACCTGTTCCACTGCTCGTACGAGGGCGGCATTCTCGAAGACCCCTGGCGGGAGCCGGAGCCCGACATGTTCCTTTTGTCGACGGCACCCGAAGAGGCGCCGGACCAGCCTGCGTACGTGCGGATCGACTTCGAGCAAGGACGGCCGGTGGCCCTCGACGGCAGGGCCATGGAACCGGTCGAGCTGCTGGAGCGACTCAACGAGCTCGGTGGGCGACACGGCGTCGGCCGTGTGGACATCGTCGAAAACCGCTTCGTCGGCATGAAGAGCCGAGGGGTCTACGAGACCCCGGGGGGCACGATCCTCTTTGCGGCCCACCGGGGGCTCGAGCAGCTGACCATGGATCGAGAGGTGCTCCATTTGCGGGACTCGCTGGTCCCCAAGTATGCCGAACTGGTCTACAACGGTTTTTGGTTCGCACCGGAGCGGGAGGCGCTTCAGGCCCTGATGGACGAGGCCCAGCAGAAGGTGAGCGGTGAAGTCCGAGTGAAGCTGTACAAAGGACGGGCTTCGGTTGTAGGCCGGCGGTCGAGTCAAAGTCTGTACGACGAGGCTTTGGCCTCGTTCGAGGCCGAAGACGTTTACTCCCAGGCCGACGCCGAAGGCTTCATTCGTCTCAATGCCCTCCGTCTTCGCATGCGTGCCATGAGGCAATCCGGTTGACGGCCGTCAGCGAGCCGCGGTTTTGACGCCGCGCAATCGCATCCAGTCGACCAAGATGTTGACGGCCTCGTCCGTGTAGGCCTCCTCGATCCGCTCGAGGTCCTCTTTGCCGCTTTCGTCCTCGGCCCCCTCGGCGCCGTCCTCGTCGTTGAGCTCCGACAGCTTGACGGGCTCATCTTTCGCCATGGACTTCGCTTCCGCGATTCGCTCCTTCATCTTTTCGAAGGCGTCGGAGCGGGCCACCCGCCGGGTGGACCGCTTCTGTAGACGGGATGCCAGGTTCGGGTCGAACCGAGGCCAAGCGGACTTGCCGGTGCCGCGCGCTTCGTCCGAAAGGAACGGGTCGACCTTTCCGGGCGGAAGCGCGAAGTCCAGGTCTTGTTCGCCGACGTCGAAAGAATCGAGCAGCGACGGCACCCGGACGTCCGCCGTTACACCCTGCAGCTGTGTGGATTGACCGTCCGGCAAAAAAAACATGCCGGTGGTGATCTTCATGGCTCCGAGCTGAGAGGGAAGTGGCAAGACGGCTTGCACGGTGCCCTTTCCGAAGGTTCGTGGACCGCCGACGACCACCGCTCGGCCGTATGCCTGCAGGGCGCCCGCCAAGATTTCGGCGCCGGACGCGCTAACCGGACTGATCATGACCGCCAACGGACCCTCGTACTGCACGTCTGGGTCCTCATCCTCCAAGACCTCGAACTCGCCCCGGGTTCCCCGGGTGGCGACGATGCCGCCGGTCTTCAAGAACAGACCCGAGATCCGTACCGCGTCCTCCAAGAGCCCGCCGCCGTTCTTGGACAGGTCCAAGACCATCCCGTCCACGCCGGCCTTCTTCGCCTCGGCCACGAGCCGTTTCACATCCTGGTAGCTCGAGCGGCCTTCGTCGTTGCCGCCATAGAACGAGGGGAGCTCGAGCACACCGATCTTCACGGAGCGGTCCCCGAGTTTGCGGGTTTCGTACTCGATCTTCGCAGCTTGCTGCTTCACGTCGATCTTGTCGCGGACGATGGTGACGTCGAAGGTCCGGGTGTTCTTCCCCTCTCGCAGGATGGTCAGGGTCACCTTGGTGCCCTTCGGCCCCCGAATGAGCTTCACCACGTCCCGAATGCTCATGTCGATGGTGCTGACCGTCTCCTCACCTTCCGACTGGACAGCGATGATCTTGTCTTTGGGCTGCAGCTTCTCGGAGCGCTCGGCCGCACCGCCCGGGATCAGGGATTCGATGTAGGTGAAGCCGTCCTCCGAACGGAGCGCCGCACCGATGCCCTCGAGGCTCAGCTGCATCTGGATCCGAAAATCTTCGAGATCGTCCTGACTCAGGTACGAAGAATGGGGGTCGAGGGCGAGGGCGAAGGCGGACGCGAAGAGTTCGGTGCCGCGGCCCCGTTCCTTTCGTTCCCGGGCCCGCTTCAGGTTCAGCTCGTAGCGATGCACGAGCTGATCTTTGGCCTTTTTCAGCTCCAGGCCCCCGGCCAGATAGGATGCCATCTGGAAGTGGATCTGCTTTTCCACCAAGGCCTTTCGTTCGGCCTCGGTCTTCGGCCAGCCCCGGGCTTCCGGGTCCAGGACCAGTTCAACGGACTCGTCGAGGGCGTAGTCATCGTCGAGAACCTGGCGCGCGAGTCGAAGGTCCGCTTCGCTGCGCGTCACCGTCAGGTTCATCGCCCGCTCGATCGCACCGCAGCGGCCCCGAAAGGCGCCGCTGAACACCTGCGGAAGGGCTTTCTTCAGCCCGTCCACATCCTCCTGCAGCAGGAGGGTGCGCGAGGGGTCGATCGCCTCCACGAACAGCTTCGCCGTGCGAGAGCGGGTTTCATCGTCGAGTTTTCGGACCGCGTAGTGGTGGATCGAGTACGACCGGAAAAGGGCGGGAAGCTCTTCGCATTCCAGGGTCTTGGCCTGGGCGGAGCCGATGGCGGTCCCGAACGGCACCAAAAGAGCCAAGACCGCAGAGGTCGGGGAGCGAAACGACATGAAGCCGAAGATCCCAGGAACGGACCGGTGTGTCAGGTCGTTCCCGCCGAAATCCATCGCCCAAAGTGGACCGTTCATCGAGCCCGTGCTTCGGGATCGCCCGTGGAGTCCCGCGACCACTACGGCGATGGGGTCTGGTACGACGCCGAATACGTCCACATGGGCTCGGACGTCCCGGCGCTGGTGGCTTGGGCGGGCAGCCGGCAAGTCTTGGAGCTGGCCTGCGGCACGGGACGGCTGACGCTGCCCCTGGCACGGGCTGGAGCCACCATATGGGGGGTGGATCTGTCCAAGCCGATGCTCGCCCAGGCGCGGGCGAAGCGACGGAACCTGCCGGAGCCGGTGCGCTCCCGCATTCATCTGGTCCACGGCGACATGCGCACCGTCGACCTGGGCCGCCGATTCGACCGGGTTCTGGTCGGTCTCAACGGGCTGATGCACATGCTGGAAGACCCGGACCTGGAGGCGGCGCTGGTGCGGATCCGTACGCACCTGGAACCGGACGGCCGGGCCCTTTTGGACCTGTTCACCCCCCAGCCCGTGGACCACCCGCGCGGGGCTCGGGTGGACCCTCAACCCCTGATCGACCCCAGAACCGGGGACCGCTGGGAAGTCACCGAGCGCCGCACCTGGGACCCTCGGCGGCAGGTCCAGCGGATCGACTTCTTCTACCGGCCTTCGAAGGCTGAAACGGCGGTCCGAACCTCTCGCGTGGAGGTTCGGGCCATGTACCCGCGCGAAATGGACGCCTGGCTGCGCTGGACCGGATTTCGGGTGGTTGGAGACTGGGACGGCCTGGATCGCAGCCGCCGTTTCGCGGGAACCGGGGGCCGGCGGGTTTTGGAACTCTCCCCATCTCGGACTTGAACTTTGGCGCC
>DAPKRQ010000300.1:0-1849 GCA_031800475.1 Myxococcales bacterium LLY-WYZ-16_1
GTCTGCCGGACCCAAGGCTTGCCCCTTCGCTGGTGGGGCGACGACGGCACCGAGTTCCGCGACATCTGCCCGTTGAACGCCGACGCGGTCGATCTGCTCGGCCTGGACGGCCGAGACTGCTGGACGTTGGGGCCTTTCGAGGGACGTCTCGCTCACCTCCAGGCCGAAACCGCCGGCCGGGCCCCGACGCCGGCCGACCGGGTACGGCTGCGCGACCTGTTCGAACAAGCGTGATGTGGGCCCTGGATCTCGGAACCACGAACTCGGTGCTGACCCGGTGGGACCGGGTGCGGCAGCGGCCGGTGTTGGTGGAGCTCGCGGACGTCTGTCGCTTCCCGCCCTCCCGGGCCTTGCCGGCCCATGCGGGAGAGCCCGACGGACTGGACGTGGATCCGCTGGCGGCCCCCTTGGTGATCCCCACGGTGGTGGAGCCCTACGATGCCCTCGATTTTTGGGCCCGGGTGGGCCAGGTTCCGGCGGTTCAGCGGCTGTTTTTTCTCGGCCGCACGGCTTTCATCGGCCGAGAGGCCCTGGAGCGATCCAAAGAACGAAGGCGGCCGGGCTTTGCCGCCCAGTTCAAGCCCCATCTCGGCACGGCGCCCCTTCGGACCGTGGCCCGGATGGGACGGACTGCCGTATCGGCCCGCGAATGCCTGCAGCTGTTCTTGCGGGAGCTCCTCGCCCGAACCGCCGAGACCACCGGGGAGCGGATCCGCGAACTGGTCGTCACGAGCCCGGTCGACGCCTACGAGTCCTACCGCGCCGAGGTGAGTCAGGCCCTGCGAAACCTCGGGGTTCGCAGGGTGCGTTTCATCGACGAACCGGTTGCGGCCGCCCTCGGCTACGGGCTCAGCGTCAATCGAGACAGGAAGATTTTGGTGGTGGATTTCGGCGGAGGCACCCTCGATGTGGCTTTCGTGCGCCTGTCTCCGAAAGGACTCGACCAGGGGACGGGCGAGGTCCTCGGCAAAGAAGGAAGGCCGATCGGGGGCGCCGACGTGGACCGGTGGCTTTTGCAGCAGGTGTGCGCCCAGCTCGGCTACCGAGATCCATTCGAGCGACCCGAGGATAGCTGGCATCGGTTCATGCTCGATGCGGTGTGCGCAGCCAAAGAGCAGCTGTTTTTCGACGAAGAGACCACCGTGGTGGGTCTGGCGCCGGACGAGCTCGAACGCTTCGAAGAGCGCATCCGCGGAAAGAGTGGAGCAGTCACTCTCCGCCGCGACGGACTGGAGAAGCTGCTGGCCGACAAAGGAGTCTTTCGGGAACTCGAAGCCTGCATCGACGCCTGTGTCGATGACGACGCCGACGTCGATGACGTCTTGATGGTCGGGGGCTCGACCCTTCTACCCGGGGTCTTCGCCCGCATACAGGATCGCTTCGGCCGCGACCGGGTTCGGGCATGGCAGCCCTTTGAGGCGGTTGCTCAGGGCGCGGGCGTGTATGCAGCGGGACGGGTGGAGCCGTCGGACTTCATCGTCCACGACTACGCATTCGTGACCCATGATCTGAAGACCCACGAAAAGCAGTACGCGGTGGTGGTGCCTCGCGGAACGCGTTTTCCAACCCCTCATGACTTTTGGCGAAAGGAGCTGGTGCCGACTTGTTCTCTCGGCGAGCCCGAGACCATGTTCAAGCTGGTGATCTGCGAGCTCGGTCGTTCCCCCGACGGAACCCGCCGCTTTGCCTTCGACAAAGAAGGAAAGGTCCACGTGGTCGGTTCGAACAGCCCTCATGAAGCCGAGCAGCCCCGGTCCGAAGCGCCTTCTGGACGTCCCGAGGGCGTGATTCCGGCAGACCAGGTCATCGTCGTTCCGTTGAACGAATCGAATCCGACCCTGGGTTACCT
>DAPKRQ010000301.1:0-18709 GCA_031800475.1 Myxococcales bacterium LLY-WYZ-16_1
TATGTGTGGGCTCCGAGGACTGTTTCGCCACCTGCGTTGCGGAAGGCGGGGTGACGGCCCACGGCCGCTGGGTCGAGGCGGACGTCGACGTCGAGCTCGCAGATTCGCCGTGTTCGGCCGGTCGAGATCCGATCTCGCTCCCGCCCGGCACCACCGTCCCTGTGACCATCACCGCCTCGTCGACAACGGGGCTGCCAGATGCCGAGGAGCTCTCGACTTCGGTTCACTTTTGGTTTGGAGCCAAAAAAGACAAAAAAGATAAAAAAATAAATAAACTTGATATTTTCAAAAAGAAGCGCCAGACCCTCGAACTCACCGCAACGCGGGCGCCCTTGCCGTCGGTGCTGGAAATCGTGGACCCGAAAACTGTTCAGCTCCGCCGGCCGATGTACTGGGACGAGACGGCGTTGCCCTTCGAGGTGAAGTCATCCCGCGCCGTCGACCGGGCGTCCCTTCACCTGGTGAGCGTTCGGGGCAAGGATCCTGGCCGGTATGTCGAGTGGAAGGCCGAAGAGATCGGCATCGAGAAGCTCGACGGCCGCAAAAGTTACGAATTTCCGGGCCTGGAGTTAGCACCGGGAAAGTACGTAGCCACCATCGAGGCTCGGCAGACCGGGCACGCGCCGGCGGTGCGCGAGATCGAGGTCTTGGTCGCGTATGGGTGCGGGCCGGCGATCGCGACATTCGCCGTTGGCCTTCTCGCGGCGTGGGGCGTCCGCGGGTTGCGCCAAGTTGAGCCGGTGAAACGAGAGCTCGTCCGACGGAGTTTGAAATCTCACATTGAAAAGCTCGAACAGCGCGGGGCGGATACCGGGAACACCCAGAAGGCTCTGAAGGCTTTCGACGAAAACAAGACAACGGGAAGCAAGACGATGGGAGCACGTCTGAAAGCTGCCAACGGCAAATTGACGTCCAACAATCTACCTCCGCTGAGTTACGATCTGGATTGGACGAGATGGCGCTCGTTTGCGGCTTCCGCGGTCATCTTTTTGCTCGGTAGCCTGGTGGCGCTTCAGCAGCTCTGGGTCGGAGAACCCACGTGGGGCACCGATGAGGACCTCATCGCCATGTTCTTGCTCGGTGCGGGGCTGCATGGCGCTTCCTTCTCGACCTTCGAGGCGATTCGAAAGCGCCTCTTTCCGGACGACGAGCCGACCTCAGGTGCGAATGTCGCCGGCCCGAGCCGAGAGGAAACTGAGCCTGGAGAAGGCCGAGACCGACCTGCAGCGTATCCTCCGGGTCCTTGAGTTCATACGCCTGGACCCCACACCGAAACCCGATTGTTCGTCGGGGCGGCCACAGCCGCGTCGACCAAGACCTGGCCATCGCTATTCAGTTGTGACGACGAGCTCCAACTGCTCCAGCGTAACCGAGGTTCCCCGTCCGTCTGCGGCGCCGAGGATCGCCACGTGGACCTGCCCGGACGGGGTCGGTATCTCCCGAAGACGCTCGGGAGAATCGAAGTTCACCGTGAAGGAGGGAGAGGATCGATCAGTGGCCTGGGTGACCCAGCGGCTGTCGGTCGAACGCCAAACCCGAACTTGGGGCGCGGGCTGGGCAGCACCGGAGATCTCGAGCTGCGCCACACGATCGAGGTCGAGGCCCGACGCTTCCAGGTCGAAGCTCGCGATGAATCCGGCCCGACGCCCGGCCCCAGTGGGAAGCAGCCAGGTGTCCTCCAGGGTCTGCCCGTCGACGAAGCCCCCGAACAGCACGAACTCGTCCCTCCGTCCGTCGAACGTCCCCGCCGCCCGAACGCGGGCGGCGGGGCCCTCGCCGACGATCTCCACGCGCTCCCAGGCGTTGCCGTCCCACTCCCAAACGTCAGGCCGGAGCCGATCCGACAACCCACCCACCAAAACGGTCCGTCCCGACGCCGCGTCGAATCCAGCTGCGCCGAATGCGACGGGGGGCGGCCATGGATCCCTCTTCGGGACGGGCTGCCATCCGCCTTCGGTAGACCATTCGACGAGCGCGTCGCTGACATCCTGGCAAGCCTCCGTCTCGCAGCCGCCGTACGCCACCAAGCGGTTGCGCCGCGTGTCGAAGGCAAGGGCCACACCAAAGCGCTCGGGGGCGCCCGATATCGGCAGGTTTCGAATGCCCGATGCGTTCAGTTCAGCGAACGCGAACCCGGTGGGCGTACTCCCGAACAGGAGCGTCCGTTCCCCGGCCGGATCGAAAGCGCCTCGTGCCCTCAGGAACAAAGGCGCGTCCAGACCCTCGAACCGCCACTGAGCGCCATCCCACGTCCAGCGAGCGGAGGCCTGGGTGACGACCAGACCGCCACCGGGAACGGGTGCCAGCGCGGGTTCGCTGAGAGGTGGGAGAGGCAGGAGGCCCGGTGGCGTTTCGTGAACGAGACGTTCCCAACCAAAGCCGTTCCACTCCCACGTGGCCCCCTTCAGTTGACTGCATGCGAGGCCGGTACAGCCCCCGTAGAGGATGGTCCGATCGAGGCCCGGGTCATGGGCAACACGGCCGTTGAGCCGGGGCGCTGGGCGCGTGCGCTGAGAACGAAGCTCCATCCATGCCCCTTGCTGAAACGAGTGGGTACCCGGTACGACACCGCCGCCGGTACCATCGATGCCCCCGTACACCAGGATCGAGCTGGAAAAGGGGCGGTATTCGGCGATGTGACCGTACAGCGGGGGAAGTGGGGAGGTACGAGGCGTGAGGTCGAGCCATTCGCCTGCGGACAGCAGCCAAACTGCGTAGGTCGCGGAAAGACAGGTTCCATCCAAAAAGGTGCAGCCCCCGACCACGCCGAAGTCCCCGATCTCGTCCGCGATCACCCGATGTCTCGACAGAGGAGGCGGGCGCACGGCCATGGCTGGAAAGCCGATTCGTGCCCACCCGGCCGCTGTCAGTTCCCAAGTGTCGTCGGTGGACCGACGGCCACCCTGAGCCGGTGAGCGGCGCACCGTACCTCCATACAATAGAATCCGGGAACGGGTGGCATCGTGGGCCATGTCCGTCCAGGCTCGCGGTTCGGGTCTCGAAGGGGACTCCGGGTACAAGAGCTGCCATCCCGCTTCGGTCAACAGCCAGGTGTCTCCGTAGGTCCGATCGCGGTCTTCGCCCCCGAAGAGCACGGTGCCTCCGAGATCTGGACTGTAGGCCATGGCGTGGCCACGTCGGGCCACGAGGGCCGTCGGCGTGGGCAGTTGGCTCCACGTGAACGTTTCAAACGAAAAGCTCCAAGTCTCGTCGAGCACCACCCCATCCGCGTCGCTCCCGCCGAAGATGTACATGCGGCGGTCTCGCGGGTCATACGCAGCGGAATGGCCCCAACGCCCGCTCGGCCGTGGGCCATTGCCCACACTGACCTCAATCCATCGGCCTTCCGACCAAACGCGCATCACGTCCGACACATCCCGCCCGAAGCGACCGCCGTGAAGGACCACATCGTCAAAGTCCGGCAGGTAGGCGGAAGCGGCTTCGCTCGGGCCCGCTGCGGTCTTCCGGGTCCCGCCGGTTTCCGACGTCCCGCCAGTGGCCGCGGTCCAGCGCCCCGGCCGGTACAGCCACGTGTCGCTCGACGGGGTCGGAGCGGCTCCCGAGAACACCACCATGGCTTGTCGGTGTCGATCGTAGGCCGCGGCCGACTGGAAGCGTCGGTCCGGAACGGAGGGGCTCGAGGGGGAGGGTTCGGGCGTCCACGTACCTCGTGAGAAACGCCAAACGTCGTTGAAGGCTCCCGAAGTCCCTAGCCCCCCGAACAGGAGCACGTCGTCATCCCGTGCCGCGCAAGATGGGAAGCGGCGTCCCGGAGGCGTCGCGCCGCTCACCTCGCTCCAGGTGTCTCCGTCCAAGACCCAGCTGGTGGTCGCGAGCGCGTTTCCGGCTTCTTCCCCCCCGACCAGCAGCATCGTGCCATCCGCCAGGGGCGCGAGGCAGCCGCCTTGCCGGGCCGGAGGCTCGGTCCCGCGCGGCTCCAAGCGCCGCCATCCTTGCCCGTCCCAGACCCAGGTACCGCTGGCTAGGTCCGCGCATGCCACGTCTCGGCATCCACCGAAGACGACGAGTCGGCGGCGGCTGGAGTCGAACGCGCTCTGGGCGGCATACCCACCGATGTCGGCAGGCCCCTCGCCGAGGCGAGTCCACCGAACACCGTCGAAGGACCACAGATCCCGCAGCACTCGGTCTCCAAATCCACCGCCGAATAGGAGTACGGCTTCGGCCGGGTCCGAAAACACCAACCCGTGGCCCGAGCGGGCGGTGGGGACCCCGCCCAGGACTTCGACCCGGCGCCATCTTCGTCCGTCCCATTCCCAAGTATCTGCCAGATCATTCCCCTGCTCGCCGAAGCCGCCGAACAGCACGGTGCGGCCCCGAACCGGATCGAAGGCCATGGCTGCCCCTGCCCGGTTCTCGGGCGCCGTAGACTCGGGCGGCCGCAACCAGCGCCGGGTTGGACGAACCTGTGGACCCGGGGCATCTCCTCGAAACAACCGGGCATATTCTTCGCCTGAAAGCTCGACCACGGAGGAGGACGCTTGGATCAGGGAGGCATCGAAGTTGCCGGTCGACACGACCCGATGTGGGTTCCGAAATGTCGAACCAGACTCTTTTCCTCCGAACGCTGCAGTCCATTCTACCCGACGGATTTCGGTCCCTCGCAGACCGGGTGTGGTCGGATCTTGGTCGCTCGCAAGGCCGGACCCTTCGGTTGCAGCCACGAACACCGTACCGAGGGGGTCGCTGGCGAGCGAGATGCTGAACGAACCATCTCGTGCGACCAGACCATCCCGAAGTACGCTGGCCGAGGCCAGGTCGGGGCCGTCGAAGACCACGACGCGGACGCCGGGTTCCGCTGCACCGGGCTGGCCTGTCAAGACCTGCTCGGGGACATTGCCCGCCCTGCCCCAAGGGCGCCGCACGAAGGAAATTCGATTCGGGTCCGGGGGAGCTGGACCGTCCGCCAAAGCCTCGCTTCCATCTGCCCGTCGCATCTCGATGGTTGCTTCGGCCGGGGCCTCCTTGGGGATCGTCACCGGCCCCTCACCGATGTAGAGGACGCGAGCGTTCCGGTACGGAGCGGCCTGGACTCGGGCTCGGAGCACAAGAGGCGTGTCCACGGGCAGCCCGGGGAGCAACACCTCCAAGGAGCCTGGCACCAGCGGAGTGGGGCCGTCGACGCGAACCGGAGTGGCCTCGGCCTGCGGCAGCACCTCGAAAAAGAGGAATGGATTTCGCTCGAACTGGGGTCGCCCATCTGGCCATTGCAGTCGGACGTTCAACCCAGGATCCGAATCACTGCAGGCGAACGCTGCGATGCCGAGTATTCCCAAACGAAGATTCGGGGATCGAACAAAGTGGAGGAGGGAGGCAAAACGAACAAGTCCCATGGTGCCCTTTTGAGACGCTCGGTCCAGTGAACGAGCGGAGGACTTCTCGCTTAGCAGCATCCCATGTGACACATCAATTGCGTTGCCGTGTGACATGATTGGGCGAGCACCCTGTGCCCGGGGAGGCGCGCGCACGAGGACGTGCCAAGACTTTGAGACAGAAATGGCTGTACAGCCCTCTCGGGCGGCTGGCCCTGTGGTCCCCGTTGATCCTCGCGCTCGACTTGGGCTCAGAGGCATGGTCCCCGCACTCGCCAGAGCGCTCTGGTCCCTAGCCCCTGAAAATGGGGGGGCCATGACCCTGAACAGCGACACACCGCCCAGGTCCGCGAGACGACGGCGTCAATTCGACCTGCCGCGGTCTGCAGCGGCGGCCTTCTCTGCCCCCTTCGCGTCCTCAGACTCTTTCTTCCGTTTGCCCCCGAGCTTTTTGGTGACCGACACGGGACCGAGCTCCGCCGTCACCTCTCCATCCATCCGAGGCAACAATGTAACTGCTCCGTGAGCCTTCAGCGCCCCCGCCTCGAGCTGCAGGTCTTCGAGACGCGTATCGGGTGCGTCGACGTCGAGCCGAGCGGTTGCTCGGATCTGCGTATCTGAGGAGATCAGCACGTCGATCATGGTCTTGGGTAGTCCTTTCAACAAGATCATGATCGGCTCGAGATTTCCCGTTTGGGCCAAAAGGTTCACCCTGGCTGTCCCATTCGACAGATCAAATCTGCCTTCGTTTTCGGCGGTCAGTCGAAACGAGGTGGTCTTCGCATCTTTGCCACGACCGAGGCGCAGGGCCCGTAGCTCGGCGCGTCCCTCCCGCAGCTTCGCCGTACTTTCGGAATCAGCCACCCATTGAAAGTGGGCCCAGGGCTCGCCGGACAGGACGAACTCTTTAGTTTCCAACGACATCTGCGAGTTCAGAACACGAACAGCCAGATATTCGAGATGACCTCGCTGAACGCTACCGTCGAAGTGGAGATCGAGAGTGCCGTCGGCCTTGGTCGCGCCGTCCGCCATCAAGGCGGCCAGACGGACTCCTCGAACGCTCGCCGTCGCGGTGGCGACGATCAGTCGCTTCCAATCGGGAGACTTCCGGAGATGCACGGTGTCGAGCACCCCGTTCAACCCGAAGTCCATGTCCCGGATCAATGTTTCGTCGGCTCGTTTCAGGTTACGTGACGAAGCCCCGACTGCGGCGACATTCAGCCGAGTCTCAAAGGTAGGAAAGTAGAACCAGTCGCCCCGAACCCATCCTGTCCCCTCCGTACGGAACCGCTCGAGCCAAAGGCGATCGAGGTCGTCCACGTGGACGTCGTCGAGCTGCACCTGAAAGACGTCGCCTCGCTTGGGCTTTTCTCCCTTCGGTCGGGCCGTGTCTTCCTGAGCCATGCAGCTGCCTTCGACCGATTCTGGCGGCAGCGACTGCCCTGGGATGACGGGCAGGCCCGGCGGCATGTCACAAAGCTCCGGAAGCTTACGGGTCTTTCGAAGACTAAATCGCACCCCATCCGCCCGAATGCTGTGAGCATGAAACTTCCTTCGCAACAGCTGGAGCGGCGCCCAAACCAGCGCAAAGTCGTCGATGCGCAGCTCCGCCTGGACCGCCGGATCATGCACGATCATCTGAAACTCTCCACCTGACAGGTGGGTGGGCCACCAGGCCCAAGGAACCTCGAAGTGAAGGGTTACGTCCGTTTGAGCCTCGTTGATCAGCTTTTCGAGAGCGTCGGTCCAGAGCATCACATTGAAGAGCAGTACGAAAGCCACGACCGCGGCACCAGTGGTTCCGAGGGTTTTCAGGAGAACTGCACCGAAGCACGAGGGCGCGCTTTCCAGATTCGTCATTCGAATTGTCGGTATCATCGAAGTCCTTGGGGCCTAAGCCGAGACCGACAGGAACATTAGTCGCCTACATCGTGGTCGAGGCGCTGGCCGACGACGATGCATCGCAGCGCCTCGGCGCCGGTGTTCCGCATGGTGTGGGCGGGTCCGCCGGCGGGGTAGCCGATGAAGTCGCCCGGGCCGATGGGCATCACGTCGTCACCGATCCGCACCTCGCCTGGGCCGGACAGGATGAACGTGCACTCCTCCTCGTGGTGGTGCCGGTGGTACTCGGTCGACTCGCAGCCGGGCGGGACCTCGATCAGGTGGAAGCCGAGGCCGCGCAGGCCCGTCCGGTCGCCCAGCGACTTGTTGATGCGGCGCGCGTTGGGGTTCGGAAAGTGGACTTTCGGGGTGCCCTCGACCGCGGCGCTGTCGGCGGCCTTCAGCACGTGCTCGCGAGGGCTTCGATCGTGGATGGTCACGCGGATAGCAGGCACGGTTTCGTCGTCGCTGTCGAGGACCAAGGGCTCGCCAGCACCGCTCCCCGTGCGGTAGTGCACCGCCGTGCGAGACCCCTACCCCATTGGGACCCCCGGCAAACTGACGAACGCGCGGTTCGTGACCACGACCGAAGTCTACCCCGACAGCCCGAATGCAACGCCGGACCAGTGCAACGCGGCCCAGGTTGCGGCGGTGCGCGCAGCGCTGGAGCACATGCTCGGCCACATCGACACGTGACCCCCGCACCGCGTGCCGTGATACGCTCGCTACGGTTCTTGCGAAGGGGACTGGTGCGCGATCTCACTTCGCGAACCGCGAGAACGTCGCCATCGAGCTCGAATGGACGACGTTCGAAGGGGCCTCGCCCCCTGGGGTGGTGGATGGTCCGGGTCGCCCAGAGCCTGGCGCCGAACGCTGCCGAAAGCACGACCAGAAGACGGAAAAGGAGCCGGACCCGACGCGGCGTGGAGTGCGGAGTCGTCCCGCCGACTTGTCCGTCCCGAGAGTCGCACTCCATCGACTTCGGGAGGTCCGCTCCTGTAGTTTCATCCTGACCCTAGCCGAACTCGAGGCTGGGTGGACGGGCCAACCATGTGGGTCATGCAGGGCCCGAGGGATGCGGTCGAGAGGTGAGGCGTTGATGCACGACGAGAAGATCCGGAGTCTTTCGCTCCAAGGGATTCCGCAGAAGCTGAGCATCGCTTCTTGGGTTCGGATTCCTGTCGCACTCCTGGTGATGGGGCTGATCATCTGGGGCATGGTGTTTCCTTCCATCGCGTTGCTTCGCGCAATCGACGGACCGGATTGGTTTGTTGAAGTCTTTCGTCCTTTTGTGGTGTTCATTGCTTTTGGGATCGGCGCCCTGGCTGCGGGTTGGGTCACGAGGCAGATCACCGTCAGCGACGCGCCGTGGTTGCACCTTTCCCGAGAAACTGTCCGATTTCGTCCCGGAAAGCGGTTCCGAGGGCGTCGTCGCGACACGGGTCCGGAGGTGGCGGTCGTCAACGCTGGGCTGCGTCCAGTGGATCGACGTGGCGGTGCCGTTGTGGTGGTGGCCGATCGGGAAGGCCATCGGATTCCGATTCATCCGCTGTATGTGCTCGAAACGGCGAAGGCCCCGCCAGGGATGCGTGCCCTGGCCGGGGGTGGCATCGTGGTGCGGCTCGAAGAGGGGCGCCTGAAGGCGTATCGGCGGATCGTCACCCATCAGCGTGGCTACACATCTCATCGCGATGAAGCCATCGAGTTGGAACCTTCTTAGGCTTGGGACTTAGGAGAGATCCCGTGATTCGAAACATTTTTTGGACACGAACACGGAAGCAGAGCACTCGGCGATCGGCACGATGACGGGCGGACCGATGAAGCTGGGTTCAGACTTCACTACAACCGAAACCAGGACATCATGTTTGACGAATGGACCGCAGGAGACACCCCGTGCTCCGAAACAGTTTTTGGACTTTGTGCGTCGTCGGCATCGCATCCTGCGCACGAGAGCAAACAGCGCAGCTCGAGGAAGATTGGACGCGGCCGGACGCCTGGTTCCGGGCCAAGGCCTGGCCGAACGGACAGCCGGCCGTGTATGATGTTTATCGTGAATCGGAGACGTGGCTTGTTCGTGTCTGTGGACATCCGAAAGACGCGTTTCGTTGGAGTTCTATCCATTATTCACCGAGGATCATAAACTTTGAATTCTCATTCCGAAAACGCATAGAAGAGAACCCGCTCCCTCATCCGGTCGGTTCCATCGTGGGGGACTGTGTCGGCCACGAGGGGGGAGTCCTTTCGGTGTATATGGAGCCTTACCGAAGCCAGTGGCCGCACGACGTCGTACGGGCGTCTTTTCCTCCCGTCGAGAACGTGGAGTTCTACGAGCCCGTGCCGGAGGAGTCGTTCAATCCCTACGAAACCCTCGAACGCATGCGCGCGACCCAATAGCGCGCCACAGCCGCGCTGCAACACCAGACCGGAAGCGGCAAATGGCTTGTGGTGAGGGCCCGCGAAAGTCGCGACGCGAAGGTCGACTTTCCCGCCCCGCCGGGCCCGTCGATGGCTACGAGGCGGACGGGGCCAGGCTGCTCCCCGATGAGGGCGGCGAGGTCGACGAATCGCACGGTGCGAGCATGCCACGACGCCCCGAGGTTTTGCGGAATGCGGAAGCACCACCATGAAGGTTTCCTGGATCTCGCCCAGCTCCGAGCCCTCACCCGACGAACACTTCCTGGAGCGCGGCGACGCCACCCTTGCTGTCATCGGCGCCTGGCATCGGCAAGCCGAAGGTGGATTCAACGTCGAAGCTCATGGGTCTCGCCAGCCATGGGGGTGGCCGACGTGTCCCCCTGGAAGTCCCAAAAGCGAACCCTGCGCGCTTCGAAATCAACCCGGGCGAACCCCGGGCAGTCCGAGTACGTCAGCGCACCGGCGTTGATGACCCAGAGGTCTCCCAGGTCGCGAACCATGCGCTGATGGGTGTGGCCACAGAGCATGAAGTCCCACGGCCCAGCTCGGAGGGGATGCAGCGCGGCCAGGTACTGGAGGTCCTGTTCGGTGTGATGGGGACGGAAAAAGGACATATCGTCTTCGCCCACGGCGTGGCAGAGGAGCGCCCTTCCCGCCGAGGTAGAGAAGTCTACCGTCGAGGGGCACCAGCGCAGGAATTCGCGATGCCGCGCATTCAGGCCTTGGGGCGGATAGGAAGTGCGCGCGAACCCGTTCAGCTCCCAGCGGTCGTGGTTGCCCCGAACGACCCAGGCCCCATGCTGACAAAGCGTCTCGATGCAGGCCTGGACGTCTTCGGCGACGGGACCATCGACCACGTCCCCGGTAGCGAGCACCGCGTCCACGTCCGAATCCAACAGAACATCCAGCGCCGCTCGGAGGCGATCGATGGCGCCGTGCACATCCCCGATCAAACCCACCCGTCGAAGGGGGCGCTCCGATGTCGACATCGGCCTGGCCATGGGAGTCGAAAATACCACGAGGAACGTTCTCGTCTTCATGTACCAGTCGCTCATGGAGCTGTTCGGGGCGAAAGCCTTTCGCGGGTTCGAGCCATGAATCGTCGATCCACCATGGGCACCGGCCGCTGCGGACTCGTCGCTGCACTGCTGGCGCTCTTGCTCTGCGTCCTCGACGCACCGCGCCCTTCCACGCGTTCGGCGGTGGTGTCCCGTTCGACGGTGCCGCTGTTGGTCCACGTGGCCGACCCCGCGGCTCACGGCCTCATGCCCGTCGCTCCCGGCATCGGCGCCATCCGTCTGCCCGCCGAAGAGCGGCCTCCATGACCGGGCGCCCACCTGTGGAGAGTGTCTCGAGGTGCATCCGGCGCCTCCCGGCGGGAGCGCCTTGGGCCGGTTCGCAGGCACGGCGCCGGCTCCCACTTACTGAACGCGGTTCACGACGACGACCTCCATTACCCACCTCGGCCTCATGAGCTATCCGCCTGCCCATTGGCACTTTGGCTGGGGGAATGTGTCCACCAAGGACTCGAGCTATTGCGCCAATCCCTCCTTGATCGACTGGGGCCCCCTCACCGACCCGAAGGGCTCGAGCAGACGAACTCGGCAATACCAGCTACAGCATGTGGGACTTGCGCGGGGTGGGGCGAGCGGCCAACGTGAGTATCTGGAACCAGCTCAGAGCGCATGGAACGGACAGCTGCAAGCTGACAACCGGCTCGTTTTGATTCGTCGCGAGTTCGCTTTCGACCCGCCCTTGCCGAAGCCCGCGTCCGGGGCTCGAGAGGAACAGGTGCGGCGCGCCTGCGATTTGCGGTAGGGTTCTGGGGTATGGGGTCCGACGACACCGCTTCGGGCCTCACCGACACCGCCATCGGTCGCGGCCCGGAGGGGTCCGGAGCACGATAGTAGGGATAAAGGGACCCTTGGTCGAGCTGCGGGGGCTTCGGGACGGCCGGAGTGGCTTGTCATCATCTCCGTTCTCGGTCCTTTCCTCGAGTTGCCTCCGGGCTTTGAGGCTGGGAAGCCGGTGCATCCGCCTGACCCAGCAACGTGGGCCCCTCGACCGGTCGACTCGACACCCGCACGGGCGGCGTTGCGTCCAGCAGCTCCAACTGCTCCTCTGCCGTGAGCAGCAGCGGCGTCGAGAGTCGACGGTCCCGTGAAACCCACTGGAAACAAAATTGCCTACTCCCCATTCCCAAGTCGGTACGAATCCGAACCTGACCATCGATCAGCTCACCGACATAAGCGGTGTACGGACCACCGGAGCACCTGCCAGCAATGGATATGGTCTCAGAAGCTCCGCGAAAGGTGATGTCGTAGGCTTCGTCGCACGGCTCGTTCTCGCCACACCCCTGGGCAGGATCGTCATAGATCACGCGCGCCATCGATACGATACTCAGTGGAGGCAATGTCTCGTCGTATTGACCTCGCTCGATGTCGAACAAGAACGCCTCGAAGCTGAGCCCTTCAGGCTCGCAAGGTGTCAAGGCCGTCAGAACCGGACCCATCGCCATGACGAGGACCACCCTCGCCCACAAAATGAATCTTCGACTTTCGTTCATCACGGATCACCTTTGTGTAACTCGATTCGGTTGCACCCCCATTCGTACGAAGGTGGAGCAACCGAATCGAGAGTGCTTTCCTCTGTCAGGTCGCGGGTCTCATAGAGTTAGTAGCCGGTGAGCTTTGCGGCTCGGAAGCGGAAGCATTCGCCTGACCCAGCAACGTGGGCCCCTCGACCAGTCGACTCGACACCCGCACGGGCGGCGTCGCGTCCAGGAGCTCCAACTGCTCCTCCGCCGTGAGCAGCAGCGGCGTCGAGAGTCGACGATCCCGCGAGACCCACTGAAAGCAAAATTGCCCACTCCCCATTTTCAAGTCGGTGCGAACCCGTACCTGTCCATCGACCAGGTCTCCTACGTGGGCCGTGTAGGGGCCCCCTGTACAGGTTCCTGCAATGGATATGGTCTCCGAAGCTCCGCGAAACGTGATGTCGTAGGCTTCGTCACACGGCTCGTTCTCGCCACACCCCTGGGCGGGATCTTCGTAGATGACTCGCGCCATCGATACGATACTCAGTGGAGGCAGTGTCTCGTCGTACTGGTCTCGCTCGATGTCGTTCAAGAACACCACGAAGCTGAGCCCCTCAGGCTCGCACGGGGTCAAGGCCGTCAAAACCGGACCCATCGCCATGACGAGGACCACCCTCGCCCACAAAACGAATTTTCTTCGATTACGAATCATCTCGAGCTCCTTCACCGATAAAGAAATGAACCCTGGCTCTCGTAGAGAAGGTTCAGGTATCCGCCGAGTTCGCCATCCCAGAGATCGAAGCCCGCGTTCTTCTCTGCTTCGAGCTCGACCACGGCCTGGAAGTCGTCCCAGCTGGTGACGGGGACTTCGCGTCCTTCCACCACCTCAGCGGCCAGGGTCTCGACCTCCACTTGCGTGGGCAGCGTGCAGTTTGGGCTCACGCAACCGACGAAGGAATCCCAGGGGATCCCTTCGATAAGATCGAAGTCGAGATGATCCATGGCGCGACTCAACCGGTTCACGAAGGCCTGGGCCTCGGTGAATGGTTTCCGCGGAAGGCAAGTCGTTGGATCGTAGTCACAAAGTCCATCCGAGGGACACTGGGACTGATAGCAGGTCGTGCGCTCCACATCGCATTCATCGCCGACTCCATCGCCATCTTGATCCGCATGGTTTTGGCCCGGCACGGGCGAGGCCACCCGGGGACACAGGTCCAGTGAATCCACTATGAGGTCGTTGTCGTCGTCATTGTCGCAGGCGTCACCGATCCCGTCGCCGTCATTGTCCCACTGCCGGGGATTCGATTGAAGCGGGCAATTGTCGACGGCGTCGCAAACCGAGTCCTGATCCGAGTCGGGCCAAAGGATCGAATCATTGTCCGAAGCCGGGTTTCCGGTGTCGTTCACCGACGAGGTCCGGCATGCGTCGCAGGCATTTCCATAGGAATCTCCGTCTTGGTTTCGCTGGTCATTGTTCGGAACCGACGGGCAATTGTCCTGAGCATCGCAGAAATTGTCTCCGTCCTGATTGCTTGGGCAGCCCGGATTTGGCGAACCATCACGCCGGATCACCACCGCGAAGAACTGCATGGAACCCTTCGGGACGTCGATCCGAAGGATGTAGTTCCCCGGCGGCGCAACCAACTCCAAGCCGGGGTTGACCGGGTCCCAGGCCTTGAAGACACGGTCCGCTTGATAGTGCCGATTGGGTCGAATGTTCCACCAGTTCACGGGGGCGGCTCGACTCACGGTGTCCACGACGGTCCCCCCTTGGACGAGGCTCACTTCCAGCTCCGGGATGTCGGAATGGGCGAGGGAATTGGTGGGACCACCTCCCGGCGAAGGAGGAATGTAGATTCCGGACCCGATGCGCAGCTGCCAACGAAGGGGCCCCGGCGGGGCTCCGAAGCCCCCTGGAAGGGCAATGGGCATCTCGATGCGAGCCCCGGGACCGTTCATGTCGATCCTTTCCAGGGTCCGTCCTGCATCCACGAACGCAGTTTGGCGAAACGCATTGCTAACGGTCGTGAACGACGAGGCAGGAAACAGCTCTTCCAGACCGGTGAAGGTTCTCGTAAGGTCTGTCGCTCCCAAGTTGGCGGGTCCCGTCCAGTCCTCGGTCTCCTGAACGCCATCTGCGAAGCGTGTCGTCTCTGCGCTTCCCCAAGGCACTCGAACGAACGGCATCCGGGCCCGAGACCGACATTCTGGTCGGCCGCTTCCGCTGTCGTCGATGCACAGCTGTCGCAGCAGCTCGACGAGTCGCGGCTTGTCCGAGGAAGCAGTATTCACATCGAGGAAGGCCACCATGTTGGCGAGAATGTCTTTGAGGCTCTGGCCGTGGCCCATGGGCGCAACCAACATGCCCCGAGAATCTGGCGGTGTGGCCAAAAAGACCGGATCACCTCGTGACACCCCTCCCAAACGTGGGCTGCCGTAGGGAAAGGTATTGTGGTAGACGAACCAGAACAGGCGAGCAATGACGGCTCCGCATACGTAATGATTGTTGTTCGGACAGGGCCATATCTCTTCGCCCATGTAGACCGTCCGTGCTCGTCGATTCGCAACAGTCCTGTTCTGTTGGTCCGGCTCTGGAGCCAAAATGCCAAAAAACGGCAACGGCTCGATGGCCTGATCCCGACGAATCACCGAGGCGTTGACGTCAATGGAGATCTCGTCAAAGGCGCGAGGGCTGTTTTCGCCGCGATACAGATGATAAGAAGACGCCCACGCATCGGCCCAGCCTTCGAGACCGGCTTTCACCTGATTATTCAAAAAGTAGTGGGTGCCGTTGAGGAAGCCGCCGACATGTTGGGCCACATGTCCATATTCGTGCGCCAGCAGCCGAAAGTCACGGTCGACCATGTGGTCGACCGCAAGCTCCATGCGAAACGGGCCAAAGAAGCTATTGAGCACGCAGGCAGGGGCCCCCCAGCAGATGCCCCCCGACTTGAGCTGCACTTCGAACCGACCTGGAGTCGAAGTCAACTTCGAGACGAACGGCAGTGAAGGATCCAAGAGGTAGTTCTGCATGTCGTCGATCCATGCGTACACCCAGTTGTGGGTGGCGATATCGCCGAGGGGGTGAAGCGTTCCCGAAGCTGGGGTTGCGGGTGACGAGCACGAGTCGGTGAAGGAAAGGGTGGCGCCCCCCAGCATGTGCCGAGCCCCGCTGTGCCGCACCGGCGACACGTATTCGTATGAACACTGTCCTCCACCCGAATTGGTCTCGAAGAAGGGAACACCACGGCTTTCTTGTGGTGTGGGATTCATCGGATCGCTGCAGTTGCTCTTCTGAACCGGGACCTCACGGCAAGTGTCGAACGTAGTGGGAACCGGTACGTGGGATTGGCGAAGACCAAACGGTTGAACCGGACGGGCGGAGGACTTTTTGAAGTCGTGCTCGAAGAGTTTTCCACTCGACGTCTGAATGCGTAGGATCCAGCCACGTTCAGCGTCGAAGGAGAGGTCGCCCAATGCTCCAGGGAAATGTTGCATGGCTGCGGCTCGGGAAGGTGCATTGGGAACCGGAGGCAGGTGCTGGGACATCAAGCGCGCCCAGGTATCTGCTGCGTCTCCGGTGAGGCCATCTATCTGACCGAGTTTGAAGCGAATGCTTCCGTCGCCCCGCCGTACGGGAAAGCCATCGAGCTCTAGATGATAGTCGAGAAAGGTCAGCTTCGCCTTTCGGTCAGGGGCACTGTCAACGACCGCGACCACCCTAGCCGACTGTCCAGTACTCCGCTGGGGGGGGGCTGAGCACGCAATTCAGCAGTTTCGTAGCGTCTTGATGGCTTCCACACGCTTGCTGTGCGGCAGGACTGGCGTGCGCGGAACTCGCTGAGAAGATGATGACCGACAACGCTGGCAACCAGCTATGCTCTATCACGAGGCAGACTCTGACGCCATCGAGCTTCGTTGACTAGACGAATGATTTGCGTGACCGAACGGGCTGACGGAGGCTTGCCCTAGGTTTCCTTCGGTAGATTCAAATAACGAGTCTTCGAATGACGAGGGTCCAAGTCTAGGTAATCACTTCCTCAATCGCGCAAGAGCGCTCAACTGACTTGGGCGCACCGAGGATTCGATACCGGCCGAACCGGTGGAACCAAGCGTAGCGGACGACGCGGAGGAGAGGTGCCCCAGCTTTGGCGGTACTGCGGGTCGTGCAGTCCCCGGCAGAAGACACGGGTAGATTAGGCTTGGGTCCCGTACAAGAGGAAGTTCTTCCGAGTGAGCGCAGCTCGGACGTGAAGGCGCTCGACGACACCGTTGTCGATATGGACGCGGCCGTCCTCGAGGAAACGGGCCAGCGGGAGACTCTGATTCGTCAAGTAGGTGAGCGCTCGACCGAGTCCGGACGATGGGGGCACCTCATCTTTGATGGACGCCGCCCATTCCAGCATCTTGGCAAAGATGGGCGGCTTCGCTCTTGGCGGAGTCGAAGCCGTGCGTCTGGCGGGAGCTCGCAGCCCTCGCGCTCAATCCCGTACAGCACCTGATACGCGTCGAGGGCGAGCGCGGCTGCCTGCAGGGCGGCAATCTGAAGCGCCCGCCAGAGAGGCTGCAGAAGCTCTGCCCCCCGGGCGACTTGGTCGGCCAAAGTCGAGACCGAGAGGTCAACGCCCATGCGACGAAAGCGCTCGCGCTGCCGATGAAGCGGGAGGCCGTCGCGGTACTTGTCGACCAGGAGCTGGCCCACGAGCGCGGAGCCAAAAAGCCCCCCTTCCATCACTCGGTCCTGGCGCGGCGCTCGGACGAAGTGCGGCGTTTCGCAGGCGTCGCACACCAGCTTCTCACGGTGATGCCGCTGGACCACAACCTTGGCCGGGACGAGTTCCAGCGTCTCGGTGATCTCGTGACCGATGCACCGTCGCTCGTTGCTGCACTCCGGACAGGGCCGCTCCCCTGCGGGCACCGTAAGAGTCACGTCCACCCGCTCCAACGACTCGGGAAAGGGCTTTCGCGAGGGTCGCCTCGGCGACGGCTTCGTGGTCTCCGTCGCTTGTCTTTGCCGCTCGTCCGCGACTATCTCCGTCAGCCCGGAGGTGGGACTCGAGGCCTCGGCACAGTTGCCGGAACCCGCCGCCTCGTCATTGGCGACCTTCTCCAGAAACAGCGCGAGCTGCCCCGGAGAGACCTTTTCGGTCGTCTTGAAGGCCCGGAGCTTCTTCGCCAAGGCGAGCTCGAGCGCTTCGTTGCGGGCGACCAGCTCCGCGACAAGGCTCAAGACCTGCTCATTGGCTCCCTCGTCCAGCAGTCCGCGCATGACGTCGAGCACCGGCTTCGATGACGAGTCTACACGGGCTGCCGTCATGCTTCAGACAACAGCATGTCGTGACGTGGAATGCAATCTAAGTTGCGGACGGTGAATCCGTCGTCAAACCGCGCGCCGGTGTTGCGATGGCTCCCACCGCGGCGACATCCGACGCCTCTCCCAAGATACGCCTTCGACGAGAAACGCCAGCTCGTGAATATCCAGCTCGACACACCCACCGTCTCCCGACTTCGGAAGGCTGAAGGTCCCGCGCTCCAACCGCTTGGCCACGATGGTGAAGCCGCCGCGCGTCCATAGGATCAGCTTCACCATCGTACGGCGCCGGTTGAAGAAAAGGAAGAGGTGGCCGCTCAGCGGATCTTTCCGAAGCACTTCGCGGACCTCGTTCGTGAGGCCGTTGAACGACTTCGACATGTTGACTGGAGCGCGGCCCATGTAGATCTTCGTCGACCGCGGGAGAAGCAGCACGCTCAGGCCTCCTCAAGGGCCCGGGCCAGGGCGGCCGCCCAGTGGGGCGATGTGGTCGGCGGGACCTCGAGCACGACGCCGCTCGGAAGCCGCACTACGGTCGCGGCTTGCGTCATGGCCCGCGCGTCTTCCGTGATCTGCACGGGCACGAGATCGACGGGCGCCTCGTCGGAGGGCTATCCTGCTCGCGAGCGAAGGCGGCGACCGACTGACCGCTTCGCTGCAGCAAGGCCAGCACCTCTTCCGCCTCGGATTCAGACCAACGCTGCGGGCTTTGGGAGGCCGCCTGCTTCTTTGAACTCATGGCCCGCCATCATGCACGGCCTGCCTTTCCCCAAACGGTTGATTCCTCGGCGGTCTACCGGATGCTCACGATGGCTCAACCGGCACGGCTTTGTGCACGAGGTAGGCATCGAAGCCCCGGAATTCAATGGGCTTGGTCGATGAGACGCAATGGCCTGGCCGGGCCCGCGCTCCAGCGGACGCTCGTCATTTGGGAGTGAGCACGACGAAAGACGGGAAGACGAACGCGTTGGCGAGGCAAAAACTCCCTGGGCGCATCTCCGTGAGCGGCCGCCGCGGACCCAGCTCTGGCACCCCATCGAAGGTGCCCTGCTGGGAATCCACCGTCAGCTGGAACTCGGCTGCATCTAGGGTGTCAAAGGAGACCAAGCGGAAGTCGAAACCGCCCTCCTCGGAGCACGTCCCAAAGTCGAAGTCGTCGGCACCAACCATCTCCCCGCTCGGACACTGCAGATGGAGCTGCTCTCCGGGCTCAAGACCTGGCGGCTCCCGTATATC
>DAPKRQ010000302.1:0-1592 GCA_031800475.1 Myxococcales bacterium LLY-WYZ-16_1
GGATGATGGTCTCGGAGCAATACGGACCATTCCTCCCGGGGTTTGAGCCGTGTTGAGGAACGCGGCCGACCGTCGTCGTAGCGTGTCACCGTCTCCCTTCGACCGTACACGTACGCTCCCGCGTACGTCGGATTGCGAAGGATCCGAAGGACTCGCGTGTAGCAGGGCGTCTTCGGTGGGCCTGCGGTCCGACCTTTCGGGACGTGATAGGGGTGGAGTTCCCCCGGTTTGGTGGACACCTGACAAGGGACTACAGTCCCTGGAGGTCTACCGATGGGACAGAGGAAACGATACAGCAAGGCGTTCAAGGAAGACGCCGTCCGGGTCATGCGGGCCCGTGGCACACGTACAGTCGCCCAGGTCGCTGCTGAGCTCAACGTGAGCCCGAGCCTGCTCCACCGATGGCACGCCGCCATGGCGCCCGACAGCGGCGCGGAGGCGCCCCAACGGGAGCCGACCGAGGATGTTGAGGCGCTTCGCCGTCGACTTCGCCAGGTCGAGCAGGAGAACACTCTCCTAAAAAAAGCGGCGGCCCTCTTCGCCAAGGAAGTGAAGTAGCCATGTACGAGCTGATTCACGCGGAGAGGGCGCACGTCTCGGTCGCGCTGGCCTGTCGAGTCCTGGAAGTCTCTCGGAGCGGGTACTACGCCTGGCGACAGCGAGGTCCCAGCAAGAGAGCGCAAGATAACCTGCGACTGCGCGCAGAGATCCGAGACATCCACGCCGACCATAAAGCCCGCTACGGAAGCCCACGCATCCACCGGGAACTGGTCGCCCGCGGATTCCGGGTGGGGAGGCATCGCGTCGCGCGGCTTATGGCCGAGGATGGTCTCCAGGGACGTCAGAGACGACGATTCCGAAAGACCACCGATTCGAACCATGCGCTCCGCGTCGCCCCCAACGTGCTCGACCGGGACTTCACGGCGGCGGCCCCAAACGAGAAGTGGGTCGGTGACATCACGTATATCCGGACGCTCGAGGGTTGGCTGTACCTCGCCGTCCTGATCGACCTGTTCTCGCGTCGCGTCGTTGGTTTCGCGATGTCGACCACCATCGACACGGACCTCGCGCTGCAGGCGCTCACGAACGCTCTCACGAGCCGTCGTCCGCCCGCAGAGCTGGTCCATCACACCGACCGGGACTGCAGGTACTGCAGCCATTCTTATCAGGCAGCGATTCGTAATCACGATCTGCTGCCCAGCATGAGCCGAAAGGGGAACTGCTGGGACAACGCCGCGGCAGAGAGCTTCTTCGCGACGTTGGAGAAGGAACTCCTTGCCGACTTCCCCCTGTCGACCACTGCCTACACCCAAGCGGAGGTTACCGAATACATCGAGGACTACTACAACGCGATCCGACGACACTCATCTATTGACTATATGAGCCCGATTCAGTTTGAGCTGCGGGCTGCATAAGCGACGAAACCTGTCCATCAGATCGGGGGAGCTTCACCCGGTTCCGAGCTCGTCCGGTCTACCCCCCGGGCGCAGCCGAGCGAGGCATCGAAGGCTACGTGACGATCGGCTTCACGATCAGCCCCCGAGGCACCGTGACCGACATGCGTGTCCTCGACTCCAAGCCGCCCGGTCAGT
>DAPKRQ010000303.1:0-8300 GCA_031800475.1 Myxococcales bacterium LLY-WYZ-16_1
ACCACAGCCCGCCCACCCGGAACAGGCGTCGCTCGGTATCCGCAGACGCAGCCGTCATGGAGCGAGGGCGTTCACCCCCGAACCCCCTTGCAACATGCCTTGCTCCGACAGGGAGCCCCGGAGCTCGGTCACCAGCTCGACCGGGACCGGGTCGGCGTCGTTGCCCCAAGCGGACCGCACGTAGGTCAACACGGCAGCCACTTCGGCGTCCGACAGCTGCCCCCCGAATGCGGGCATGACCCCGTTGTACGTCTCGCCGCGAACCTCGATGGCCCCCGCCAGTCCCTGCAGCACGATGCCCACCGGTCGTCGGGGGTCACCGAGGACCCAGTCGCTTTGGACCAAAGGCGGAAAGGCGCCGGTCACCCCCTGTCCGTTCGCCTGGTGGCAGGAAGCACAGATCGCCGTGAAGACCTGGGCACCGTCGGGCCCGGGGGCCGCGCTGGACGGCGCGGCTTCGACCGCTTCGGGAGCCCCCCGAAGCCCCTCCCGCAGGCCGACGCGGCCGTCGCCCAAGAGGTAGTCGGAACCGTCGCCGGCCTCGTACCAAAAATACGTCCCGCCCCAAGCCCCGATGGCTCCCAGGAGCACGCCCATCAGCAAGGGCAGACCCCGGGGGGTTTCGTGGGGTTCGGCCTTTTCCCGCGCCCACACCGCGTCCCGATGGGCGCCCGGCGGCGTGCCGCTGGGCTCGACTTCAGACTGGCTCGCCATCACGGTACCTCTTCGTTCGCCTCGATCGCGTCGACCGAGACCTCGTAGGTGTGGTCCAGGGCCTGCAGGTACGCCACCAGCTGCAGCGCCTCGGGGCGCGCCACCACGACCCCCGCGTCCGGCCCCCACGGGTCGGGCACGTCGACCACCACGTCGTCTTCTCCGGCTTTCGCCTTCACCTCGAACAAGAACGGAAAGGCCGGCATCAAGCTTTCGGGCACCACCGCCCGGGGCTGGTACAGATGGAGCAGGTGCCAGGTTCGAGACGGCTGCCGCGCCCCGATGTTGAACAGATCGGGACCGGTCCGCATGGTGCCGAGCTGATGGGGATAGTCATGGGCATAGTCCCCCGGAATGCTCGGCCGGCCCCAGCCCCGGGCCGTGTCCGGGGCCTGGTTCGGGGCGCGAGGTTGCTGGCTGTGGCAGTACATGCACCCGAGACTGACGTACTGGGCCCGGCCGGCCGCCTCTTCGGGAGTGTAGGGTTCGAGTCCTTCGGGCGCCGGGGCGCCGCTCAGCTGCATGTACGGCGCCGCCACCAGGGCGAAGCCCGCAAACAGCAAGATGGCCGCGGACCCCACGACCACGCCGACCGCCTCCGAAAAACTCGCTCGATTCGGCTCGCTCACGATGCCGCCTCCGCGAAGTGTCCGGTTCGCGTGCTCGGCTCGCCGCGAGCTCGGTAGGCCCGAACCAAGATGGCCACCAGATGGGCGGCGAACACGAAGTGCCCGAGGGTCATCAAGGTGCCGCCGGCGGTCCGTCCCCACAACCACGGTTTCGTGCCGACCATCGACTGGACGAAGGACACGTCCACGTCGAGCATGGCGAGCCCTTGCTGCACACCGCCCACCGTCAGGGCCCCGAAGTAGACCGCGAAGCCGAGCCCGGCCAGGACCAGGTGCAGGTCGATGAGGCGTCTCGATATCCACTCGACACCGGTGATCCGGGGCATGAAGAAGTAGACCGCCCCGAAGAACACGAAGCTCGCGAATCCGTACGCCCCCAGGTGGGCGTGGGCGATGGTGTAGTGCGTGAAGTGGGTGACCGTGTTCACCGAACGCAAAGACGTCAATGAGCCTTGCAGGCTGGCCAGGGTGTACATCATGGCGCCCGCCACCACGAAGCGGAGGACCGGTGAGGTGCCCAGGGCACGAAAGCGGCCGAGAACGGTCATGTGATGGTTCACCGCCACCGCGATGACCGGCACGACCATGGCCACGCTGGTGACGATCGACAGGGTCACGACCCACGTGGGCACCGGCCCTCCGATCAGGTGATGGACGCCGACCTGACTGTAAAAGAGCGCAAGAGCCCAAAACCCCAGCAAGGACAGCTGATAGCTGTGGATCGGCCGGCCCACGATCTTGGGGATCAGGTAGTACGCCGCGGCGAGGGCCAGCGGCGTGAACCAAAGGCCCAACACGTTGTGTGCGAACCACCAGTTGACCAGGGCGTGCTCCACCCCGAAGTGCACACCCGGCCAGTTCGCGACGGTGAACAAGATCGGGAACCACACCAGGGCCGCCGCCACGTACCACGTGGACACGTAGAGGTGCTCGACCTGCCGGTCGCGCAGCGACAGGAGCAAAGGCACCCCCGCCAAGGCCCCGGCCACCACGAACAAGCCGTCGACGTGCCATGGGAACTCGAGCCATTCGAGGCCGTCGGTCCAGCCGGCAGCCAAAGCCCCCACCCCCAACACCATGCCGACGTTCCACAACACGGCGCCCGCGACCGCCCATCGACCGCCGCGCAAGGGCGTGCGCAAGGTTCGGGGCAACAGCCACAGGGCGCTGGCGATGCCCGCCATCGACAGCCAGCCATAGGCCACCACGTTCAAGTGGATCGGACGCAGCCGTCCGAAGGTCAGGGCCGGCGTCTGCACCCACCAGTCCGGCAAGTTGAACTTCAGCGAGACCGCCAGTCCCGCCAAGGACCCGACGATCAGCCAGACCGTGGCGGAAACCGTGAACCACAGGACCGGCGCCCGGACGGACAGGTCGGCGCGACGGCGGGACTCGAGTTGCTGCTCCTGCGTGTCCCACTCGGGCGTCCCGGGAAGCACCCGCTGCAGTTCAGATTGCGGGGCCGTCGGATCTTCGCCCCGGTCTTCCTCGCCGGGGCGGAAGATCACCCGGGCACCCCGGTCCAGGTCCGAGAACTGGCGCTGCGCGATGGCCCAGATCAGGGCCAGCAGCCCGAGTACGGCGGCGCCGAAACTCAGAGCGAGAAGCTGTGCGATGGTGGGGCTCAAGACCGGCCTCCGCCCCATCGCCTCGGGCGGGGTCGGGACCGGTCGACCGGGAAAATTTTCGAGCCGCGCACGGGCTCGAACTCGCACAGAAGTGCCCGCGGGCAAACCGAACGCGGACGTTCGAACTCGGGCGTTTCCGGGCCAGGGGCCTTGCTGATGCACGCGCAGGGCGGCCGGGGGACGCCCGGAGGGTCGGTCGACGCTTTCACCTTTCGAACGCAGGTTCGGAGCCTCCTCGGGTGGAACGCGGGCCTCGTGCCCAAGGAGGGTTTGGCGGTAGGTTGCACGGGATGCGGCGGCGCCAAGCGCTGATGTGGCTCGGGAGCGCGGGCGGAGCCACCTGGGGGTGGCTGACGGGGTGCAAGGATCGGCAGGAAACCGCGGACCGGCCGTCCCGCCCGACCCGCAGCCAAGCTCCGAAAGCGCCGCCAAAGAAGACCTCTCGCGAGCAGGTGTTCGGTCCTGCCGAGCGGGCGATCCTGACCGCGGTCCTCTCTCGCCTGATCCCCTCCGACGCGCCGCCCGGTTTTCCCGGCGCGACCGAGACCGGCGTCCTGACCTACATGGAGCGGCAGCTTCGCAGCCCCCAATTCCGCGGCATGGCCCGCTTCATCCTGAAGGGCACGCGCTATCTGGACCGGGTGGCCCACAAGACCCAGAAGAAAGCTTTCGTGGACCTGCCGGCCTCCGACCAGGACCGGCTGCTCGAAAAATTCCAAACCGGCCGGGTGGCGGGGCTTCGGTACCCGACGGCGAAGTACTTTGCCCTGGTGTTGAACTTTGCGCTCGAGGGGCACTACGGCCACCCCCGGCACGGCGGCAATCGGGACCGGCAGACCTGGGCGGCTTTGGGCATCGATCCGAAGTGCCCCCACGGTTCGGAAGACAACCATGACTGAAGCGTTCATCGACGACGAGGTCGACGTGTGCGTGGTGGGAAGCGGCGCCGGTGGGGCGCCGATCGCCCACGCCCTGTCTCGAGCCGGAGCCCGGGTGGTCGTGCTGGAAAAGGGACCTTGGTACCAGCACGAGGATTTCAACCACGACGAGATCGCCACCGCCCGCCGAGATATGTGGGTTCCGTTCGTTAGCGAAGAGCCCCACGTTCAAAAGAACGGCGACGGTCCGGCCTTTAAGACAGCCAACGGTTGGATCGCTCGGTGCGTGGGCGGCGGAACCGTCCACATGAGCGGGTATTTCTATCGACTCCATCCAGAAGATTTTCGCCTGGGGACGCGCTACGGCCGACTGCCCGGCGCCAACGTGGCGGACTGGCCGATCGAATACGACGACCTGGCTCCGTACTACGATCGGGTGGAGCAGGTCATCGGCGTCAGCGGCGCGGCCGGCGAAAACCCGTTCGAGCCTCCCCGCAGCGGGCCCTATCCTCTTCCGCCGGTGGCCACCAACGACCTGGCGCGCTTGGTGGAGCAGGGCGCGAAGAAGCTCGGGTGGCACCCGTTTCAGGTACCGAGGGCGGTCCTGTCTCGGCCCTACCGGGGCCGTCGGGCCTGCGTGTACTGCGACTTCTGCGGGAGCTACGGTTGCGAGGTCGGCGCAAAGTCGAGCACCTTGGCCTCCCTCATCCCCGAGGCGGTGGCCACCGGCCGATGCGAAGTTCGGCCGGATAGCATGGCGTTCGAGATCGCCGTGGACCGGTCGGGCAGAGCTCGGGCGGTGCGCTATCGCGACGATCGAGGTCGACAACGACAGCAGCGGGCCCGGGTGATCTGTGTGGCCGCCAGCGCCGTCGAGTCGGCCCGGCTTCTGTTGAACAGCCGTTCATCCCGGTTCGAAGCGGGCCTCGCAAACGGCAGCGGACTGGTCGGCCAAAATCTGACCTTCTCGACCTTGGCCAAAGGCTTTGGCGAGTTCGAACGCGGCAAGCTCCCCAAGCTTCTTCGTCCCACGCCGTCGAATCATTTTCTCGATCGGGCCATCCAGGACCACTACCTGCTGAAGGACCGAGACGGCCAGTACGACAAGGGCGGAACACTCCACTACATCTTGCCCCACCGAAACCCGATCTTCACGGCGGAACGGCTGGCCCGGCGGCACGACCCCATGCTCTGGGGCGCCGCCCTGTCGCGCGAGATCATGCGATATCACACCGAGGTCCATCAGATCGAATTCGAATTGTTCGGCGAATTTCTCCCAAACCCTCGGACTTTCGTTTCGGTGGACGGAAGCATCGAAGACAAATGGGGCATACCGGTGGCAACGATCCACCACACTCCCCACCCCGAATCCCTCGAGAACGCGCAGATCTTGGCCGAGCGGGGTATCGATCTACTGAAGGCCGCCGGAGCCGACGACACCTGGACCCAAGATGTGGGTGGGACCACCTACGTCCTTCAACATGGAACTTGCCGGTTCGGAAAGAACCCCGAAACATCCGTTCTGAATCCAGACTGCCGGGCCCACGAAGTCGACAACCTGTATGTGACGGACGGGTCCTTCATGCCCACGTCCGGCGGGGTACCCACCACTTTGACGATCCTGGCCAACGCGTTCCGCGTCGCGGACCACCTGATAAACCGCTTCCAAAGAAAGGACTGACTCCATGAAATGGTTCGGGGCGGCGGTCATGGCTGCCGCAGCGCTGGCCCTGGCCCTGTGGGCGATCTCGAGGCCAGCACCCAACGAGGCGAAGGCGCGTCGCCGTTTCGAGGCCTCCAGCGGTCCGCGACTCGACGCAGTCGGGCCCCGCCACCTGTCGAATCAGACCCATCACCCCTTGTCCATCCACGGGCGCGGTCTGAAGCCGGGCATGAAACTCGTGATCGATGGCCCGTCCCACACCGAGCTCGACCTGCGGGTGACAGACCCGGAGCTGGCCACGGTTCGGCTCGCCGGCAGCCGACTCGACCTACCGAGCAACCGAAGCCTCGGCCGGTTCGACGCCCGTCTGGTGGCAGCCGACGGAACGCCGATCCCCGGCCGGGCCCCCCTGTGGGTCGTGAACGACGCAGACCATCGGCAGCCGGTGGCGATGGCGTGCGACCCCACACTTCGTCGGTTTTTCGTGGCCTCTCCCTCCACCGACGAGCTGCTCATCGTGGAGGGCGACGGCCCGGCCCGCATCGCCTCGACGGGAGACGGACCGGTGGACCTCGAGACCTTCTCGGGTCCCGACGGCCGGAGGTGGCTCGCCGTGGCCCACCGGTGGGATGGCACGGTGTGGATTCTGTCGCCCGCTGAGCCCGAGCGCGCTCCGGTGGTGATTTCGGTCGGTGGCCGCCCGACGGCCCTGTCCGCCGCGCCCGATCGACCCGAACTGTTCGTGACCGAGCGGACCGAGCACGCGGTGCTTCGTCTCGACCTGTCCGGCGGCCTCGACGCCCCCCGCATCACCCGCCACTCCGCCGGGGTTCGGCCGGGTCCCGCGGCGCCGGGCCGAGACCGGATCTTCGTCGGCAACCTGGGGAGCACGGACCTCTCGGTGATTCGCTTGGACCGAAACGACTCCCAACGATACGCGCCGAGCCCCGAGACTGAGATCATCGGCGGTCACACCGCCCCGTTTCGACGGTGGATCATGGGGGGCAGTGCCCCGCGCGACGTGGCGTACAGCCCCAGCCGCGACCGGGTCTTCGTGGCCGACTTGGGGCCGAACATCGGCCCGAACCCGAAGCGCATGGAGGTCAGCATGAACGGGGGCATCGAGGTGTTCGACCCCGAGACCCGCCGCTTTCGGCGGCACGTCTCCCTTCTACAGGGCGTTCCCGAGCAGTTGGCACTGGATGACGCCGGGGGCATTCTCTACGTCACCGACGTGGCGACGGGGCGCCTGGTGGCGCTCGACGTGGATCGCCTAGTCGACGGATCCACGGCCGAAGCGGCGCGTTTGGCCGTGCTGGAGTTCGCGCCTCCCAAAGACTTCCCCTTGATCCGAAGACGCTCGGAATTCGGGATCGACGGCCGCAGCTCGACCGCCCTCCACTCCGGACCGTCCGAGCTGTGCCTGTCGGCCGACGGGACCCGGGCCCTGGTGCTCCAGCGCTTCACGGGGGTGGTGAGCGAGGTGGATCTCGGTCAAGTCCGCCGAGGTCGATGGGTCACGCGCACCCGATTTCGCATTCCGGGGCTTTCCCAGCAGCGCCGACGCCGAACGGGGGAGGTGGTGTACCACACGGATCTGGGAAACTCGCGGATGAGCTGCGACGCCTGTCATTTTCGAGGTCACAGCTCCGGCGTGCTGTTCACGAAGAGCGAGCCGCTGCACATCTATCGGACTCCGACCCTGCGCTCGGTGCGCGAGTCTCCTCCGTATTTCACCCCGGCGCTGCTTCCCTCGTTGCGTGTGACGGCCCGCTTCGTGCTGAGTCGAAACCGCTACCACAATCCGGACGCAGCTCCCCGAGAGACCTTGGCCCTCGACCTGTACCAGCAGACCATCGCCGCACCTCCGAATCCGTTTCGCGGGCCGATGGGCGGTTTGCCGGACCGAATGAAGCTGCCCGACGGTTCCGAAGCTTCACCCCTCCGCGGCCGGTCCATCTTTCGAAACGAAGGCGGCTGCGTCTCTTGCCATCCGCCGCCCCAATTCACCACCGACCAAAGCGAGCCCGGGCGACTGTACGACGTGGGCACGCCCGTGACCCTGCCGGTTCGGCCCGAAATGCAGGACGCGGATCCTTATCGCTTGCCCGCGCCATCTCTGGTCGGCGTTTGGGACCACTATCCTCTGCTGCACGCCGGGGGAGGCGGGTTCGCGGTGGTCGGCGACGACCAGGTTCGCGCGGTTCACCGTTGGCCGATCTGGCGGGTCTTGGAGATGGGCGCGGCGTCCGGCCGCCACGGCAGCATGCACGAGCTGAAACCCGAGGGGCTGAAGGACCTGTGGGCCTATCTGCGGACCCTGTGAGCAGGCGGATCGGCGGTACAGAGCTCAGCGGGCTTCCGCCTTCGCCTTGTCGACCATCTCCTCCACCTGCCGCCGGCTCAGGATGCCCTGCTCCACGAAGTACTCGCCCAGGGGGCGCTGCATCTGGCGCTGCTTGGCCAAGATGGCGATCCGCTGGACGGGCTGCAGGGCTCCCTGATCGACCCCGTGTCCACAGAACGGGACCCGCGCCTTCTTCGACCGCAGCAGCTCGATGACCTCCCGAGCGTCCAAGATGCCCCAGTCCATGGCGATCCGGCCGACCGGCGGCCGTTGGGACCGCTGCCAGGTCACCGCCGAGATCAGTTGAGACAGGGTGACGAGCCCTTCTTGGACCAAAAACCGCCCCAGCAGGGGACGGGGTGGGCCCATCAGATCTCGGTAGATCGCTTCTCGGGTGGCGGGGTCGAGGACACCGTCTTCCTGGGTGCTTCGCACGGTCGC
>DAPKRQ010000304.1:0-1540 GCA_031800475.1 Myxococcales bacterium LLY-WYZ-16_1
GTGGCTGGGCGGGGGCGATGATGGCGGTCGCTTGCGGGGGGCTGGTCTGCGGGGCAGTGCACCATGCGGGCTGGGGACGGTACGCCGCCCGATTCTGGCGCCAAGCTCGGGGACTCGAGCGGGTCGAGACGCCGGCCCTGGACATCCCCCCTCGGGGGGCGGCGCGCCGGCAGGCGGAGATCCTCGTTCCTTGGCTCGAGCGCATGTCGTCCTCGGACCGAGGCCTGGAAGAGTTGGACGAAGAGGCGACCCAACTTTCGGCCCCCACATGGGCCCCTGCGCTGGACCCGTCCACGGTCGACGATGCCTGTCGAACGGCGAAAGCCGGGCTCGATGGGGTGCTTCGGCTCCGGCGGGAGCTGGTGGCGCTCGGTCGAATCTTTTCGAGGATCAGCGAGCGCACGGAAGAAGCGCTGGAGGGAATCGAGGCCTTGCGCGCTGCAGCCGCCTCCGAATCGGAGGCTCAGAGCCGGTCGGCCGACCGGCGCAGTGCCACACTCACCGCGTTTCGGAGCTCCCTGCGACAGCTGGCCCGGGACGCGGCGGCGTTCGCCCAGACGCGGCAACGGGTGCAGGACCTGGCCGGGATCGCGGAACGGGCCGGAAGCGGCCTGCGACATCTGGAAGAAGATCCCGACCTGCCCGAATCCGCGGCGGTGGCTGCTGCGGAAGCCAGGACGGAGATCCGTGCCTTGCTCGAGGGCCTCGGCCCGCTGCACGCCGAGATGACGCAGCTGTGCGACCGATTGGAAGCATTGGGTGCGACACAGCTGGAGCCGGCTGCCGACCTGGATCCGATCTGGGCCACCATGTCGTCCGGGTGGACCCTTTTGACCGGTGAGGTCGAAGGGTGGCGAGACGGTGCTCGGGCGACGCAGGCGGCTTGCCGCCGGCTCCTCGAGGGCATCGAGGGCCTCGAGGGAGCCGAAAGGGGCTTTCGAGACGGCCTGAGAGCCATCCATGCGGGCGCGAGCCATCCGGAACGGTGGTCCGACCTGGTGGCCGGTTGGGGGGAGGAAACGGAGCTGTCGGGACGAGGTGCCGTGGAGCAGGTCGCTGCGCTGGCCCAGGACGCCGAGGCGCGCCTCGAACGGATGGCCCGTCGTGTGGAAGCGCTGCAGCGCAGCGTGCGAGGCTGACCGGCGGCGTCAGCGAGCAGGCGGGCCGGGCGCTTGACACCACTTCGTGCGGTTGGTCCCGTGGATCATGCCGCTCAGCATGACCGGATTCGGAGCGGCCGAGACCGACGACGGGCAGGTCCGGATCGAGGTCAAGAGCGTCAACCACCGCTATCTGGACGTTCGGTGGAACATCCCTCCCGAGCTGCAATCCGTCACGCCCGCGCTGGAGCGTCAGGTGCGGTCCGTCCTGTCCCGCGGGCGGATCGATGTGCGGATCGAGGTCCGAAAGGACGCTGACCCAGGGCCCGCGGAGATCGATGAAGCGGCGGCCCGCAGCTGGCTGGCTGCGGCCCGACGGTTGGCCGACCTGGGGGCCGAGTGGGACTTGGGGGTGAGCAACCTGCTCAGCCTGCCTGGGG
>DAPKRQ010000305.1:0-5432 GCA_031800475.1 Myxococcales bacterium LLY-WYZ-16_1
GTCCCGAATCCCCGGACGCGCCTTCCAGGCCCCGCATGGAGCTCGGGCTCGGCCCCACTGCCGCCAGCTTCACCGCCCGCTTCTGACCGCCTTTCGCCCCCGCTTTCGCCGATGGGCTCTGCGGGGCGCTATCGGCCGAAGAGGTTCTCGAGGCGGTCTTTGACCTTTTCTTTGGCCTTCTCCTCGACCTTTTCCTTCACCTCTTGTTCGACCTTCTTCTTGGCTTCTTCGACCTTTTCCTTGGCCTTTTCTTCCACCTTTCGTTCGACCTCGCGGGCCTTTTCCTTCACCTCGCGTTCGACCTGCTGCTTCGCCTCTTCCACCTTTTCGCCCACCAGGGAGCGAGCCAAGCGTTCGGCGGTGGGGGCGGTGTTCACGTTTCGGACGCAGGGGGAGGCCCAGCCGCACCCCAGGTCGAAGTCGAGCGGGATGGCCGACCCGGGGCGCACTTTCCCTCGGGTCAAGGTCGCCACCAGTTTGGGGCTCATCTGCAGGGTGCCGTTCAGGTCGAGCTCTCGGTCGAGGCCGATCCCTCCCGTCAGACGAATCTGCCCGTAGTCGGTGTCCAGCTGAAGTGGCTTTTTGAGAAGGATCGTTCCGTTCTCGAGCTCGATGGAGCCGGCCAGTCGACGAAAGTCGGTGGCGCCGCGGGTGCCCGCCAGCTGCAAGGGCCCCTTGGCGGAAACGAAGCCGAGGGCGTCTCGCAAGGGCCCCGCGGTGGCTTCCACCAAGTTGACGCCCTCGAAGCGACCCCGAGCCATTCGAAACGACAGCGATCCAGCCAGTTTTCGAAGGGCCTGTTCGACCGTGAGTCCTTCACCGTGCAGCGCCACGTCGGCGCTGAAGTCTCCCGCCAGCCGCGGCTCGAACGAAGTCCACTGGGCCAGCATTTCCTTTGCCTTCAAAGACTTCAGCTTCGTGGACAGGTCGTACCGGGCCGGAAGCACGTCGAGCTTCGCCCGGGTGCCCGACGCGTCCACCTGCCCGCCCAGGGCCTCGAAGCGCAGGGTGTCGACCTGCACCGTTCCGTCGCGGACGGTCGCCACCAGGCGGAGGTCCTTCATGGGCAAACCGGCCCCGTCCAGCCGGCCCGCCCGGAACTTCACCCGACCCCGGGCCTTCGCGAGGGGCCCGGACAACAGGGGCGTTTCGGCGGGCCCCTCGTTCGAAGGCGGATCCCCTTCGTCTTCATCACCCATGAACGGGGCCACGTCCAAGTAGCGCGACCGCCCTTCCACCGAAAAGCGCAAGGGATTGAACGCGCTCACGGTCGCAGACCCCTGAAGCTTCGACCGACCTGCTTCGAAGCGGAGCGCCGGCACCTTCAGGTTGCCAGCCATCGGATTTTCGGCGGGGCCCTCGTACTCCATGCCCATAGCCAACACGGCTCCCTCGGGAAGCCCCTCGAGATCCAAACCCAGCTCGTCGGAGAGCTCCGACAAGGAGATGCCATCTCGTCCGGTCCCGAGCTCCATCGAGATCTTCCCTTTTCCACTCAAGGGATAGGCCAGCGATCCATCGAGCGTCGAAGACCCCAGGGTGACCGCAAACGTTCTCGCGTCCAGGGCCTCGGCCGACGGGGCCAGGTCCACCTGAAACCGAAGCGGAACGCCGGCCTTCTTTCGAAATCCCGACCCAGCCACAGCCAGGTCTTTGCCGTTCAGGTCCAGCTTCAGTGCCGGCGCCGAGGGCGAACCGTGCACCTCCGCCTGGGCCGACAGACGGCCGGTCGCCGACAGGCCGTCCTGCTCGTATCCGAGCTCGGTCAGGTCCACCCGGACCCGGGCGTCCACATCGTCGAGGCTTCCCGACGCCCGGACATCGAAGGCGAGCCGGCCCGGAAGCTCGGGGGTGCCGGCGGCGATGGCCAGCAGGGACGGAAGGCGCGCGGGCGATTGGGTCCGGAGCATCAGGTCGTCGAAAGCCACCCCGGCGCTCCCCAGGGAGACCGCGCCCGAAAGGGCGGTGCGCAGCGGCGGGACCGCCAGCTGGGTTTCATCGAGCCGAACCCGGTCGAAGCGAGGCGAAAGAGCCAAGGCCAACACGGTCTCCACATCGAAGGCCCGGCCCCCGTCGGGAGCGAGACGCAGCTTTCGCACCGCCAGGGGACCGGAAAGCTCTGGTCCGTCCGGTCCGAAACGCAGGATCAGATCCGCCTCGATGGCGGCGGTCTTCAGGCTGACGCCCGTTCCCTCCACCGGCAGGGGCCACGGGCCCAACGGAAACGCTTCGACCTGGAGCTCCAGCCGCTCGAGTTCGGGGACCCCCAGGTCCGATACCCGCTGTGCCAACGGACCGGTCTTCAGGTCCAGGTCGATGCGGCCGCCCTCGGACACGGCATCCAAAGCGACCTCCAGGGGCCGGCCGAGGGCCACGTTCAGGGCCTCGACGTCCAGTGGATGGACCTCGACCCGATCCAGGTCGGCGGTGGTGCGATCTTCGTAGATCAGGTGCGCCCCCTCCACCGCGAAGCGGCCCACCGACGCCGCTTCGAGCCGATCGAGGGCACTCGGCCCCTCCTGGGCGGTCTCGGTGGCCGTGGCCGTGGCGGCGCCGCCCAAGGTGGACACGTTGAAGGTCTCGGGACCGGTCCGCACCACCCGGACCCAGGGCTCCTGCAGCACCACTTCGGTGATCTGCACGTCCTTTCCCAACGAGACGAGCGCCGGCCACACGGCCACGCCCACCCGAAGGGCCTCGGCAGTGACGAAAGGCTCGGCATCGAGCCCGGGATCGGCCCCGTCCAGGGGTGCGTTCCCGATCCGGACGCCGTTCACCTGCACCCCGAGGGTGGGAAACCAGGTGCTGTCGATCCCCTCGACCTGGACCCGCCGGTTCAGGGCCTGCGACACCGCCTGCTCGATCTCGGGTCGATACCGCTCCACCAAGGCGTCCAGGTCGACGAGGAACGCGGCCACGCCCAATGCCACCACCAACAGCCCGACCAAACCCAACAGGATGCCTGCGCCCCACCGAAGCCGTTTCATGTCGGGGAAAACCGCTGAAGCCCGGCGCCTATTTCAACCCATCCACCCGACCCGGCCGGTGCCGCGGAAAGACCGATCCAGCCGGCTGCGCACAACCGGCCGCCGCATCCGGGCGTCGTGCCGGCGGCATGATGGCCTGCCACCGCTGACCTCCGGGTCGCCAAGTCCGAACCTCGGCGCCCTTTTGGCCGGTCAAAGCGCCGCTTCGGGTCCGACAGACGGTGCGGTTCGGTCGCCGAAACGCTCGACGAAGCAGGCTTCGACCACGGGCAGGACCTGTTCGACGGTGATCGGTCGGCCGGTCTCGGCCGACAACGACGTGACCGCCCGGTCGGAGATTCCGCAGGGGACGATCCATCGAAACGCCTCCACCGAGTCGGGCACCACGTTCAAAGCGAATCCGTGACTGCTGATCCACTTGGAGATCCGGACCCCGATGGCGCCGATCTTTCGTTTGCCGTCCACCCAGGTGCCCGTCAGCCCCGATTCGCGGCCGGCCTCGACCCCGAAGTGGGCGCAGGTGCGGATCATGGTCTCTTCGAGATCGGACACGAAACGTCGCACGTCTTTTCGCTCCGGCCGCAGGTCGACCACCGGGTAGCCCACGATCTGACCCGGTCCATGGTAGGTCACGTCGCCGCCGCGCCCAGATTCGACCACGTCGATCCCCTGGGCCTGGAGGGCTTCGGCCGGAAAGAGCACGTTTTCCTGCTTGGCGCGCCGCCCCAAGGTGATGACCGGTTCGTGCTCGAGCAGGAACAGGCAGTCCGGAACCCGGCCCGCCGAGCGGTCGGCCACCCGCTGCTCCATGCGCGCCATGGCGTCCCGGTATCGGATGCGACCCAGGTGGATGATCTCGAGTGGCCGCACCGCTTTGTCAGGACGCCTTGGCCCGCGGCCGGTCCCGCTTGGGCTTCTTCGGAATGTGCAGCGGCTCCTCCCGAGCCACCTTGGCCGCCTCCATCAGACCTTCGGACAGGGTCGGGTGCACGTGGACGGTCAGGCTCAGGTCTTCGGCCAGGGCCCCCATCTCGATGGCGAGGCAAGCTTCGGCGATCAGATCGCAAGCGTTGAAGGCGGTGATGCCCACGCCGAGCACCACATCCGTATCCGCATCGACCACCACCTTGACGAGTCCTTCGGTGGCGTTCATCGCCCCCGCCCGGCCCAGGGCCGACATGGGAAAAGCGCCCGATCGAACGTTGTATCCCTTGGCCTTGGCCTCTTCCTCGGTCAAGCCCGCCTGCGCAACCTCCGGATCGGTGAAGACGCCCAGGGGCATGGCCATCACGTCGAAAGCGGCGGGCTTTCCGCAGATCACCTCCGCAGCGACCTCCCCCATGTGCGAAGCCCGATGGGCCAACAGCGGCGGGCCCGTCAGGTCTCCGATGGCGTAGATGTGCGGCACGTTGGTGCGGCAGTGCCGGTCGACCTCGACCCAGCCCTCGTCCGTGAGCGTCACACCGGCGGCGTCCAGACCGAGACTTTCGGTATTCGGACGAAAGCCGACGGCGACCAGCACCCGATCGGCCTCCAGGGTGCGGGTCTCGCCCTTTTCGGTCTCGACTTCGACCTTGGCCACGTCCGAGTCCCGGGTGTAGCTCTTGGCCTTCGCCTTGGTCAGGACCTCGATCCCGGCCTGCTTCATCGCCTTGGCGACGGGCCGGACCAGGTCCTTGTCCGTGCCGGGGAGCACCTGGTCCATCATCTCCACGATGGTCACCTCGGCCCCCATCTTTCGATATGCCATGCCGAGCTCCGAGCCGATGATGCCACCGCCGATCACCACCAGCTTCTTCGGGATCGGATCGTAGTCCACCGCGTCCCGCGCGTAGCCGATCAGTTCGTCGGAAAAGGGAAAGCCGGGAATCTCGATGACCCTGGCGCCGGTGGCCAAAATCAGGTTGTCGAATTCCACCTCTCGGGCCTCGCCGTCGCGCTCGATGCGGAGCGTGTTCGGGCCGACGATCTTGGCGTCTGCAAATTCGTGGGCGGTGCCGGCACTCTTCAGCAACTGCCCGATGCCCTTTCGCTGCTTGTCGATCACCCCGTTCTTCCACTTTTGCAGCGCCGTCGCGTCCAGGTCGGGGACCGCGGAAAAGACCGGCCCGAAGTGGTGGATCTCGTGGCGGAGGTTGCCGGCGTGGATCAGCGCCTTGCTGGGAATGCAGCCCCAGTTGAGGCACACGCCTCCCAGGTTTTCGCGCTCCAAGACCAGGGCCTTCTTGCCGTGTTGGCCCAGTCGAATGCCGGCCACGTAGCCGCCGGGACCCGCTCCGACGACCACCGCTTCGTACCGTTCTGCCATGGCGCGGGCCCTAGCACGCGCACTGGGGGGAGTCGACGACGACGCGGCACGGACACCGCGGCGGGGTCAGCCACCGACGCGGCTGCGCCAATGGGCCCACCACACGCCCCGCGCCACCTCCCACCCGGTCCGACCGG
>DAPKRQ010000306.1:0-11011 GCA_031800475.1 Myxococcales bacterium LLY-WYZ-16_1
GTGCTGGGCAAGCTCCGGGTGGAGTGGTCCCGGGCCCAACGCTGGATGGTCGGCCTCGGCATCACCGGTTTGGTGGCGCACGGTGCCCTCGACGGGGCTGCCATCGCATCGGGCCGGATCGACCTGGCCTCGGCGGTGATCGTGCACCGGATCCCGGCGGGGATCTTCGTGTGGTGGCTGGTGCGGCCCAGCCAAGGCCAGCGCCGGGCCTGGCTCGTACTGGGGGCTCTGGCCGCGACCACCTGTGTGGGATTCGGGATCGGACAAGGCCTGCACGCCCTCGAGGGGACGGGCCTGGCCGTCTTCGAATCCTTCGTCGCCGGCGCGCTGGTCCACGTGTTGATCGGCCACGGACCGGAGTTGCACGGCCACCATCCGGGCGCCCATTCCCGGGTCGCCGAGCTCTGCGGCACCGGGCTGGCCGCCGTGGCCTATGCCCTGCTGCCCGAGGCCCCCGGCCACCACCCGCCGGCCGCATCCCAATACGGGGAACGCTTCATGACGCTGGTGTTCGAAGCTGCGCCGGCCTTGCTTCTCGGCTACACCCTGGCGGGCCTGTTCGCGGGCTTTCTTTCCCAAAGGGCCGGGGCTTGGATGGGCGGCGGGTCGGCCTGGAGCCAGGCGGCCCGGGGTGTGGCCTTCGGGGCTCCCATCCCCGTGTGCTCCTGCGGGGTGCTGCCGGTCTATGAGGGCCTGTCCCGGCGAGCCACACCGGCCGCTGCGGGCCTGGCGTTCCTGGTGGCCACCCCCGAGCTCGGCATCGAGTCGGTGCTGCTGTCGGTGCCCATGCTCGGGATGCAGCTGTCCCTGATCCGCGTGGGGGCCGCGGTGGCCATCGCTTTGGCGGTTGGAGTGCTGATGGGGCGCAAGCTCGGCTCTCCGGCACGGTCCAGTGCGCCCGAGCCCGAGGGCCCGACGCCGTCGGTCGGGGGGCGCCTGCGGGAGGCGGCCCAGTTCGGTTACCGGGAGTTGGTCGACCACACCATGGGCTGGATCCTGCTCGGCATCGCGGTCGCGGCCCTTTTCGATGCCGAGTCCCTGGCGTGGTTGGCGGAGGTGCCCGCGCCCCTGCAGGTGCTGTTGTTCGCCGGTCTTTCGATTCCCATGTACGTGTGCGCATCCGGGGCCACGCCGCTGGCCGCCGCCCTGGTCTCGGCCGGCGCCAGTCCAGGGGGAGCCCTGGCGTTCCTGTTGGCCGGTCCCGCCACCAACATCACCACCTTTGGGGTGCTCCGGCGCCTGCACGGCGGTCGGGCCGCGTTGGCCTTCGGCGGGCTGGTCCTGGCGGGCGCCGTCGCCACCGGGCTGGCCGTGGACCTGATGGGCGTGCGGCCGGATCTGAGCCGTCTTTCCCCCGGCGGAACCGAGCCCGGCTGGCTCGCATGGGCCAGCACCCTGATCCTGGCTGGCCTGACCCTGGGTTCCCTGTATCGGTTGGGTCCGCGGCACCTGCTGATGACCGTGCTTCGCCCCATGGCCTCCCACGAACCCCACGAGGAGCCCTGCGGCCACGACCCCCATTCCGAGCACGCGCCCGCGTGGCGCTGAGCCGGGCAGGCCCGGAACGCCCCGGAATAATCGAGGCCGCTGCCGCGTCTTTGGGGGCGTGTCCGGAGCGCCCAGGAGGGTGCCGCACGACCGGTGTGGGTGGCTGATGCGGCGAGCTTTGCGTGGACGTGAAACGCTTCGAGCCCGCCCGAACGGGGCGACCGAGGCCGTAAAGGCGAGGCTTCGACCCCTGCCGCGGAACGCTTCGCACAGCCGGGCTGCAGCACCTCCCTCGACAACTCTGGACCCCGAGGAGGCACCCCACCCATGAATCGAAAGTTGCTTCGTTCCACGATGACCGCCTGGGCGTTCGCGCTCGCCTCGGGCTGCAGCCTGGGCTCGACCGCGGCCAGCCCCAGCGAGACGGACTCCGAATCGAAGCCAGCCGACGCGCCATCGGTTTCGGCCCGTCCCGCGATCTACCGGTCCGGCGGGTCTGCCGACTCGCTGTTCCAGCGGCTTCCCGACGTGGCCGAAGTGGCCGTCAAGAGCGTGGTGAACATCAGCAGCACGAAAGTGGTTCGGCAGGACCAGGGGCCCCGCGGCCCGTTCTTCGATGACCCGTTCTTTCGCCGCTTTTTCGGCCCCCGCGGGCGGGGCATGCCCGAAGAGCGCCGGGCCCGGTCCTTGGGCTCCGGCGTCATCGTCGACGCCAAAGAGGGCATCGTCCTGACCAACAACCATGTGGTCCAGGACGCCAGCGACATCAAGGTCGCCCTGTCCGACGACCGGGAGTACGACGCCGAAATGGTCGGTACCGACCCTTCGAGCGACCTGGCGGTCATTCGCCTCGAGAACCCGCCGGAAGACCTGGAGCACCTGAGCTTCGGCGACTCGGGCGCCCTCCGGCTGGGCGAACCGGTGTTGGCCATCGGCAATCCCTTCGGGGTGGGGCAAACCGTGACGATGGGCATCGTGTCCGCCACCGGCCGGGCCAACGTCGGGATCGTGGACTACGAGGACTTCATCCAGACCGACGCCGCCATCAACCCCGGCAACTCGGGCGGCGCACTGGTCAACCTGCGGGGTGAGCTCGTGGGCATCAACACCGCCATCCTGAGCCGAAGCGGCGGCTACCAGGGCATCGGTTTCGCGATCCCCTCCAACATGGCCCGGGTCCTCATGACGGACCTGATGGACGACGGCGCCGTGAGTCGCGGATTTTTGGGCGTGATCATCCAAGACCTGACGCCCAAGCTCGCCCGGGTGTTCGGCATCGACCGGACTTCGGGCGTGGTCGTGTCGGACGTCCTCGAAGACGGACCCGCGGACCGCGCGGGACTCGAGCCGGGCGACGTGATCCTGTCGGTGGACGGCAAGACCGTGGACAGCGCCGCGCGGCTGCGCTTGGTGATCGCGCAAAAGGGCGGCGGCCAGAAAGTCCGCATCGCGGCCCTCCGAAACGGTAAGGAACGCACGTTTCAGGTCACACTGACCGAAAAAGAACGGGAGGGTCAAAGCCCCAGCGGGCCCGAGGCCCCGGCCGAGTTCGGCATGCAGTTGGCACCTCTGGGTCCCGAGACCCGGCGGGCCTTCCGGATCGACGAAGCCGTTCAGTCCGGTGTGGTCGTCACGCGGGTGCTGCGCGGCAGTCGAGCCGCCGAAGCGGGCCTCCGCCGGGGGGACGTGATCGTCGAAGTGGCGCGCGAGCCGGTGGACGACCCGGACACCGTGGAGCGAATGCTGCAACAGGGGCAAGGCGACGTGCTGGTCCGGGTGGTGCGACGAAACAACTCCCTGTTCTTGGTGCTGGAGCGAGGCTGAAGCTTCTAGGCCACCGGGCCCCCGTGGTAGCTCCCGGTTCATGACCGACGCAGACGGCGCCGCGCCCACCGACTTCATCCGGAGCCGGGTCCAAAAAGACGTGGCCGAGGGGCGCGGCCCGGTGGTCACCCGCTTCCCTCCGGAACCCAACGGTTTTCTCCACATCGGCCACTGCAAGGCGATCGTCCTGAACTTCAGCATTGCCCAGGAGTTCGGGGGCCGGTGCCATCTTCGCTTCGACGACACCAACCCGCTGAAAGAAGAGACACGATACGTCGAATCGATCCGCGAGGACATCCGATGGCTCGGATACGACTGGGGAAATCACGAGTACCGGGCCTCGGACTACTTCGAAAAGCTCTACGAACTGGCCCAGCTGCTCGTAAGAAAAGGAAAGGCCTACGTCTGCAGCCTGAGCGAGGCGGAAATCCGCGAATACCGGGGAACGGTCACCGAGCCGGGCAAGAACAGCCCTTACCGGGACCGTCCCGCCGACGAGAGCATCGATCTTTTGGAGCGAATGAAACGCGGCGAGTTTTCGGAGGGCGCGCACACCCTTCGCGCCAAGATCGACATGGCGTCTCCGAACATGAAGATGCGGGACCCGCTGATGTACCGCATCCGCCGAGTTCGGCACCATGAAACCGGGGACCGCTGGAACATCTATCCGATGTACGACTTCGCGCACCCGGTGTCGGACGCCCTCGAGGGAGTCACCCATTCCTTTTGCACCCTGGAGTTCGAAAACAACCGAGAGGTGTACGACTGGTTCGTGGCAAACCTTCCGCTGCCCGCCGAGCCCCGGCAGATCGAGTTCGCTCGCCTGAACTTGGCCCACACCCTGATGAGCAAGCGAAAGCTCCTGGAGCTGGTACAGCGAGGGGTGGTCGACGGTTGGGACGATCCCCGCATGCCGACGGTTTCGGCCCTGCGGCGCCGGGGCTACACGCCGTCGTCGATCCGCAGCTTCGTGAAGCGGGTGGGGGTGGCCCGGGCCGACAACCTGGTCGAACACGAACTCTTGGAGTTTTCGGTCCGCGAGGAGCTGAACCGGACGGCCCCGCGGGTGATGGCGGTGCTCGATCCGATCCGCTTGGTGATCGAAGACTACCCGCAGGACCGCGAAGAGATGCTGTCCGCCATCAACAACCCGGAAGATCCGGAGGCAGGCGAGCGCCAGGTACCTTTTTGCCGAGAACTCTTCATCGAGCGGGACGACTTCATGGATGATCCGCCGAAGAAGTGGTTCCGCTTGGCGCCGGGTCGAGAGGTGCGTCTGAAGCACGCTTATCTGGTCACGTGCAAAGAAGTGATCCGGGATGGCGAGGGCCGGGTCACCGAGCTTCGCTGTACCCACGACCCGGAAAGTCGCGGTGGCGAAGCCCCGGACGGGCGGAAGGTGAAGGGCACCCTGCATTGGGTCAGCGCCCGCCACGCGCTCCCCGCCACGGTCCGGCTGTACGACCACCTGTTCATGGAGCGAGACCTGTCCGCCCTCGAAGATGTGGACACCGCCCTCAACCCGGACTCCAAGACGGTCCGAGATCAGGCTCGAGTCGAAGCGAGCTTGGCCGACGCTGTTTCGGGAGACAGCTTTCAGTTCTTGCGGCTCGGATACTTCTGCGTCGACTCGAAAGACTCGAGGCCCGAGCACCTGGTGTTCAACCGGACGGTGGGGCTGAAAGACACCTGGGCCAAGGTCAAGAACAGGGCCTGATTCCGAGCGCCACGAGCCCCCGAAGCGTCACGGGTTCGCTTCGATCGATACCACCCGGTACCGGCCTCGCGGGCCCCGCATCAAGGAGACCTGAAGCGGCCGCCCGACCCATCGCCCGGGTGCCCGTTCGATCTTCTCCACCACGTCGGCGGTCAGTGCGTACTCGAAGTGGTAGTGACCGTCGAAGATGGCACCGGCGTGCACGAACTGCTCGGACCGAGCCCGGTACGCGCCCTGCCGCACCAAGCGCTCGGCCTGGTCGCGGGTGATCGGTCGCCGGAACGTGGCGACCCCGTCTTCATACGCGTGAAGCTCCACCTGGACCTGAACCGGATCCGAAGCCTGTGGGCCCGCACCGGTCGAAAGACCGATCATCAGCCAAAACGCGCTCCACATCATCGCACCTCCCGCCACAAGAAGATCCCGGGTCGCCTTCGCCGCAGGTTCAGCTCGGCCCGCTGGCGACGGGTGATGTCGCCGTGGCTGATCACCATGCCCGTCTCCTTGGGGGTGTACACGAACAGGTCGGCGCCCCCTTCGGTGTTGCCGCTCCAGCTCTCCCGATCTTCCTTGGTGAGCTGGCCGTTCCCGTCCACGTCGCGCGCCGCCTCGGCGCTGCAATTGTTCATCGAATAGACCCGATCGACACCACTGGAATTGGCGCACTCTTCGCTCGCTGGAACCGGCGTGAAGGTCTTGAAGAAGGCCACGCCCTCGGCCACCAAGGGCTCGCGCAGCACCCGCTCTTCGTCACGAAGACGGATGGCCCAGCCAAACTGGCCGTCCCGATAGACCTTTCGGGGGTCGATCAGATCTTCGTTCGTCGCATCGGCCAGATCCGACTGGGTCAGCCCCTCCGGTAGCTTGCCGTCGTCCCAGAGCACGCCGACGAGGTCGTGCCCGTCGTTCAACGAGGGATCCTCGAGCAGGTCCATGTCCGACGGACGCTGCAGGTCACCGGTGCCGAAGTAGATGCCCACCACGTCCGGCCCCGGGCAACGGCTCTGAACAAGGTCCAGGCGAGTGAAGAGCTTTCGATGGTCCGGGCCGTAGCCGATCTCGCCATCATTCAAGGAGATGAGCTTTTTCGCCTTCCAGGTGACTCCGTCGTCTGAGCTGTACGCCTTCCAGATCTGCCCGCACTCGTCGCCCCAGTACAGGGCCACGGCCTCCGAACCCGCCATCCACGCCGAAACCTCGGTGGAGACCGGGCAGATCATGTCCTCCAGGTCCGGATTGCTGCTCCCGTCGATGCAGATCGTGCCGGCGGGCGGCGGCCCCCCGCAGTCCGAGGTGATCCGCAGCAGCAGGGCCTCGTCGGACGCGGTGGCCTTCAGGGGCACGGGCCCGTCCTTGCCGTTCCATCGGTCCAGGTCCACCGCCCAGATCTCGGGTCTGTGGTCGGTGCCCAACTCGAATCCGGGCCGGGGTCCCTGCCCTTCGTCGTCGCCCGGCCGCAGCCGGCGTGCGTCGTGATCCCGAATCACCTCCACCCGGTCGATCCGAAATCCTTCGTGACCCCGATCGACCCCGTCCGAGACCAGGCGGAACAGCAGCCGCCGGTCGTACACCCAAGCCGACCAGGCGTCCTGGAGATCGTCTTCGCGGTAGGTGGCCACCACGTTGCCCACACCGTCTTCGATCTGGAGCAGGTCGCCCGGGTCCAGGTCGAAGACGTCGAAGTGGATCCGGATGGCGGCCGTTCCGTGAAATCCGTCGGTCCAGGTCAAGGGCGGCGAGGCCACGTCTTGAGCAACCCCCAGGGCGTCGTAGCAGCTGCCGGCCCGGCACCCGGGGAAATGAAATGCGTCGCAAAAGCCCGCAGCCCCCAGTCCACTTTGGTCCGAAAGCCCATCGGGCCCGTCGCAGCTCCCTTGCACGCGGGTGCCAGGCCGCTCCGGCGGCCGCGGCATGCGCACCCCCTCGCCCACCCCGTCGAAGTCCAGCTCCGGGACGTGGCCGGTCGGCATGACCGCGGCCACCGGGGCCGGGTCCTTGCCGCCGACCCGAAGCCGCCCCACCCAGGCCGAAGCCAGCATCGGCTGCATCTCCTCGAATGCGGTCCCGGGCTGTGGGGCCAGCCCGTAGATCGGGTTGTCCTCGGCGGTGGGGACCCCATTTTGGAGCTGCGAGACGTCCAGCAGGTACCGGGTCGGGCCCCCTCGCCCCAGGGAGAACAACACGTGGGCTTCTTCGCCCGAATCGATCACGAAGTCCGCATCGTCGTCCACGTGAACGAGCTGGGCTTGCCCATCCAGATAGAACCGGTGCGTGAAGCGCTCGCTGGGCTGGGCGTCCTGCTCCTCGAGCCGACTGAAGGCACCCCGGTTCGGACCCCACAGCTCGTGGGGAATCAGCGCTGCCGTCTCCTCGCCGGTTGCGGCGTCGAAGAAGTGCAACATGCCGTCGTTGGCCGGAAGCAGGACGAAGCAGTTCCCCGCGATGGGGCCGCTGCCGTTGTCACAGTCTCCGTAGCGCAGGAACACCGGATTCGCGAAGACCGGATCTCCCAAGGCCCACTCGTCCACGACCGTGGGCTCTTCCGTGTCGCAGTCCACATCGGCGTAGCCATGCAGCCGGGCCAGCACCCGAAGCCGGCTGCACCCGTTGGCGAAGGCATCGGCCTCGGTCCAGTGGTCCGGGTCTACCGGAACATACGCGTCTGCTCCGGGCCGGTAGGTCAGGATCTTGCGAACCCAAGGATCGGATGGGGGTGTGGCTCCCACACCCCCCAGAGCCTCGACGATCAGCTGTCCGCTCCCGCCGCTGTCGGCGGCGAGGGCCTGAGAGCCGGTCCACTGATCTTTGGCGAGGGGATTCGTCTCGAGGATGTCGCCGTCGGGTGAAACGAAGAGGCAGTCCTTTTCGGACGTATCGAATCGCCCTCCGGTCAGGATCGGCGGCATGACGCAGTATTTTTTGAGGGTCCCGCGCCAGCGCCCGCTCGGCAGCGGGCGAAAGGAGCTCACATAGGCGTCGTTGCCCGGAAAGAGCGAACCGGACTCGATGGACAGGGGCGCGAAGAAGATGGCGCTGCGGGCCCGCAAGGAAGCGATGATCGACTCGAAGGCCGCGTTCAGGCTCTGGACATCGGCCGCATAGAAGTATTCACCACCGCCTTCGTCCGCGATGCGCTGCAGGTTGTTCGGGTTGAAGGTTCCGGGAGCGCCGAACCCAACGGTGTAGGAGCTGATCTTTTGATCCCCCGCGACGCTGCACATGAGGTCCTCGTGGGTCCACATATAGTCCGCGCCTTCCCAGGGCCGATTGCGAGAGACCCAGCGACTCTCTCGGGGTGGCGTGCACTCCCACTCGAAGCGGGAGCTGCCGCCGTTCGGGTTGCCGTCGGAGAGCATCACCAAGAAGTTCGGGCGGCAGACTTCGGTATTCGCGTCGTCGAAGTAGTTGTTGAAGTACAAACCTCCGTCTCTCAGGGCCCGGGACATGTGGGTGCCACCCCGCTGCGGAACCCGAAGTACGCCCTCTTCCAGAGCGGCCAGATCCGAATCGAAGGGCACTCCGAGTTCGGTGCCGCTGCCGAACTCGTAGACCGAGAAGTTGATCCGGCTGGCCCACCGGTCGAGCACACCGTCGTTGGGGCTTTCGCAGCCCACGAGCGCGCTCTTCATCTGGTCGCTCTTGTGCATGGAGCGATTGCCGCCGTTGTGAGCGTCCGCGTACCAATCGCAGGTGGTGTGCAGCCTTCCCCCGCGCATCGAACAAGAGCGATCCAACAGAAGTCCAACCTGGGGCACCACGTCCTCCGCCCTCAGGTGGTCGATGGCGTCGGGGTACTGCCCCAAAACCATTGCGGTGACGATCAGCTCGAGCATTCGACGAACTCCGTTCTCATCGGGCGTGCCGGTCGCCCTGGATCAATCCACGGGGGCGGGAAACGTACTTGTATATCTCGGCCCGCACCCCGCCCCGGGAACCGGCCTTCGACTCGCTGTCGACCCGAAGCTCGTAGACCACGGCCTGCAACCGTCCTTGCGAGCTTTCGCTCAGGGGCGCCATGCGGATCAAGCTCACCTCGGCATCGTAGTCCTTGCCATCTTTTCGAAATACCGAATTGGACGCCGCCTGAAGATCCGACGCCAAGCCCGGGTCGTCGAATTCCGGCAAACTCGCCTGGAGCCTTTGGTCATTCAGTAGCTCCAGCATCCCGCCCTCGGCCACGAGGCGGCTTTCCAGGGTGATCCGCTCGGCCCGCTGAATCCGAAAGTCGAGGTCGACCACGTCGAGCAAGATTGCCGCAGACAGCGCCGTGACTCCCATGACCAAGATGACCACCGGCAGCGAAAACCCAGCGCGTCGCCGAAGCCGGCGTCCTCGAAGAGCTTCGTATCCTACCTTCATTGGATTCGCATCCTTCCCGCATTTCGCAGCTCCACCGAGGTGCGCAAGACCTCTCGGTGGTGCTCGTCACCGCCTCCCCCACAGGGTGCGGGAACGCAGGCATCTGCCGCGAGACGGAGCACCGCCGGTTCGTGGTAGCCGGCTCGAAGGTCCGTCTCGCCCCGCAGCACGAGTTCCAGGTCCACCCGCAACGGAGCTTCTTCGTCGATGCTGATCGCATTCGTCACGTCGTCCCAGACGCCGGTGGCTTCGTTGAGCAACCAGACCCGAACCTGCAGCGAATCCACACCCCGGGCCATGGCCGAGCCGCAAGTGGCATCCGCAGCCACGCACGGATCGCCGGTCCCGATTTCGGCCCGACGCAACGTCGGCGTGCCGAGTTCGGGGTCCATGGCAACGAAGTAGACGACTTCTTGGAAACCCCCGAACAGCTCGCCGCCCTCGTAGTCCGCGGCGTCGGCATCGGCCCCGGATCGGTAGGCGTCGGTCAGGGTGTAGTTGAAGGTCTCGCAGCCCGACACGCAAAAGCCCCCCCGGCACGCGTCGGGAGTGACCGAAGACAGTTCCGCCGTCGTTGCGAAGCGCGCATCTCGGGACAGCAGCAGCACCCGGTCTCCCGAGCGAAAGCGGCCTCCCGCGCAGACCTGGCCCTCGGACGTGGTGAAGCGGCTCACCGTCCGGATCTCGCCCCGCGTCAGACGAATGCCCAGGTCGTCGGTGGGCACGGCCCCGGCGGGCCCGTTCAGCATGCGGTCGTTGGCCTGAAACGTGGCCCCGTCGACCACCGTGAACGTGCCCCGCCGCAGACCGCCGAACCGACCGTCCGCGCCGTAGCCCACCCCCAGGCCCGCCTGGCGGAGGTCGGCGGTGATCAGGCTCAGGATCGCCCTTCCCTCTTGCTGCAAACCGATGCGATCGTCGGTGAAATCCACGAGCCGAACCTGCTCGGTGGCGAAGGTGAAGGTGGCCGCCACGACGAACATGCCGATCATCAGGGCGACGACGACCTCGACCAGGGTGTATCCGCGCCGACCCATGTCAGACCTCCGGGACCAACAGGCGCGAAACCTGAACCTGCTCGACGCGGCCTTCCCGAGACCAGCAGACGCTCACTTGCAGCAGTCGAGCGCCGGACATCTGATTCGGGTCGGCCGGCAGGTCGGTGGCCACGTCCACGCGGAATGCACCCTGGGGCGCCTCGGGCTGCTGTCGGGCGAAACCGGTCTCCAAGACCGTCCGGGTGCAGGCGAAGCCGTCTGCCGTACCCAGTGGCCCCGTCAGCGACGAAAAATCTGCCCGACAGCCAGGGCTCGGCGGGCACGCCGGCACCCGATCCGGCCCGAGGGACGCCAGACTTTCGAGACGCTGCAAAGCCAGCTGTTGCGCCACGGTGCGTCCCTTCCCCACACTCAATCCCTGGCTGGACGCGCCGAGCATCTTGGCCAAGACAAGGACCGCCAGGCCCAGCAGGACACCGGCGAGCATGACTTCAATGAGTGAGAATCCAGCGCGACCAGGCCTTGCACTCATGACAACCTCCAAATCATTATCGAACACATCGCAGGCCAGATCAAGCCGCCGGAGTTGCACCTGATGTCGGACCGCACGCGCCCCCCCGATCCC
>DAPKRQ010000307.1:0-10348 GCA_031800475.1 Myxococcales bacterium LLY-WYZ-16_1
CTGGACTGTCCTCGGGAGCGGAGCGTGCCCCCGCGCCTGTACTGTGGGCCGCCCGTCTCCTGCGACCAGATGCCCGACGAGCGCATTCCGCGAGCCTGTGAGGGGGTCTGCGCTGCCTGCGAACAGTGCAGCGATCATCCGGACGACCGGGCCGGGAGCCTTTTGACCTCCTGCGAGGCCACGGCCGCTGGCAAGGGCTGCCCGGCCTGCCTGGCATGCGACGACAACGAAGCATCCTGCAACGCCTGCAGGCAGGCTTCGTGCGCCAGCGCCTGTTCCGACGTTTCGAGCGACGCCTGCGCCCAGTGCGAAGCGGACAACGGGTGTCCTTGCCAGGATTGTCGAGGCTGCAACGTGTGTGCAGACGCCGAAAACTGCGCCGCCGCAGGCGGTTCGGCGGAGGAGTGTTTGGCCCTGGAAGCGGCCTGCGACGCCCAGGGGGTCGACGGCTGCTTCGACGTACCGATCCGCTATCCCCGGGTCGATCTGACGGACGGCGAGCAAGCCTTGGAGTCGCCCCCGGTGGACCTGGCCGGCGCCTCCGGAGATGTGGTCCTCGAATTTTCCTACGTCCCGTTCAACGTGGGGCGAACCTACACCCGATCCGAGCAGGGCGTCTCTTCATGCGAATGGGAACAGGGCGTGCCTCAAGAAGTGCTGGTGCAGTTCTGCGCCTCCGACTGCACCGAGCCGAGCAGCTGGGCCGACGCCGAGGGCGGCCGACTGCCTCCGCCGGATCAGCGCGGAAACAACCTGCGGCTGGCGGAGCAGTCCGGGGTGGACTGGCGTGCTGGCCGAACCGTGATCTCGATTCCTCCATCGTTTCGGACTTCGACCTTCCGTTTTCGATTTCTGCCGCGGTTGAGCGAGTCGGCTCGCTTCGGTGTCGACGACGTGCGGGTGAGGGCCCGCTGACATGAGTCGATGGATGCTGACGGCTTGCATGTTTGCGGTGGCGGCGTGCGAGGCCACATCGGTCGTCGACGTCCGCATCGACGCGCCGGACCCGGAGGCGCTGAATCCCTTCCGCCCCCAAGCGGGCGTGGAGCAAGTGCGGGTGGTGGTGCGTGGCCCCGATCCGGGCGACGAGGTCATCGTCGACCGCCCTCCACCGGTCGATTCCGTCCGAGCCGAAGGGCTCGCGTCGAGCCGGGTGGAGGTGGAGGTGTTCGGCTACGATGCCATCGGGAGCCTGCGGGCCTACGGCCGAAGCCCGAGCGTCGACGTGGACGGTGACGTGTCCGTGGACGTGCCGTTCCGCCGGAACCTCGCCTATGTGATCCACGCACCCGATGAAGACCTGTCTCGGCCCGACGAGGTGGTCTACGTGCTCGATCTGATCTCCCGCACCATCGTCAGCCGGGTCGAGCTGCCCAGCGGAACGAAGGCCCGATCGATCTGTTCGTGGGGCGGTCGGGCGGTTCTGATCGGTTATCGGCAAGGCGGAGGCGGAGGGGTGGGGATCCTTTCGACCGACGACCATGGCTTTCGCCCCATCGAGCTGGGCTTCGCCCCGGCGGTGATCTTGGCGGCGCCGGACCGGCCGGTCGCCGTGGCACTGGACGCCACCCGCACCGAGTACGTGGATCTGGCGTCTTCCGAGCGTCTCGGTGCGGGACAGAGCATCGGGGGCACGCCGGTGGACGGCGTGCTGTCCGACGACGGCCGCCGGGGCGTGGTGGTGATGGACCTTCCCCCGTACGTGGTCGAGGTCGACTTGCGCCGCCGCCGGGAGCGCACCTCGAGCGTGCCCCAGATGGTGCCGTCCGGGGTCGGGTACGACCGGTCCCGCAATCAGGCCTACGTGGTGGGGCAGGGTGGACCGGTGGTCGCGGTGGACCTGTTGTCAGGCAACCCGCAGCCCTTTTCCGCGGGCTTTTCCGGTCCGGTCGGTCTGGCCACCTACGCCCCCCATTTCGACGGCGTGGTCGCGGTCCAGACCGAGGGCAGCCCGGTGATCCGGAGCTTCTCCACCTTTGCTCAGGGGGAACGGGGGACTCCCGTGCCCACGGTCTCCAACATCACCGGGATCAGCAGCGACGGCGCGGGTCGCCGCGTGGTGGCGGTCGGGACCGGCAGCTCGACGTTGACGGCCGGGCTCACGGTGTTGGAGACCCGCTTCGACCAGGCACCCCAAGCCACCAGCACCCTGTACCCCCAAGACCCGATGGAACTGGATCCGCGGGGGCGTCCGGTGCGGTATCGGCCGGCCGGGGTGGCGGTGCCCTTCGGAGATTGAGGTCCTCCTGACTGACAAAGACCCCAAGAGCTCGAGACAGGGGGCCGAGCAAGTGGCTCGCATCCTGCGGAGGGCCGGACACGAAGCCTATTTTGCCGGTGGATGTGTTCGCGACATGCTCCTGGGCTTGACGCCGAAGGACTTCGACGTGGTCACGGACGCGCGGCCGGAGCGGATCTCCGAGCTGTTCGACCGAACCTTTCAGGTCGGCGCGGCCTTCGGTGTGGTGCAGGTCGTCTTGCGGGGCGTGCCGTATGAAGTCGCCACCTACCGCCGGGATGGACCCTATCGGGACGGGCGCCGGCCCGAGAGCATCGAATATTCGAACCAAAAAGAAGAGGACGTTCAGCGGCGGGACTTCACGATCAACGCCTTGCTGATGGATCCCGACACGGGCCAAATCCTCGACTTCGTCGAAGGACGGGCTGATCTGCGGGCGGGGCTCATCCGGGCCGTGGGAGACCCCCGCCGCCGGTTCGCCGAGGATCGACTGCGCATGCTGCGGGCGGCCCGCTTCGCGTCCCGTCTCGACTTCGAGATCGAAGCCGAGACCGCGGCGGCGATCCGGGAGCTGGCGGCCGAGCTGACCGACGTGAGCGGGGAGCGGATCGTGGCCGAAGTCGACGCCATGCTGTCTGCGGACCGGCCGGTCGCAGGGTTGGAGATGATGGAGGCGCTGGGGTTGGGACGGAGTGCGCTGCCTTTTCTTCCTCGGACGGCCGAAGGGCGCACCGAGATCTACCGGGCCATCGACGCGGCATTCCTCTCGAGCGAGCCCGAGGTCGAAGATCCCGAAGACCGTCTGGCCGTGTGCTGGGCCTTGGCTTTCGACACCCACGGGCCCGACGAGGCCGAAGCCTGGATGCGGCGTCTGAAGCTGTCGCGGGACCGGATCCGCCGGGTTCGACAACTGCTTTCGGCCCGCGAGCTTCTGCAGGCTCCGGACGACCATGCGCCGGTCGAGCTGGCCCGTTGGGCGGCAGACCCCCGGGGTTCGGTCCTCCGCCGGTACGCGCGGGGCCGAGGGGCTGCCCGGGCCGAGGCGCGGCTCGATGCTTGGCAGGCACGGTGGCAGGCCCAGCCCCTGCCGGCTCGGCCCGTGGTGGGGGGCAACGACCTGCAGGCGCTCGGCTTGTCGCCGGGCCCCGAGTTCAAGCGGATTCTGCAAGAGGTGGACGATCAGGTGCTTCAGGGGCGGCTCGCAACCCGCGAAGAGGCCATGGCGTGGCTTCGGGCCCACTACGGGCCGAACTCGAGGGGTTGAGACCTCCCGCCGACCAGGGCTTCGAACCGGGCTGCCGCCGACGTCCACGCGGGCTCGTGGAAGGCCGCAGTCAGGTGGCGCCGGTCCCCCCGGAGGCGCTCGCCCGCGTGCCAGCGCCGCAGGAGCTCGCGCAGGGCGCCGGTGGGTTGTCCCGGTGGGTAGCGGTACTCCTGCCCGTACAGCTCCGGGTATGCGAGCCCGTCCGGGACCAAGGGACAGGCGCCGAAGTGCGTCGCTTCGAGCATGGAGATGCCGAAGAACTCCTGCCGGGCGGTGCTGACTGCCACATCGGCCTGCATCAGGGTGGCTTCGTAATCGGACCGCTCCAGGAAGCCGGCGTGCACGATTCGGTCGGGCCAGTCCGCGCGGAGTCGCTCGATGACGGGGGGGACCGTGCGGAACCGTTGGCCGGCCAAGGCGACTCGAAACAGCCAGCCCTCCCGGGCCAGGGTCGCCACGCAATCGGCCCACACGTCCGGGCCTTTGTCGTGCTCCCAGCGGTGGGCCCACAGCACCAGGGGCCCGTCCGGCCCGACGCGCGACGGCTCCCGTTCGAGGGCGTCCGCGGTCAGTTCCGGCAGGTCGAGGGGCACCGGGACCACGGCGCTTCTTTGTTCGAGCTCGGCGATCCAGCCCGGGCGCACCCGGTCCGGCATGCGCTGCAGCAGTTGCCGCCCGGCCTCGACGAAGCTGTCTCGGTTGTACGCACTGTTGAACCACAGGGCGTCCGCGCACAGACCCGACACCAGTTGGGTCATTCCGAAGTGGTGGTCTTTCGGGTCTGGGGTATCGCCGCGGCTCGGATAGGCCAGTTGGTTCTCGTGAAAATAAAGGACCTTCGGCACTGCAGCGAGCTTCGGAGCCAGTCCCACCATCTCGGCCAGGGGCACGAACGAAGTGGCGAAGACCAGATCGAAGTCCGCAGCGAGCTCCGGCCGGGACGCGAAGTACGCTGCCGCCCCGCGCATCCGCCACTTCCAGTGCCGGCCGGGCAGGGTCAGCAAGGTCCACTCGGCCGGTACCCGGCGGGCCCACACTTCGAGGGCGGCCCGGTGGCTTCCGTCGAAGAAGGGCTCCAGAGCCAGAACGCGGAGCGGACCCGACACGCGGCGGTCAGCGCGAGGGCCCGGAGGCCGGGTCCTCGCCCGGAGGGGGGAGGGCTCCAATGAACGCCACGATGTGGGCGATCTGTTCATCCGAGAGCCGGTCGGTGCCGTAGAACGGCATCCATGCGCCGGGCTCGCGTGCACCGCGCAGAAGACCGGTACCTTCCCGGACCTTGGCTACGATCCGGTCCGCAGGCAGGCCTGCCAGCACGCCCCCCAGACCCTCTTTCGTGCCGTGGGGGTGGCAGCCGTGACAGGCTCGGTAGAACAAGGTCCGGCCGGGACCGGGCCGCCCCGAAAGGAAGCGTGGTTGGGCGTAGTCCCCGTCGGCTCTCAGATCCGGCCGCAGCTCGAGGGGCGGCCGCCGCGACTTGCCGCCGAGACCGGTCAGGTGCGCGGCGATGGCCGCCAAAGACGCGGGGTCGGGGCGGGCGGCACCCTGGTAGATGCGCGCGCAGGGGGCGATGGCATCGGCCAACGTCGGGTACGTTCGTTTGCCCGCGTCCCCACGCCAGTGGGGGCGGCCCGCTACCCCGAACAGCGGATGGCCGGCCCGAAGGAGCCCGGAGCCCTCGTCTTCGCGGGTGGCGTGGCAGTCGCTGCAGGCCACGCCGTGCCGGCCCTGCCCCGGGTCGAAGAACAGCACTTGGCCCAGTTCGGCGGACGCCCCGAGGAGCAGCATCGGCACCCAATTCAGCATGGGCCGGTACCGTAAACGGGGGGGCCGGCCGCTTCCAGCCCCCCGCAGCCGAGAGGCGGCAGCCAAGACAACCGCGAGCCGGTCCCGTCCGATGCCCAGCGGCAGGGCGCCGCGGCCCTTCGGGGCGTGCGGTCCGGCGGCAAGCACGCCGGGGGAGTTTGGGGAACTTCGGGGCTCAGCGGGCCCGCAGGAGCTTCGGAAGATGCTCCCGCTCCCAGGCCTTCGCCTCGGCATGAAAGGCGAACTTCTCTTCGTCGGCCCGGAACGCCGGAGGATGGACGATCCGCCGGCCGTTGGGACGTCGCTCCACCGGGTGGAGCTGGTGGAGCATCTCGTGGTGCACCACCGAAGCCACGTAGAACCGAGGCACGAACGGAGCGTCCAAGGCCGGGTGGATCCGGATCAGTCGAAGGTCGTCGCAATATGTGCCGAGCCGCACCGTCCGGCGGGTGCGTCCGCCGCGGGGCGCGATGGACCAGGTGATGTCGGCCTCGACCCGCCCGTCGAAGTAGGTGGCGTTGAGCTCGGCAAAGATCTCCATCAGGTCGTGGACCTCACCTCGGGGTTGGATCCGGGGCCGTCGGACCCGGTCGCGCTGCACCGGCGCTTCTTCGATGAATGCCCGCAGGGTCAGGGCTCGGCGGGAGGTCCAAGGCTTTTCGCCCACGAAGCCGGCAAGGGCGTCCAGAACCGGCCCGGGGGCGCGCGCGAAGGCCCGGTGCACGCGCAGATAGAGTACGTCTCGGTGCCGCCGAAAGGAGATCATGGTGGTGCGGTTGTCCGTCAGCTTCACCACCACTTTGGGGACGCCAGCGGCCTTCAGGCGGGTCTCGAGTTCGCTGGTAGCGCTGAGGCCCCATTGTAGCGCAGCGCGCCGCGGGGTACCCACCGAAGGCTCGGTCCTCGGCTCGGTCTGTCCGGGCGATGCCCGGCTGGAGTGGGGCTGCATGCCGGCAGCTTCAGCCCGGTCGCCGCCACCCCCATGCCCTCGGTCGGTCCGAGGTTGGGCGGAGGCTGCGGAACGACCGGCGCCGCGCCGACCTGCCCCCGCCCGAGGCGGAAGGTGCAGCGGGAGCTGATTCATCGATTCGAATCTACACCACGCGATCGCGGACCGGGACCCAAAATGGAACGCGGAACCGGTCCGGCGGCGGAGCCGAACTCATTCGCGGCGGCGAAGGCGGTCCAACCACCGAACCCACCAAGAGCGCCCCTCGAACTTCTGGCGGGCGAGTCCTTCGGCGGGATTCATTCGAGCCGCCGTCCAGGCGGGAAACAGGGTGGCCACCGTGGACGCCAGCATGGCCCCCGCCACCACCACGAAGACCTCCCATGGACTCACGACCACTGGGAGATTTTCGAGGTAATAGATCCTCGGGTCGAGCTGCAGGCCATAGCGGCCCAGCCCTTTGCAGAGGACGAGACCCAGCCCGATCCCCAATACGCAGCCCGCCATCCCCACCAGCTGCCCGTCGATGACGAAGATCGCCAAAATGGACCGGTCGCTCGCTCCGATCGACTTCAGCAGGGCGATCTCTCGACGCTTGTCCAAGATCAACAGGATCAAGGTGGCCATGATGTTGAAGGCCGCCACGATGACGATGATGCCGAGGACCAGGGTGATCAGGGTCTTTTGCTGGTTGACGGCCCCGAACACGCCTCGGTTGGTCACCGACCAGTCTTTCACGTCGTACACCAGAGGGTCCTCGGGGCTCAGCTCCTGAACGGCTCTCTCGACAATCTGCTTGCTTCGGGTGGCGTCCACCGTCCAGATCTCGAGCCCCGTGATCGTGTCGTGAAAGTCGAAGAAATCCTGGGCCGGTCCGAGTCCCACGAACACCATTCGGCTGTCGAACTCGAACATCCCGGAATGAAAGAACCCCGCGACCCTGAACGGTCGATTTCGAGCACGGCCTTCCTCGCCGCCATAGGGACTCACGACGCTGACCGTGTCACCGACGTCCACGTGCAAGATGTCTTTCAGGTCCTTACCGAGGATCATTCCGGGAGGCACGGTGGATGTGTGAGAGCGATCCAGCGCATCGAACACCAAATCCGGTTCGGCGCCAGTTCGGGCCACGTAACCTCGGACCGGAAGGTCCCGGGCTTGCTCGGGGTCCACGCCCTTGATGGCCACGCCCTGCACACCGCGGGCGCTTTGAACGATCACTTCACTGTAAACGAAAGGCTGAACCGCCACCACGTCGCTTCGCTTTTGCAGCGCCTCTGCGATGGGCGCGTGATTTCGAAAGACGTCGAATCGCCGGAGCACCACCGAGTGCGCGTTCACCCCGAGCAGCTTCGCGAGAAACTCGGCTTCGAACCCGTTCCAGACCGACGTCACCACCACCAGCGCCGCCACGCCGAGCATCACGCCGGCCACGGTCAGGAAGCTGGTCAGCGATATGCCCGCTTTGCGCCGGGCCTGGAGGTAGCGAAGGGCAACCCGCAGTTCGAACGGCAGGTTCATCGCGCCGTCCTGTAGCGGTCACGGAGTCCGACCGCCATCTCGAACCCGCCAACCATCCTTCGGTTGACTGGCCGTCGCCCATGGTGGCCCTTTCCGATGGTGGGCGCAGCCGCCGTGGTGATCGCGATCCTCGCCGTGGGGGTCCTCATCATCGTTCACGAAGCCGGGCACTACCTGGCCGCCAAGTGGTCTGGCATGCGGGTCAGCCGCTTTTCGATCGGGTTCGGGCCGGTCCTCTACAAGACCCAGCGGGGCGAAACCGAGTTCGCCCTGAGCGCGGTGCCGCTCGGGGGCTACGTGCAGATCGACGGAATGAACCCGGAGGACGGCACCGACGCCAACGACCCGGGCGCTTACCACGCGAAGCCGTTTTTCGCGAAGTTCGGCACCGTGTTGGCCGGGCCCGCCGCAAACTATCTGCTGGGCTTCGTCCTGTTCTTCTTGTTCTACGCCTTTTTGTTCGCCGAGCCGGTGCCGCCGGTCCGGGTGACCGATGTGGTCGACGATCGGCCGGCGGCCGAGGCGGGCTTGAAAGAAGGAGACCTGATCATCGGGGTCGAAGGGCAGGATTTCGAAACGGTCCAGGGGCTCACCGAAGCGATCCAGGCTTCCGAAGGCTCGCCGGTGCCCTTCGTCGTGGAGCGGGACGGAACCCGAAGGGTGCTGCCGGTCATACCGGAGCTCGAGGAGCTGTCTGGGCGCTATCTGATCGGCATTCGTTTCGAAGGCTCGGACACCCGACCGAACCCTCTGGGCCCGGTTCAGGGGGTCCAGGTTGCGGCGCTGCAGCTGGTCAACAGTTCCTACGGGGTGCTGTTGGGACTGTCCGCCCTGGTCGGCCAAGGGCTGGGGCTCGACGCGGTGGACGGCCCGATCGGGATCGTCCGGGACCTATCCGGTCAGGTGGAGCGGTCCAGCGCTCAAGCCTTGGCCTACATCGCCCGCCTTTCGGTGGTGCTGGGCTTTTTCAACCTGCTGCCGGTCCCCGCCCTGGACGGCGCTCGGCTGATGTTCCTCTTGGTGGGAGCGGTGCGGCGCCGCCCGGTGGAGCCGCGCCTCGAGGCCTGGATTCACCTTACCGGTTTTGCACTGTTGTTCACGGTCTTGGTTCTGGTGAGCATTCGAGACGTGTTCGAGTGAGCCCACCCGCCGTTGACAGGGCGCGGAAGATCGGCCAAACCCCCCGGCTCCGAGGGAGATGACGAGGTCCTCTAGATGATCATGCTCAGGCTGGCCCGTACGGGCTCCAAGAAACGTCCCGTGTACCACCTGGTGGCGGCCGACCGCCGGTCTCGGCGGGACGGCCGGTTCGTCGAGAACCTGGGCTACGTGATCCCGCAACAAGACGTGGTGGTGCTGCAGACCGAGCGGGTCGACCACTGGCTGGCCCATGGCGCCCAGCCCACCGAGACCGCCGCCCGGGTGATCCGAAGGGTCAAAAAGCTCGGCAACACCGAGATCAAGACCGAAAAGGCTCCCTACGTTCCACCTCCGATCAAGCCGGTCGAGGCGAAGGCCGCCGAACCCGCCAAAAACGAATCCGCCGCCGAGGGCGACGCCGCCTCTTCCGAGGCGAAGTCCGAGGGGGCCCCGGCAGAGGGCGAAAGCCAGGCCTGAGCCGGCCCGAGCCGGGCCAGACCGACATACACGGTCGGTGCGCCTGTGCTAGACTCTCGATCCCGGCATGAAGGATCTGATCGAATACATCGCCCAAGCCTTGGTCGACACGCCCGACTCGGTCGAGGTGACGGAATTCGGAGACGACGAGGCCTCGATCATCAAGCTGAAGGTCTCGAAGGACGATCTGGGCAAGGTGATCGGAAAGAAGGGCCGGACAGCCAAGGCGATGCGGACGGTCCTGGCTGCCGCCAATGCCCGGTCCACCAAGCGGTCCACCCTCGAGATCGTGGAATGACCGAAGCGGCGCCGCCCGCCTCGTTTCCCCATCGCATCGGTCGGGTGGCCAAACCCCACGGGCTGGACGGGGCCCTCGCCGGCAGCTTGTTTCGTCCTCGCCCGGTCACGCCCACCGAACTCAAAGGACGTACCCTGGCCACGCCTGCCTGGTTGGCCCTAACCCGAGCCGACGGCACCGAAACGCCCTTTCGCCTGCGCCGATATCGCTTCCTGGACAGGACCCGGGTGGTTCTGCACGTGGACGGGATCGAAGATCGGACCGCTGCCGAAGCCTGGACCGGAGCCTTCGTCGACGTGGACCCCCGAAGCCGGCCGCCTGGCATCACCGACGGCTTCGATGCATGGATCGGTTTCGAGGTGGTGGACCACGAGACGGACCGGACGTTGGGGACGGTGGACGCTCTTCGCGACTACGGTGCCCATCCGATCTTGGCAGTCGGGGACCCGCCGGTCTTGATTCCCGCGGTCGACGCCTTCGTGGCCGAGGTCCGGTCCGACCCGCCTCCGGGCCAGATCCGCGTTCGGCTGCTCCCCGGATTGATCGACGCGAACGCCCCCAGCTCCGGCGGATCCGAGACCTCAGCCTGACGCCCCCGACGGACCGGTCCCGTGCGCTTCGATGTGGTCACCCTGTTCCCGGACTTCTTCGCCG
>DAPKRQ010000308.1:0-6671 GCA_031800475.1 Myxococcales bacterium LLY-WYZ-16_1
GGACAGACGCCGAGGTCGAGCCGGTACCGGGGTACACGACGCTGGGGGTGGTCGGGCGCTGGGAGGGAACGCTCCTCGTTCGGGCCCAACCGTCCGGCTCCAGCGCCAGCGTGCTGGTGCAAGTTCCCCGTCGGGCCTCGGGGCGGGTGCACGCCTGGCTCAGGCACCATGCCGCCCTGGCCACCCGGGCCTCCGGGCCGGGTGTGGTGCGGATACTGGGCATCGTCGACCTGCCGGCTGGCCCGGCCGTGGTCATGGAGGACCGGGGCGACGCGACCTTGTCCGACTGGCTCGGTCGCTGGGCCGACCGTCGCATCGCCGACCTGACCGCTTGGGTGGACACGGTGGGGCAGCTCGCCCGCGGCCTGGCCTCGGTCCACCAAGCGGGCATCGTGCACCGGGCCCTCGGCCCCGACCACGTGCTCGTGTCGTCCGAGGGCACCTGCGCCCTCATCGGGTTCGGTCACGCTTCCGAAATGCTGCGAGAGCTCCAGGAGCTGGTGCCGGTGGGCTCCCTCCACGGCTGGCTGCCGTACATGGCCCCCGAGCAGACCGGACGCATGGCTCGGGGCATCGACCAACGCAGCGACCTCTACGCCCTCGGCGCCATCGCCTTCGAGCTGTGGGTGGGGCGGCCGCCGTTCACCGGCACGGACCCGCTGGAGCTCGTCCACAGCCACCTGGCCCACACGCCTCGTTTTCCGGACGGGGCCCCGCCGCCTCCCGAGGTGCTCGCGTCCATCGTGCTCAAGCTGCTCGAAAAGGAGCCCGCCCATCGGTACCAGTCGGCCGAAAGCCTCGCCGCAGACCTGGAGCGCGTGGCCGCGGATTTCCGCAGCGGAGGCACCCCCGTTCGTTTCACCCTGGATCAGCGCCATCGAGAGCGAGAGTTGGGACTCAACGATACCCTGGTCGGCCGCGACGAAGAGGTGCGCCGGCTCGGGGAGGCGCTGGACGGCGCCCTGAAGGGCGACACCCGGCTCGCCGTCGTGCGCGGGTCGTCGGGGATCGGAAAGACCTCGGTGGCTTTGGCCCTGCAAGAGCCGGTGCTCGGGCGGGACGGGTGGTTCATCCGCAGCAAGTTCGAGCAGTACCAGCGAGATGTGCCCCATTCGGGCCTGAGCCGGGCGCTTCGGGTCTTGTCGCGGTGGGTGGTGCAGCTTCCCAGCGCGACCTACCACCAGGTTATCGACGGCCTGCGACACGCCCTGGGCGACGAGCGCGCGGTGCTGGCCGAGATCGAACCGTCGATGCAGTGCCTGATCGGCGAGTCCGTCGTACCGCCCGCCCTGCCAGGCCCCGAAACCCAGCTGCGGCAGGCCCGAGCGATCCAGCGGTTCTTTCGCGTGGTGGCGGCTTTGGGTTCGCCCCTGGTCCTGCTCTTGGACGACATGCAGTGGTCCGACGCCGACTCGGTGCGCTTGCTTCGGGCCGCCCTGGAGGGCGACGACCTCCGCGGCCTGTTGGTGGTGGCCTGCTACCGCGACGACGAGATCGCTCCGTCCCATCCGTTTCTGTCCCTCGTGGATGACCATCGGGCGCAGCAAAGCTTGGTCGAGCTCGACGTGAAGCCGCTGGCTCGAAGCGACGTGTACGGGATCCTGGAGGCGGCCCTCGTCGACGCCGAAGCTGCCCGCTCGCTCGAGGGACCCATGTGGGCGCACAGCGAAGGCAATCCCTTGTTCGTGCGGGCGGCGCTCGAGGCACTGCGGGATGCCCGCGCCCTGGAGTTCGATCCGGACTCGCGGGCATGGATCGTGCGCCACGATCGGGTCGACGCCACACTCCGAACCGACGACCTCGACGCCATCGTTGCGAATCGACTCTCCCTGCTCGAGCCATCGGCCCGCGAGGTGCTGTCCACCGCAGCGGCGGTGGGGAGCAAGTTCTCGGCGAGTCAGGTGGCGCAGGCTGTGGATCGCCAGCCCGCCGAGGTGATGGCGCAGCTTCGTCACGGCGTGGAAGCGGGTGTCATCGACATGATGCGGGGCGTCGGGGAAGGGGCCGAAAGCGACAGCCCGCCGGCGCGGACCGAAGACGTGCCGGCAGCGCAGGTGGACGACGCCCTGTTCTTCTTGTTTCGGCACGATCGACTCCAGAGCGCCGCCTACTCGCTGTTGAACGAGGCCGAGCGCGAGCGGGTGCACTGCCGCATCGGCCGTTCCATGCTCGAGGGCACCGACGAGACCGACGATCTCATTTTGCTCGTCGTCGACCACCTGAATCGGGCCCCGAGCCTGTTCCAATCGAAAGACGACCGGCTGGAGCTGGCCGAGCTGAATGCCCGGGCGGCGGAGCGCGCCCAGGGAGCGGGGTCCTCGCCACCGCGTCCCGCTGCGCGAGCTTTGGTCTGCACTTGCTCGGTCCGTCCATGTGGCAGGAGAACCGGGAGCTCGCCCTTCGGCTTCACGTGTTGCGGGCCGAAAACGCCGCCCTGGTCGGAGACGCCGACGCGGTCGAGCGGGCCGCCGGTGCGGTGACCCAGCACGCTGCGCCCGTCGAACGGGTTGCTGCGCAAAAGGCATTGGTTCTCGTCCATGCGATCCAGGGACGTCTCGACCGGGCCGTGGAGGCCGGGCGCATGGGGCTCACCTGGTTCGACGTGGACATGCCCGTAGATCCCACGGACGCCGACGTGAAGGAGGCCTTCGCCGCCGCGCTGGCTGCGCTGGGAGACCGGGATCCACGGAAGCTCGCCGAGCTTCCACCGCTCGAAGACGCCCGGCAGCACGCGATCCACGAACTGTGCGGCACCTTGTCTGCCGTCGCCTACATCGTGAACCAGCGTTTGTTCGCCTGGATCATGCTCCGGTCTCTGGAGCGCTTCGCGCGATTCGGAAACCCACCCGACGCGGCCTTCTTCGCCGGCTGCGTGGGCGTGATCTGGATGGCTTTGACCAAGGACCCGGCGCAGGCCGCCCGCTTTGGAGACTTGGCCATGGCCCTTGGAGAGCGGGCTTCGCTCAAGGCGGTGCGGGGCCGGGCGTACTTTATCGTGGGCTCGGCCGTGTCTCATTGGACGCACCCCTACGCCGACGGAATCGATCTCTTGGAACGAAGCCATCCGCTTCTGTTCGATTCCGGGGACCTGGAGTTCGCGGGCTACGCCTTGTACAACCTGTGCCAACATCGGCTGCTGGCTGGGGAACCGCTGGCGAGCTTGGAGCCGACCGTCGCGGAGCACCTCGAAGACCTGGAGCGCCGAAAGATCACGACCCCGGCGCGCTGGACCCGCGTGCTGCTCCAGTTGCTGCACATTCTTCGGTCCGGCTCCGGCGCGAGCGTCCTGCAGGGAGCTGTGCTGGAGCGCGAAGGATTCGTTCGGGCCTTGCACGACGCTGAAGACCACACGGGCCTCGCGATCCTACACATCTTCTCGACTTGGCTCGCCTTGGTGCAGGGCGATTGGGCCGAAGCTCGCAGGGCCGTGCTCGCCGCCCGCGCATGGCATCACGGGCTGGCCGAGTTTCCACCGGGGGCCCTGTTTCACTTTTGGCAGGCGTCCGTGTTGTTGCTCCAGCCCGACCCGGCGCGCGAGCGGGAAGACGCCGAGGAGGTCGAAGCCAGCCTGACCCTGCTGCGGACCTTCGCCCGCCACAACGACCCGGTCTTCGGTCCGAAGGTCGCGTTGGTCGAAGCGCTCCTCGCGGCCAAGCAGGGGCGGCACGGCGAGGCGCAAGATCGGTTCGACCAGGCCGTTTCGGGGGCCAGGTCGTCCGGCGCGCCCCACGACGTGGCGCTGGCGGCCGAGTGGGCCGCCGAGTCGGCGCTCCGCTGGGGCAAGGCGGGTTTGGCGGTGGACTGGGCGCGGGTGGCGGAGGACGGATATCGACGATGGGGTGCGGCGGCGGCGGCGGAGCGGATCCGACGGCGGGTCCGAGGGGCCTCGGGGCAGCCTCTTCTTTGGCCCGGCGCCACCGAACTGGGGGCCGACCGGCTCGAGCTCGATTTTCAGTCTTTCGTGAAGGCGTCCCGAATCACCCGCAGCGAGCTCGACGCCGACGTTCTTCCGAGTCGCCTGCTGGACGTGGTTCTGGAAAACGCCGGTGCCACGGCTGGCGCCATCGTCTACTCGAAAGAAAAGGAATGGGTGCTTCGCTTCCGCGGCACGGAAGAGGAGGGCGAAGGCGAGGCCGAGACCCTCGACCGCTCCGCACGGGTGCCCCGCTCGCTGCTTCGAGCCACGTTGAACGGTAAGGCCCCGATTTCGGTGGAGGACGTGGCCGATGAACCGTGGCTGGCTGCCGAGCCCCGGGCGCGGGAGCTTCGGAGCGTGCTCTGTCTGCCCATTCAGCATGGCGGGCAGCTGTTGGGGGCGCTCTACCTCGAAAACGCCTTGGTCAGCCGGGCCTTTCCGGCGGAGCGCGTCGAAGCGCTCCGGGTTTTGTGCGCGCAAGCGGCGATCTCGATGCAGAACGCCATGCTCTTCGCCGATCTGAAGGCCAGCGAAGAGCGCCTGCGCGCCATCGTCTCCAGCAACATCGACATCATCGCCATCGTGGACGCGGCGGGGCGCTTTTCCTTCGTGAGCCCCGCCGTGCGCGAAATGCTGGGTTACGCCCCCGAAGAGCTCGAGGGCACCCAATGTCTGAAGTGGGTGCACCCGGACGACATGGACTCGGTCGCGAACGTGCTCGAGCGCTTGCGGGTCGAAGCGGGAGCCCGAGAGGTCACCCTGCTTCGATACCGGTCCAAATCGGGCGACTGGCGAATGTTGGAGGTAACCGGCCGCAACCACATGGATTTGCCCGGTGTGCAAGGAATCTTGCTCAACAGCCGAGACGTGACCGAACGGATGGAGGCCGAGCACCGTCTGCAGCAGGCCCAGCGGCTCGAGGCGCTCGGACAACTCACCGGCGGGGTGGCCCATGACTTCAACAACCTGCTCACGGTGATCGGAGGAAACCTGTATCTGCTGTCCGACGAGCTGGAACCGGCTTCGCCGAGCCGGGCCCTGGCCGAGCAGGCGCTGCGGGCGGCGGAGCGGGGGGCGAGCCTGACCCGAAGCCTTCTGGCGTTCTCGAGCCAGCAGCCGCTCCGTCCGGGGCCGGTGTACCTGGATCGGGTCGTGCTTGAACTGTCCGCGCTTCTCGAAAGAACGCTGCCGAGCAACGTGCGATTGCGGCTCGAAGACGCGCCGGGGCTTCCGCCCTGCCACGCCGACGAGGGGCAGCTCCAAAACGTCGTCCTCAACCTGGTGGTCAACGCCCGAGATGCCATGCCCGACGGAGGCGAGGTCTCGGTGCGCACCCGGGTGGTCCAGGTCGACGCCGGCGCGGCCGACGCCGAGTCGGTGAAGCCGGGCACCTACCTGGAGCTGTCGGTGGCCGACACCGGGGTGGGCATGCCCGAGTCCGTCCGGCAACGGGTGTTCGAGCCGTTCTTCACGACCAAAGGACCGGGCAAGGGCACCGGACTGGGCCTCAGCATGGTCTACGGATTCGCTCGGCAGTCCGGGGGGACGGTTCGGATCTGCAGTGAAGCAGGAGCGGGCACCCGGGTGGACGTGTGGCTGCCGCGCCATCGCGACGGAGGGCGGGCTTCGAAGTCGCCGGCCCCGGCGGGGCTCGTCTTTGGTTCCGTGCTCCTCGTCGAAGACGACCCCGATGTGCGAAGCGCCGTCGAAGGCATGTTGACGCACCTCGGGCTGTCAGTGCGGGTGGCCGCGGACGGGTCGGGCGCGCGGCAGCAGCTCGCCGCCCATCCCGAGGTCAGCCTGGTGCTCAGCGACATGATGCTGGCCGGGTCGACGGGCCCCGAGTTGGTGGGGGAGCTCCTCTCGGAGCGGCCGGACCTGGCGGTCGTCTTCATGTCGGGTCAGCTTCCCGATTTAGACGGCACCTCTCGGCAGGATGATTGGCCGCTCCTGGCCAAGCCCTTCACGCGTGACGAACTGCTGGCGGCCCTGGCCGAGGCGGTCGGTCGTCGCCGGACGGACGCGCTGTGACAGGCCGGTTCGGCTCCGTCGTGCCGCGGTTCGGAGCCGGGGCGGTCGCCGCACGTCGTTCGGGTCCGCGCTCCGGCTTTCGGCTGCCCGCAGTGGTGCCGGCCGCTTCGGTTTGCGCCACTTCAGCGTGCCTTCGGGACGGCAGGGGCGTCAGCCTGCAGCCAGGGTCTCGGCCAAGGCCGGCAAGCGCTCCTCGAGGGGGACGTCCACCTTCAGCTCCGACAGGTCGTCTCCCCGAGTGGGACCCAGATTCACGATGGCGATCGGCTTGCCGTCGCGGGCGGCCCGCTTCACGAAGCGAAATCCACTGAATACGGTCAGCGAAGATCCGAGGACCAAGATCGCCGGGGCCTCGTCCCAGGTGCGCCAGGCCGCGTCCACCGTCTGCCGGGGAACGTTTTCGCCGAAGAAGACCACGTTGGGCTTCAAAACTCCGCCGCAGATCCGGCAGGGGGCCACCCGAAAGCGCTCGACCGCGGCTTTCGGCAGGTCGGCGTCGCCGTCCGGAGCCACCTGGCCCGCTGCCTCTTCACAAAAACCCGGGTTGAGCTCATGCAGGTCAGCTTGCACTTCGTTTCGATCGACCAAGGTGCGGCAAGCCAGGCACTCCACCTCGGCCAGGGCTCCGTGAAGCTCCACCACCGGACGGCTGCCCGCTCGGTGATGGAGTCGGTCCACGTTCTGGGTGATCAGGCCCCGCACCCAGCCGGCCTGTTGCAGGGCT
>DAPKRQ010000309.1:0-7395 GCA_031800475.1 Myxococcales bacterium LLY-WYZ-16_1
GGATTCGGTTCGACCGGGGTGCTCCCGGGCCCCCTCGGGGAACACCGGGCGGCGGCGGGCCGCGACGAGCCTTCGGGCCGGTCTGATTCCGAGAAGCGCTCGGACCGAACGCCGGCGGGCGGACAGGCCCGAACCGCCCCGACGAAGGTCGAAGCGCCACCGCAGCTGGCCGAAAACCGCCGGTCCGCAGATGAGGCGAAAGCGGCGGCGGACGCGGAAGCCCTGCGGGAGCCCCTGGCCGCCCCGGCGGAAGGCGGCGAGGGCCGCTTGGCTGCGCCCCGCGCCTCCGCCAGGGCCGCTGTCCCGGAGGCTCCGGCCGAAGACGCTGCGCCCCGGCCGCTGCGGCCCGAGATCTCGCGCGGCCTGGCCCAGGTGGCGGCGTGGGTTCGCGACGGGCGGTATGGGCCGGCCCGTTCGAAGCTCTCGACCCTGTACTCCGCCGCCCGATCGACCGAAGAGCGGGCTCACCTCGGACTGGCCTGGGCTCGGTGGGCCGAGGCTCAAGGTGAGACGGAGTTGGCCGAACGTTGGGCCCGAAGGGTGGTCCGATGGGGTGTCGAGCCCCCGGCGACCAAGGCGCAGAGGCTCTTGCAGCGGTTGGCCGCAAGGCCCTGAGCCCTGGTGGCTGCCCGGTCGGACCCCATGGTATTCCGACGATGGTCATGGCGGCGGGCGGCAATTTCGGGAGGCTGAAAGGCTTCGGCCTCATCGGAGTCTTGGGGCTGTTCGCCGCCTGCGGAGACACGGCGCCGGCGGCGGGGGGGCGTCCGGCCGCCGCCGACGGGGGAAGCGTGGGAGGAGACGCTTCCCCCGACGATGGCGGTCCGCGCGATGCCGGGCCCGACGCGGGCCCCTCGAAGATGGGGCCGGACGCCGCCGTGGACATGGGCCCCCCGATTCGGCGCGCCGATCCGTTCGCCGAAGACAACGACCGCCGGGACACGGACTGCGACGGGCTCAGCGACCGAGAAGAGTTCTCGACCATCTACCCCAACGGGCGGCGCACGGACCCCGAAAACCCGGACTCCGACGGCGACGGTCTGTTCGATGGACTGGAGCTCGGACGGGTCGTTTCGGTGGATCCGGAGTGCGGTGCGATCCCGGCGGATCGGGACCCGGGCACCTCCACGCTGCCGGTCGAGGCCGATTCCGACGGCGACGGCATCGCCGACGGGCTCGAGGACCAAAATCGGAACGGCCGGGTGGACCCCGGGGAACTGAACCCGCGCTTTCGAGACACGGACGCCGACGGTCTGGACGACGCGGTCGAGGACGCCAACCGGAACGGACGGCGCGATGCGGGCGAGCTGGACGGCGCGTCGCCGGATACGGACGGGGACGGCATTTTCGATGGGGTCGAAGACCGAAACCGCGACGGGATTTTTGATGCGGGAGAAACGGACCCGTTGAACGGCGACACCGACGGCGACGGCTTGTTCGACGGGGAAGAAGACGTGAACGCGAACGGGGTTCGGGAGTCTTTCGAGACCGACCCCCGCACGCCGGACACCGACTGCGACGGCATCGCCGATCGGGACGAAGTGGTCCAGGGGCTCAGCCCGGTTCGTGCCGACACCGACGGCGACGGCCTGCCCGATGGGCTCGAGCTCGGAATCACGGCCCCGGTGCCCGGCTCCGACTGCCCCGGCCTGGCCATCGACCAGGACCCGACGACCACCACCGGGGTCGACGACCGGGACAGCGATGGCGACGGGTTGCTCGATGGTCAGGAGGACCGGAACCAAAACGGCGCGGTCGACCCTGATGAGACCGACCCCAACGTGGCGGACTCCGACGGGGACGGCTTGTCCGATGGCGACGAGACCTTGGCCGGCTTCGACCCGACCGACCCGGACGACCCGGCCGCCGACCGGATCCCGGGGCTTCGGCAGATCTGTGCAGACGCGAACCTCAAGCGGGTGCGGTTCGAAGAGGGCGGCCCCGCCGCGTGGACCCTGGCGGTCGAGCAGAGCTTTTCCATCGCGGCTGCCACGGTCCAGGTTGCGAGCAGCAGCGTGGCCATCTCTGCCCTGGATGACAGCCAGGATGGGATTGCGGGATTCATCGCTCGGCTTCCGCGGTTCGCGGGTCCGGGGACGGCCACGGGCCAGGCCGATCAACTGGATCGCCGGGTCGACAACGCCCTGCCGTCGGGGTGGAGCCGACAGGCACGGGTCTCGGGGCGGTCGATCCGCTCGCATGACGGCCATGAGACCGTGGTCTCTCGGGAGTTCGCTCTGGACTTGGGGGGCCCCAGCCGGACGCCGGCCCAGGTGCGCAACGAGCTGGTGCTGGCCGCCACCGGCCTGGCTCCCGGCGACGTGAGCGGGCTTCCCGCGCCGTCCGGCGCCAGCCACGGGCGCTGGATCTACATGGAACAGGTCCTGCTCCGCCCCAACGAGATCGTGGTTGTGGGCGCTCTGCTCGACAGAGCCTCGTTCGTGGATCGAACGGACAACCGAGCCATCGTTCTGCAAGATCTCGTCAATGGAAGCGCTTTGGCCGAATACCAGGCGCCTCGAGGCAAAGACTGCGACCCGTTTCTGGCTGAAGGACAGTCGGTTGCCGACTTCATCTTCATGGCGGACATCTCCGGATCGACCGACGACGACCGAGGTCGCATCTCGAATGCCGCCGACCTGATCGTCAGCGAGCTTCAGACGAACAACGTGGACTTCCGCCTCGGTGTCGTGCCCCACACCGAAAACGCGTACAAATTCCCAAACAATGCGGGCGACCTGCGAGGCGTTGGGTTCACCACCGATCGGCAGTTGTTCGCGACCTACCTCAGCGATACGTCCGGCGACGACGGCTGCGAGTTCGGGCTGGATGCGGCCTTTCAAGCCGTCTCCAAAGCTCTGCCTCGAAGTCCGGTCGGGATCACCGACCCGCAAAAACTGCGCGATGGGGCCGTGTTGGCCGTGGTCTACATCTCGGACGAGTACGCTGAAGAGATCACTTCGGACGACCGGCGATGCTTCAACTACGAGCCGACCTGCGCGACCGGCATCGAGGATGTCTACTCGACGAATGACAACGCCATATGCCGCGCCGAGCCCGATTCGACGGAACAGGCCTGCATCGACCGGATCGTTCAACCGTACATCGATCAGCTGATCGACAACAACGGGGTGGCGTTCGCCCAGGTGATTCCGGTGGCAGCAACCCCCACGTCGTGCCGGGACTATCGGTGCGGCAGCGGCGGAAGGAACGAGCCAGGCCGTGGCTACCGCGAGGTGGTCGACGCCACCGGCGGCGCGCTCTATTCGCCGTGCAGTTCTGACCCGGGGGCGGCGCTTCAAGCGATCATCGACGCGGTAGCGGGCGCGGCTTCCCAATTCAAGCTAACCGGATCGCCGATCTCATCGACCCTGCGAGTCGGCGTGATCCGGGTCGGCCAGGGCGGCTCGGGCAACGTGGAGGTGGTGCCGCGGGACCGAGACGACGGCTTCGACTACGACGCGGCCAGCAACTCGGTATTTTTTCGAGGTTTCACGTACCGTCCGAACGTGAACGACCTGGTGGTGATCAGCTACCGGTTGTGGGAGCCCGAGCCGGGGCCGTGCGGTCCTTGTGCGCCCGGTCAGGTCTGCGACGAGTCGCTGGGCGTGTGCGTCTGCGATCCGCTGCTGTGCTCGGCCTGCGGCGACAACGAGGTCTGCGACGGCAACTGTGACTGTGCGTGCACGCCGGACTGCAACGGAAATTGCGGACCTGGTGAGACCTGCAACGTACAGACCTGCCAGTGTGAGTGCGCTCCGGACTGCGGGGGTGCCTGCGGACCCGGTACGGTCTGCAACCCCACCACGTGCAGCTGCGATTGCGTCGAATGCGGGGGTGCATGCGTCGGGTCCCTGACCGAGTGCAACGAAGCGAGCTGCTCGTGCGCTTGTCCCGACGACTGCGGTGGTACTTGTTCGAGCAACGCGTCGTGCAACGAGTCGCTGTGCGAATGCGTCTGTGAGCCCGGCTGCAGCGACGCGTGCTCCGGCAACGCGATTTGCGATCCAGACGCAGACTGTGCTTGCGTTTGCCCCGAAGACTGCGGGGGCTGCGTCGAAGGAGCGAGCTGCAACCCGAACGCTTGTGCCTGCGAATGTCCCGCTGGTTGCGACGCCGGCTGCTCGAACAACGAGGTGTGCGACCCGGCTGTGGGCTGCGAATGCGCCTGCCCCGCCGACTGTGGAGGGTGTGGTCCATCTGAAACCTGCGATCCGGTGGACTGCCGCTGCATCCCCACCATCTGAGCCGGCCGGAGCAGCCCCAGGGACCCAGCCCTCGGGCCATGGAACGACCCAACCGACCCCACAATGCGGTTTTCGGCCGCGGGCGGTCGCCTTTGCGAACGGCAGGCGGGAAGGCCAGCTCAGGTTCCGGCTCAGTCGAATCGGATGGTCGACTGAAAGTGCCGGCTGATGTCCAAGATGGCCCGGATCGCCTCTCCGGGAGCCGGTTCGATGGTGAACGCCTGCCGGTTTCTCCGTCCCACCCGGATCGGAAAGGCGGTTTCGGTCCCCACGCGATCTCGAAATGCCTGTAAGAGCTCGCGGCGAATCACGATCTCCGAGGTGGAATTCGGACCCTCCGCATCCTCACAGATGAGCTCGTGGGGGTCATCCGCAGTCGAAGCGTCGATCTGAACGAAGACCACCTCGCCGATGAAGGTTCCGCTGGTGATGGGATCTCGCCAGCCAAATTCGATATCGCGGTCGACGTTTTCGTCGATGCGGTACCCCGCAGCCATCTGTTCTGCCGTCGCGCTGTTGAGCTCGAAGAGAAAGGGGATGTGTTGCGCCTGTGAAAAGGTGCTCTGCGTGACCCCGCTGGCCCCGGTTCCGCTGACGACGATCTCGCCCTGCGGAGAAACCATCGGCAGGGACGGGCGGAAAACGGTGGCGGCCGGCGGGGTCGTTCGAGGTGTCACCCGGTACCGCATTCCGTCGAATGTTGCATCGTAGTCCGTCAAAAAGAATCGCTCGTCCTCCGTGTCGTCCTCGAAGGCGACGTCACCCACGCTGCCCCGGGAGACTGCGACCGTCGGCGTGTTCAAAACTCGAATGTCGCAGTCCAGGTCTCGGAGTTCGTTGCCGTCCCGGTCCCGAGCGAAGGTCTCGAGCCGGGGCGGCTCGAACTCGGGCCGCCACACCCGGTCAGCCCCCAAGCCCTCGACGTCCCAGGCGTTGACGCGCACCACCGGCTCGTCCGTGGCCGTCCCGCCGGGAGTGAGCACGGTACGGTGTGCCACGGTGAAGTCCACCGCCCACGTGATCCCCTGTTCGGTCGGGGGCCCCGCGTCCGGGAAGCGGCTCAGCCCGGGGCCGGGCAGGGACATGTCCAGGGGGCCCGGCGGGATGAGGCTCGGATCGTCCGGGCGCTCTGGCACTTCCGGGAGCGGTGCCGGCGAGATCGGTCGGCACAGGTCCAAAGCCGGCACGCACTCGAAGCCCGAGGGACACGCGCTGCAGAACCCATCGACGCAGAACGGCCTCGCTCCGCCACAGGCGTCCTCTCGCTCGCACGGCTCGGTGCGCTCTTGTCCCGCCAAGCAAGCGTCGAGACAGCGCCCCAGGTAGCACAGCTGTCCCGCGCTGCATTCGAGCGAAACGAAGGGCTCCGCATCGTCGTCGGAAAAGGAGCACTCGTCGCTGCAGGCGCCTGCGAACGTTCCCATCGCCATGGCGCCAACCCATGCCCACCCAAAGCGCTTCCGAGTCGCCATCATCGCTCCACCGCCGAGACTTTGCGCCGAGCCACCGCGTCGGACTGGATGCGCAGCTCGATACCGAGCTGGGGGCTGGTTCGTCCCGCAACCGAACCGATCGGCAATCCCAAAAAGACCGCCGGTTCCAGCCAGTCGAACAAATAGCCGCGGACGCCGATGTCGGTCACGGCCTCGGTGCGACCCGTTCCGCGGAGGAAGGTCACGCCCCGAAGCTCCGCGAAGCCGCCGACCTGATCCCCGAAAGGCAACGCCCCCACCCCCATGCCCCAGCCCAGGGTGAAGAACTCGCCCAGGCCGGTGTCCTCGGTCGGAACGAACAAGTCCACGTGGAGCTGGCCTGAGACCGTCAACCACCCGACTTGCCAGCCGAAGCTGGTACCCACCCCCAGGTCGTGGTGTTCGGGCAAGAACGCCCAGGTGTCGACCACGAAGGCCTGCTGGGTGAAGGTTTCGGCCGTGATGTCGGTGGGACGCAGCTTGTGGGGAGGAGCCAAGGGAAATGCGTAGCGAGCCCGCAAGGTCAACACCGGTTTACGACCCTCCACCTCGGGCAAAAAGAATCGATATTTCAAAGCGAGCATCGGGTTTCCGGCGGCGTAGACCGACTCAGCGCGGATTCCGTCCAGGTCGACGAACTGGCTCGGCAGGGTGGCCTCGAGGCCCAGCCGTCGGGTCAGCGCTGCCTGGGCGAAGTAGAAGACCGCGGCCGAGGTGGCCGATTCCTGAAGCTCGGTCTCGGCCCAAACGAAGCGAGCACCGCCCCCGAAGCCCACGTTGGGGTCTTCCAAGCGCAAGCCCCGCGGCACGTTGGGCAGGTCTTCTTCCCGAAACTCGCCGGGCAGGGTGGCCGATACGGAGCGGTCCGCCTCCCTTTGTTCGCTCGAATCGATGATGACCGGGTCGAGCGGCGGGGGACGCTGGAGTTGGGGCTCGGGCTCGGACTCCGGCTCGCGCGGACCTTCGGTGCCCGGTTGGTAGGTGGTGATCGGCTCCAGAACGCCCGATTCGTCCGGTTCGGAGGTCTCGGAAAACTCGGGCTCGGGCTCGGGGGCTTCCGGCTCGGTCCGAGCTGGCGCGAGCACAGGCACGTCTGGCACGTCGACCCAGTCCCGCTGGGGTCGGTCCCGATTGTCGAGATACCGAGCCGCCTGGCGGGCGAGCTCCGGCTGACCACTGCGTCGGGCCGCTTCGAGGTGGCGCAGGGCGATGGCCATGCGGCGCCGATCCCGCTCGAACTCCCGGACCGCCAGGACCGCCCGGGGAGAGGCCCGGGCCAGCGCCGGAACCCGTCCGCTCAGACTCACCCGCAGGCCTTGGCGGGCCAGGGCCGCCCGCTTTCGGAGGGCGCGGTTTCGGTACAGCCGGTAGCCGTAGAAGTCCCGGGCCAGCTCGGTCGGGGTCACGCGGACGGGCACCGCCTGCACCCGGGAGCGAAAAGGCGCTTTGGTCAGGGTGTTTCCAAGGCCTTTTCGCTCGATCAGGGCGACGCTGTACCGAACGGGCCCGCCGGCCATCCGAACCGGGTCGGCGTGAACCGCCACCACCACCCGCACCTGCAATGCGGCGCCGCGGGCCTTCCAGGTGATGGCGTCGGCCCGATCATCGACGGTGACGCCCACCGGTGTGACCGCATCCACCACGATGGCCTCCACGTCGGTGACCGCCCGCCCGCC
>DAPKRQ010000310.1:0-20373 GCA_031800475.1 Myxococcales bacterium LLY-WYZ-16_1
GTACCGAAGAGGCCAGATCTCCTCGGCCCTGGATGCGGCCGCCGCCGTGGGCACCGCGGGCGCTCGGGGGTGGGCCGACCGGGCTCGACGGGTTCGGGCCGGGCTCGAGCGGGTTCGTGGCCTTCACCAAGAAAAGGACGGTCCCGGCCTCCTGAAGGCCCTCGGGCCCCTTCGCAAACTCGAGCGAAGCGTCGGCTACGGAGAAGGGGCCGTACAGGCCGAGCTTCGTCGGATGAAGGCGGACGCCCACTATTTGGCCGGCGTGGAGCGGCAGCTGGCCCAGGACTACGCGGGTGCGTTTCGGGCCTTCGAGCGGGCCCTGCACACCGTTGCCGGCCATGCGGCGTCGGTCGCGCGTCTGGACGACCTGCAGGCGCGAGCCCAGGACGTCTACTACCAGGCCCTGGTGGCCCAGCCTCGAGATCCGGAACGGGCTCGGAGTCTGCTGCGGGAGGTGATCGCCAGCACGCGGGCCGACGCCCGGGTGCATCGCATGGCGGCCCGGACCCTGCGCCGCTTGTGACCCCACTGGGCCCCGCGGTCGCTCCGTCTCGGACGTCTCGGCCCGAGAAACGGTCTCGAACCGGGACTGGCTCTCAATGAAACGCGCGAAGGTCGGGATGGTCTGAACGACGCGAAAACCGGAGGTTTGGGGCTGTTTCCACCCTCGGTGCCGCCCGTGCACCCGACCCGGAGCGAGCCGTATCGAACCGGCCCGTCTCGTTCGGACTCAAGGCTCAGATTGGTGCGTCGAAAGATGGGGCAACGAACGGCGCTTCGGAGGTCCCGGAGCCCGCGGGAGACGAGAGCCAAATGACTTTGCAGATCAACACCAACGTCGCAGCACTGAACACGCAGCGGGCTTTGACCCGCAACACGAGGGCCCTGTCGACCAGCTTCGAGCGCCTGTCGACCGGCCTGCGGATCAACTCCGCGAAAGATGACGCGGCAGGGCTCGCCATCAGCGAGCGGTTCACATCCCAGATCCGGGGTCTGAACCAGGCCGTGCGGAACGCCAACGACGGCGTGTCCTTGGCCCAGACCGCCGAGGCCGCCCTGAACCAGATGCTCGGAGGCCTTCAGCGCATCCGAGAGCTGGCGGTGCAGGCCGCCAACGACACCAACTCCGTGGGCGACCGTGTGGCCATTCAAGCCGAGGTCGACCAGCTGGTGGAAGAGATCGACCGGATCTCCACCCAGACCAACTTCAACGACCGGCTGATCTTGGACGGGTCCTTCTCGGACCGGGTCTTTCAGATCGGTGCCGGCTCCGGTCAGAACATATCGGTGACCATCAACTCGGCCCGGGCCTTCAACTTGGGAGCCCAGGCCGTTCAGGCCGTGGCGGACGTCAGCAACAACCCCCTCGGCACCGACGAGCTGACCCTGAACGGCATCGCGGTCCGGCCCTCGAGCGGCAATGACGACCAGCTTTCGTATGCGGCCAACGATGCGTCGGCCATCGCCAAGGCGTCCGCCATCAACTCGGGAGCCCCGGATCACGGCGTCCGGGCCATCGTGGAGCCGAACACCAACACGCCGGCCGAGGCCATCGCGGCCGGGACCATCGCGGCCGGCGACATCGTGATCAACGGCATCGACATCGGAGCGGTGACCGTGCAGGCGGACGATGCGGACAGCGCGCTGCGGAACGCGATCAACGCGGTCTCGAGCCGCACCGGTGTGCAGGCCACCTTGAACGGGGCGAACGAGCTGGTCCTGACCGCCAACGACGGCCGGAACGTCACCTTCGAGGGTGCCGACTTGACGGGAGGTGGCGTGTTCGGCGCCAACCTGGGCGGCGGCGCGCCGGGAACCACCGTCGTCGGTTCGCTGCGCCTCGAATCGGACACCGACATCTCGGTGGCCGGCACGACTCCGGCCAACGCGGGCCTGGCGGTGGGCAACACCGCGGTCAACACGGCCGTCAACCTGACCACCCTCAGCCTGGCCACCCAGGCCGGCGCCGACGAAGCCCTGCAGGTTCTGGACGTGGCCATTCGCCAGGTGGCCGGTCAGCAGGCGGATCTGGGGGCGCTCCTGAGCCGCTTCGAGTCTACCGTGTCGAACCTGTCGGCCATCTCCGAGAACTTGTCGGCGGCCCGGTCCCGGATCCGCGACGCGGACTTCGCCAAAGAGACCGCCGAGTTTTCTCGCAACCAGATCCTGCAGCAGTCGGCCATCGCCATCCTCGGGCAGGCGAATGTGGCTCCGCAGGTCGCCCTGCAGCTCATCGGGGGCTGAGCGGAGTTCCGGAGGGGGTCGCGGTTCGGGTTCGGTTCAGGGACCAATCGTAGTCCAAATAGCCGACATCGAGCCGCGCCCCCTCGTTCAGAGCTCGCTCGAGTGGAGTTGAAAACCGAGAGGCGAAGGCCTCCGCAGACTCGGCCACCGCTTCGAAGTCGTCTTCGTACCACAGGTAGATCCGCGTGAGGCGGACTGTCGCCGAATCTCGATCTCGTTCGAAGCGAAACCAGCGTGAGCCGGGCGTGTGCACCATACGGCTCACCCGGTCGAGCTGGGCATCCACCCTGTCCCCGTCGTAGGCTCGCGCCAGCAGCGGCGGGCAGCTTTCGCTGGCGCAGTTGATGGCGAAGTGGATTCGGGGCTCGACGAAGTTCCGTCGCAACATCTCATGTTCCAACTCGTGTAGGCTCACGGTCCGCGACCCGAGCTGCCATCGCTTCGCCTTCCAACGGTCCTTGGACGGAATGTCGCGGATCGAGTCTACCGGCCAGTGGTCCAGCACGAGTTGCAAAGTGAAGGCGTTGTAGGCGTTGATCAGGGTGGCGAGTCGGTGGTCGCGACGGAGCCCGTCCAGCTCCACCTCTCGAAAGCGCGCCAAGACCCGAGTCAGATCGCTTTCGTGCGCCCGGCGCAGGCGCTCGTAGTCCACCCGGCCCGCGCCGTCCACGATCTGCCCGACGAGCTGGTCCCATTCTTCCCAGTGGACCGAGCGCCCCGCCTCGGGGTGGACCTCGCGGGCCTCGACATCCGGGGGGCCGAACAGATCCACGGCGACCCGCTCGGCCCAGGTGCATGCCGCCGAAGCTCCCAGCACCGCGGCCAGGACGACCCGGCAGCGGTCAGACATCCCGGGTGAAGATCACGAGGGAGTGGGGGTCGAGCTCGGTCCAGTCCCCGGCAAAGGCCGGTTCGGTGCACACCCAACGGCCTTGGGCGGGGCCGGGCCCGGCGTCGGTGGTCACCAAGGTGCGCAGAGGCGGCAAGGCAGCCTCGGTCCCGGAGGTTCCGGTCCGGAGGGTCACCAGGCAGTCCCCTTGGGTGACCACCGCGGTGAAGGTGGCCGCGGTTCCGTGACCGGTCGCCAGATCCTGCACGACCCCGACGGTCTTTTCGAGGGCGTCCGCCAGGTCGTCGGGCTCGGTTCGGTCCCGAAGCTCGTCGAGGAAGGTCAAAAAGATCAGCCCCTCGGGGGTCCGGTCCAGGTTCGCGGCTCGGCTGCGCTCCGACAGCCGGGCCATCAGGGTCGACTCGACGGCCTGCGGCGCCTCGAGCACCCCGAAAAAGCCGAACAGAAGGTCTCCGTGCCGGAAGGGCTGGGCTTCGCCCGGTCGCACGCCGGCGTGGGCCAGGATGCAATGGCTGTCTTCTCGGCTGGGGACCTCCAGCACCGCGTCCCCCCGGGAAACCGGAACCCGGCTCGCGGTTCGGATGGGGCCGTGCTCGGGGCGATACCAGCCGAGCCCGAACGCGGGAACGTCTCCGATGGCGGAGCGAGGCAGCACGTTCGCGGCAGGAATGGGCGGGCCGAGGTAGGCGGCAAGGGCACGCATCATGTGGGCTTCTACCGAGCAGAGGCACCGATGGGAAGAATTCCGTCGGCAGAGACGGCCGCGAAACGGTCCCCGCCGAGGGGCACCAAGTCGAGCCAGGGCGCCGTATCCTTGGATTCGAAGCCGGTCATCGTCAGGGGGCGACCGGCGCCGTCCGCGGCCAGGGCCAGACCCATGCGGCCGGCGAGCACCAAGCCACCGCGGCCGTCCGGTCGGGGTGCCAGGGCGATGCCGGCGCCGGGCACCGGGAAGCGTTCGACCGGCCCGAGGGGCAAACGCACCCGAAAGGCGCAGTGGCTCGGTCCCGCCGGGTGGCACGGGCCGCCGAAACCGAAGCTGTCCGATCCGAGCTGCGCAAGCCGGGTTGCGGGGCCGGCGACGCGCGGCGTGTCCCGAAGGAACCGCGGCGCGGAGCCCGACACGTCCAGCTCCACCACCCGCCCCTCGGTGAGCACCACCGCCCGGTCTTTCGAGAGCCCGACGGCCAGGGCCCGGCCCGAAAGCACCCGCGGCTCTCCCAGGGGCTCGAGCGTGACCGGCGAGTGGTTTCGCACCCAGCCTCGACCGTCCCGACTTCCGACGCCCACGAGCCGACCTTCGGGGGTTCCGGCTGGGGCCCAAGCCGCGTCGGTCAGGCCATCCAGCGGGCGGGGGCCCTCGGTTCCGTCCGGGCCCACCCGCATCCAGGCTCGGGGGCCCGCCATCACCGCTCCGTTTCCCACCCGGCGGACCCAGCGGATGCGCCCGAGTTCTCGGCCCAGGGACGCGGTCCGGGTCAGCTGGCCGCCGCCGGCGTAGCGCAGCAGGCTTCCGTCGTCGGCTCCGATCCACAGACCGCCCTGCCCGTCCCCGTCGGCGGAGGTCAGTCCGGCAGGCGCAGGCACCGCTTCATCGGCCCGGGCCCATGGCCGAGCTCCGGCTGCAGGCCACTCGAGCAGCACGCCTCCATGGGGGGACGGATCGTCGAGCACACAGGCTGCCCGCAGGACACGACCTTCGCGCCGGGTCTCGAGCACGCCCTCGCAGCGGGTCGGGGCCCGATCGGGCGCGCTGGGGACGTGGGCCGGCACCAGTTCGGCGCGCAGGTCGCGAAAGCGGCCCTGCCACTCCCGCCGGCGGACCTGGGGAAGCGAGACGCAGTCCTCCCAGATTCCAAAGATGCACTCGTCCGACTCCACCCAGACTTCGCAGGTGGTGCCGAGGTCCAAGTCGGACCAGCGGGCGGGTCCCGCTTCGAGCCGCACGTACGGAAGCGCGCAGTCCCGGGCGGCTTCGGGGGGAAGGGGATCGATCGCACCGAGGCGCGCCGGTGGGGGCGAGCCGCAACCCAGCTGCAGGCCCACCGCGAGGGCCCACGACATGCGTCGTCGGATGTCGAAGGCCCGGGGGCCGTTCACGAGGCGTTTTGGGCCGTCGGGGGGCCCTTGGGCGGCTCGGAGCTGCTGTCGCCGCCGGCGGAACCCGGATCGGATCCGCCGGCCGCACCGGGCTCGGCCCCGGAATTCGATTCGGACTCGGAAGTCGCTTCGGCTTCGGGGCTGGCCTTTTCTGCCGCAGGATCGGCGTCGGACTTTGGGGCGCTGAGGGCGCCGCGGGAGGGGGACTCGGTCTGCGACTGCGGTTCGGGCAGGGACTGGGCCATGCGCGCTTTGAGAGCTGCCAGCTCGTCGCTGGGCTCTGGGCTTTCGAGGGCGTCGATCTCGGAAGCCAGGTCGTGCTCGTAGCCGCCGGAATCCAGGGTGTTGAGCTCCCAAGAGGCTTCGGCCCGGGCTTCCTCCCGTTCGACCCGCGACTCCAGACGCTCCAGCCGTTCCAGGGCCGAAAACTGGCTGCGGTTGGTCAAGGTCTCGGCCAGACGCCGCTGGGCTTCCGCCCGTTTGGCCCGGGCCAAAAGCAGGGTTCGCTTGCGCTTGGTCTCGTCCAGCTTGGAGGTCAGGTCGCCCAAGGCGCGCTTGAGCTCGTCCACGGCACCCCGCTGCTGCTCGAGCTGGGCGGCGTACTGGGCGGCGGCGTCGGCGTGTTCCTTCTTGCGGTTCAGGGCCTCCATGGCCAGGTCGTCCCGCCCCGCCTGCACCGCCGACATGGCCTTGCGCTCCCACTCGTCGGCCTTGTTCTTTTCCTGCAGGTGGTGCTTTTCGAGTCGCTTTTCGTCGGCGATCGACATGGCCACCCGGCTCTTCGCCTCCACCAGCTGCTTCTGCATCTCTTCGATGGCAGCGTTGAGCATCTTTTCCGGGTCTTCGGCCCGGGAGATCAGGTCGTTGATGTTGGACCGCAGAAGGTCGCTTATCCGTCGCAGCAGGGTCATGGGACGAGGCTTCGGCCGAGGGCCATCATACCATTCTTCGTGGAGGGAGAGCTTGGCCACCGATTTCCCAACAGTGCCGGGCCCGTTCCTGTTCCGCCGGACCGGTTGCACCGGAGTGACCCTGCCCACAGGGGGGACGGAAGTGCCCAGCCGCCCGTTTGGTTGTACACCGAGCCCTCCCTTTTCGGGCCCGTGGAGTTGATCCGTGACGAACCCCGACCCAGCCATCGAGCCGCTGATCAAGCGGAGCCGCGTCTGGCGCGCGGTGACCGCCTGCGCCGTCGCCGTGATGGTGCTCGGGGTGGCGACCGCCGTGGCGCTGGTTTGGGCATTTCGGACCGGTCGGGCGGTCGAATGGGTGCGGCAGGAGGTGGCGACCCAGGTTCGGGCCCGGTGCGGGGTAAAACCCCATTTCGAGGACCTGCGCCTGCGGCCCTTCGAGCGGCAGCTGCAGCTGTCCGGTGTCCGATTGGAAGAGTCGGGCAGTTTTCGATGGGCCGCCGCGGAGGTGCTGGTGTCGCTCCGGGTGCTGCCCCTGTTCTACGGCCGCCTTCAACTCGAACGGGTCGCCTTGCTCGAGCCGCAGCTCGAGGTGGCCGTCCGGGACGGACGGATCCGGGACTTGCCGAGGTGTCTGGCGCCGGACCCGACCGCGACCGGGCGGCGAAGCACCCTGCCCGTGGCCCTGGGCGTCAGCGAGTTCACGGTGGAGGAGGGGGATTTGACCGTCCGCACGCCCACGGTGGCCGCCCGGCTCCACGGACTGGGCCTGGCCCTGTTTCCGGGGCCGACCGGCGGCACCGACGTGGCGGTTGGGTTGACTTCGGCCGAGGTCGAGACCGGGTCCCAGGTGGTCCGGGTGGACCGGTTTCAGGCCCTGGGGCACTTGGAGGGCCTGTTGACCCGGCCGCGGGCCTTGAGCCTGGACCGGCTCGAACTCCGGACCGAAGGGGCCGACCTTCGGGTCCGGGGCTCCGTCGACCTGCTCGGGTGGGTGGTCGACCTGAAGGTGGAAGCCGAGACCGACCTGCGTCGTGTGCCCCGCTGGCCGTCGATGCCGCGGATCTCGGGCAAGGTGACCGCGAACCTGCAGGTCGCGGGCCCCCTGCACGACCCGCGCGCGACCGGAAACATCGATGCCCGGCGCTTGGAGGTGGCCCGGTACGGTCCCTTCGATCGCATCCGGGGCCGCTTTCGGCTCGACCGACGGCAGCTGGTGGCCGAGCGGGTGCGGGTGCGCCTGGGCAGGGGCGGAGCCACCGCGTCCGGCCGGCTGCGGCTCGAGCCGGGCCTCCCGCTCGAGGCCCGGGCCCAGGCCGAGCGCTTGTCCCTGGGCCACCTGCTGCACGTCTTGAACGTTCCCCATCCGTGGGTCGACCTGCAGGCCGACGGAACGAGCCGGGTCGAGGGGACATTGGTGCCGGTTTCGTTGGAGGGTCCCTTCGACTTTCGCACCGAGCGCTTTTTCGTCTCGGACCGGTCTTTTTGGGAGGGCCGCCGCCTGCCTTCGGCCGAACGCATGCTCGAGCCCCGGGTCGATGCCCGGGTGCAGGGGCGCTGGCGTTTCACCGCCGACAACCTGCATTTCGACGGCGGTCGGGTCTCGGGCGGCGCGACCCGAGCCCGGGTGGACGCCCGAATCGGGCTGAAACCCCAGCTCGGCCAAGATCTGCAGGTGAAGTTCGAGCCCTTGGATTTCACGGAGCTGGGACCCATTGCGGGCGCGACCTTCGAGGGGGTCGGCGCGCTCGAGGCGGATCTGCGGATCCGGCCCGGTGACCTTCAGGCCGACGGCCGCCTCGATCTGACGGGGGCGGTGGCGGCGGGACTTCCGTTGGGACGGTTGTCGGGCCCGGTCCGGTGGCGGGACGTGACCCGCCTGAAGTTTCCCCGGACCCGCGGCCGACTCGGTCGCACGGCCTACACCGGATCCATGGACATTCGCTTGGTGCCTGGTTTGCCGGCCGACCTTTCCGTCCAGGTCGGATCGGGCCGGGCCGAAGATCTGCGCCGGCTGCTGCCCGGCCCGCCAGCGCGCTACGGAAGTCCTCGGGGGCACGTGTCCGGCAGCGCTCGCCTGTCGGGGCCGATCGCAAAGCTGTCGGGACCGGTGGATCTGCACTCGCAGCGCTTCGAAGTGCTCGGAGAACGCTTCGACGAAGCCGATGTGTTCGTTCGAGTGGATGAGGGAAGGCTCGACGTGCAACGACTTCGGCTCCGCAAGGCCGGCGTGGACTGGACCGGCCAGGGCCTCTATGATCCCTTGGAAAACCGATTGGCGGACGTACGGCTTCGTTTTGATGACCTTCCATTGAGTGCGCTCGACAGCAAACCGCTTGCTTCTCTCAAGGGACTGATCGACGTCGATCTTCGCCTCGACGGACCGCTCGACGCACTGAACGGCAGCCACCGCATTCGGGTCTCGGGGATCGGGCTCGACCAGGCAGTGCTCGGCTCCGGCACGTTGAGGGGACCGATCGAATCGGGCCGGGTGGCCGTGGCCGGTCGGCTGGGAGCGGCTCGGATCGACGGCGGATTTCGCGTCGAGCCGACGGTCCCGTTCGACCTGAATCTGGAGCTGGACGTCGCACCGGTGTTGGATCTGGTGGCGGCGGCCCGCGGTGGGCGCTGGGGCGGCTTCGTGACCGGCAGTCTGGCCCTGACCGGCCAAGCCATGCGGCCACGAAGCCTCGACGGTCGATTCGAGCTTCGGGACCTCCAGGTTCGCACCCTGGACAGCGAGTGGACCTCGGCCGGCATCACGGGCTTCGCCATCGACCGGGGCGCTTTGCGCACCGAGCCCAACGACACCTTGGTGCTCGAGGGGCCCCAAAGCCGCGTGGCCACTACCGGAATGGCGGGACCCGACCAGGTCGACCTTCGGGTTGAAGGTGCCCTCGACCTTTCGATTCTGGAACAGTGGACCGCCAGCGCAGAGCGGGCCGACGGGCGTCTGGGGTTCGACGCTACCATCACCGGTCCGCCGTCCCGGATCGACGTGGTCGGTACGGCGCAGGTGCAAGATGGATTGCTCCAGTGGGCGCGGGTGGACGACCCGCTCGTGGATCTGCAGGGGCGGCTCAGCTTCAGTCAGCGCGCGATCTTGCTCGACGCCATGGAGGGTCGTTGGGCCGGAGGAGCGATCTCCGCCCGCGGGCGCGTGAACCTGGACGGACTCAGCCTCGGTCAGGTGGCCCTGTGGGTGAAGCTGGACGGGCCCCGGCCCCGGATGCTGCTCCCCGCTGCCGATGTGATGGGGCAGCTGGACGGTCAGCTGGTGGTCGGCGGCACCGGCGGCGACCTTTCGGTCCGGGGAGATCTGGAGCTTCGCCGGGGGCTCATCGAGCCGCGGATCGACCTTCGCACCTTGGTCGAAACGACCCCGCCCGTGGCCTACGATCCCTCCGCCGAATTCGTGCAGGTGGACGTGAGGCTGCGATCCATGTCTCCCGTTCGCCTGCAGAGCGACGTGGTGTCTGCGGAGGTGAAAGGGGACGTGCGCTGGACCGGCACCAACCAGCGTCCCGGCCTTCTCGGATCGGCTTCCGTGGTACCCGGCGGTCGGGTGACGTTCTTGGGTCGGGACTACACCTTCGACGGCGGGGCGGTGGAGTTTCGAGACCGCTATCGTTTCGCGCCTTCCTACGACCTGGCGCTGCGGGCCGAGGCGTGCTCCGCCCGGATCTCGGTCGGCCTGTCCGGTACCCTCGAAGACTTCGATCTGGTCTATTCGAGCACCCCGGAAATGGGCCGTGAAGACATCGTGTCCTGCCTGATTCGCGGCATCCGTTCCCAAACCCTGGCCGACGAGCGCAACATCGGAGCATTTGCGGGGAGCACCCTGCTCAAGCTGTCCGGCGTGGACGAAGAGGTGAAGAAGGTGATCCCGGTGGACCAAATCGATGTGACCACCGAGTTTTCGAGCGTCAGCCGAAGCTACGAACCGCGGCTGTTGGTGGCCAAGGATCTGAACGTCTTGAACCGATCGCTGCGCCTCGAATATTCGAGCTCGTTCCTTCAAAGCTCCGACATCGAAACGACCGACCAGCGGGCGGCGCTGAAGCTCCGTCTGACCCCCCAGCTCGAGCTTCAGCTGGGTTGGACCTCCTCCCTCGACGTTCCCCTCGGGGATTGGGGTCTGGACCTCCGGCGCCGGTGGGAGTGGCGATGACGCCGGGAGCTTCGGCGCTGCTCGGACTCGGCCTCTTCGTGGCGGCGGCAGACGGGACGGCGCTCCGGGGCCGCCCCCTGTCCGAAGTTCGGGTCGAAGCCGCCCCCGACGAAGAGCCGAGCGAGCTCCGGCGCCTCAGTCAGCTCGAAGCGGGCCAGGTCTACGATCCCGCGGCCGTCCGGCGGGCGATCAAGGCTCTTCATCGGCTCGGGCGGTTCGAAGACGTAAAGGCCTTCGTCCGAGAAGACGAAGCGGGCGAGGGGCTCATCCTGACCCTGGAGCTGCCCCCCCTTTCCCGGCTCACGGAGGTCCAGCTCATCGAAGTGGGCGCCGCCGGCTCCGGCCTGGTCCGACGGGGACTGGGGGTCCGGGAAGGGGACCCGATCCGGCCGGAGGAGCTGTCTTTGCTGCGGCGCCGCCTGGAGCTGGCGCTCGAGCGATCCGGTTGGCGGCAACCCGCGGTCGGTCTGGCCTTGGAGCCGGTCGATGCCGAGGGGGGCCAACGGCTGCTGGTCCGGGTGGATCCGGGACCCCTGGTTCGGGTCCGCGACCTGACTTTCACCGGCAACCCCCGGGCGGCGCCGTGGGAGCTCGAAGATCGATTCGACTTCGGCGCAGGCGATGTGCTCGACCTGGATCGTTTGGAGCGAGCGGTCGAGGAATTGGCGGAAGGCTACCGGGAACGGGGCTACTACGACGCCGAGGTGGGGGTGGAAAAGGTGATTCCGGTGGTCATCGCCGAAGCGCCGATGGCCGACGTTCGGGTGCGGGTCGTGGCGGGTCCCCGGGTCGAGCTGCGGATCCAAGGCAACGAACGCTTTCCCCAACGCTGGCTCCGGGCCGAGGCCGAAGTGTTGAAGGAGCGCGGGACCGACCGGGCGACCCTGCAGGAAGTGCAGGACCGGATGCTCGATGCCCTTTTGATCCGCGGTTACGCCGAAGCGAAGGTCCGGTTTCGGGTCAGCGAAGATCCGTCCGGAAACGTTCGGCGCATCGTCTATCGGGTTCGTGAAGGCCCGGTGGCTCGCCTGGGAGCCATCCGTTTTCGGGGGCGGAGTTCGATCCCCCGGGAGCGCCTGGTGGAGCGCTACCGGCAGACCGCAGAACGGACCCTGAGCCGGGTGCTCGGGCAGCCGGGCGTGGACCCCCGGGTGGTGGAGCAGCTGGTGGGCGGTAGGGCGTCGACAGAGCGCCGGGTGCGGGCAGTCGACAGCACTCCGCCGGACCCAGCGGCAGTGTTCGTGGACCGCGCGGCTCGGGCCGCCTCCGATGGCATCGCGGAGCTCTATCGAAGCGAAGGGTTTCAGCTGGTCGAGGTTCGGGCTCCCGAGACCGAGGTGCGAGAGGACGGACTCATGGACCTGATCTACGAGATTCGCGAAGGAGTGCAATGGGTCGCTTCCGAAGTTCGTTTCGAGGGAAACGACGGGTTCGGCGCGACCGAGCTGCGGCCTCTGGTCTCCGAAAAGCCGGGGGTGGCGCCCGGAGCTCCGATCGTATTCGAAAACCTCGAAGAGGCCCGCCGGCGCGTAGAAAAATTCTATCGAGACGATGGATACTTGTTCGTCGAAGTGTACGACGGCTACACGGCCCGACTGCGAAGGGACGAACAGGAGCCTCTAGAGGCCCGCGCGCGCTGCCTCGAAGCGGAGGAGTCCGGCCGAAAGGCCTGCCGGCTGCCTGTCGTCTTTCGGATCGTCGAAGGGCCGGTGGTCACCACCGACCGCATCCTGGTCCGGACCGATCGGCACACGCGAGAGTCGGTCATCCGCAGCGAGCTGGAGGTGGAACCCGACCGGGTGCTGCGCGAAAAGGACATCGAGCTGTCTCGGGAGCGGCTTCTTCGGTTGGGGGTGTTCGAACGGGTATCGGTGGAGCCCGCGGAGCCGGACCGGATCGAGAGCCGAAAAGATGTTCTGGTCGACGTATCGGAACGCAATCGCTACGCGCTCGAGCTGGGCGCCGGCTTGTCGACAGAGGACGGGATCCGCCTGTTCGGTGCCGTCTCGGACAACAACTTCATGGGTCGGGCCATACGCCTTCAGCTCGACAGCCGCATCAACTACTGGCCCGGCGCGTTTTCGATCATTTACAACGAAGCGATCCGAGACGAGGTGGAAGACTTCTTCGTGCTGGGGCGCTCGTTTTTCGAACGTCTGGAGTTTCAGGTGGCGGCGGGGCTTTCGGTGCCGCGCATTTTCGGACTTCCCCGAGGCTTTGCAGGCGGCGTCGATCTGGTGGTGCTGCGGGATCTGGATCCGGCCTTCCTGGAGACCAGCCAGGAGCTGGGCCTGTCCTTTGCGTACCGCGGCTTTCGGCCCCGTCTGTTCGGCCGGCCGCGCCCGCTGGCCCTCGAGCTGCGAGCTGGGTTGGAACGCACAGACCTGGAATGCAACGACGATCTGACCGGCGACGAGACGCAACGCGCGTTGCTGTGCGGGGGCGAGGGGGCCTTTGTCCCCGGAGTCGTGTTGCTCGAACGCAGCACCGTTTACCTGACCGGTGGCCCGGTCGTGAGCATCGACCTTCGCGATGACCCGCTGGATCCCAACGGCGGAGCGTATCTCGAAGTGAAGACCGTGTTGGCCAAAGGCTTGGACTCTCCCGAGCAGAGCCCGGACTTCGCCCGCGTCGAAGGCCGCGCGAACTTCTATGTGCCGATCTCCCCGCGAGTTACCTGGGCGTCGGCGTTCCTGGCTCGGCGGGTGGAGCCCCTGAACGCGGATGGGGTCCCGGTCAACCAGCGCATCTTCGCGGGCGGTCGAACGACGATCCGCGGCTACCAGGAAAACACCCTGCTTCCTCAGGATGTGCAGGTGGATCCCGAGACGGGGCAAGCGATCGGAGAGATCTCCGCAGGCGGACGGCTGTTCATGGGGCTCAAAAACGAGCTCCGGGTCCGGCTGGGCGGCACCGTGTCCTTGGTCGCGTTTCACGACGTGGGCGATCTGTTCGAGTCCGGGGACTTCAGTTTGTCGACCACCCAACAGGTCGACGACGGCGAGGTGACCCGCCGTCTGGCCCAGGGGGCCGGCCTGGGACTGCGGTTGGCCACACCCGTGGGCCCTCTGGCCCTGGACTTGGCCCATCCGATCGACGCCCGGGACCAGGCCAACAACCTGCAGCTCCACTTCGCCGTGGGCGCCTTCTGAGAGGCGAGGCCCCCGGCACGCTCCGCTCCGGCTGGCCGACCGGCGAGATGAATTTGACGTTTCACGCTCGGGCTCGGACAATCGAAAGGTGAGCATGGCCGTCGACCATCGCCAGTCGCCTCGGGTTCGGGTGGCCGAGATTCGGGTCGGTTTGGTCGGCGGCGATCTGACGCTGCAGGGCAACTTGTCCACCGGGGGCGTGGGCTTCGAGCTGGACGGAACCCACCGGATCCGGGTGGGTGACCCGATCACCGTGTCCGTTCGGATCCCCGAGCTGCTCGACCCGGTGGCCCTGTCGGCCACCGTGTGCCACGTTCAGGCCCGACCCGGCGGCGGAGGCATGTACGTGGGCGCGCGCTTCGAAGACGTGGACGAATTGGTCTCCAACCCGCTGTACCGGTTCGTCGAAGAGTCGGCCCTCCTGCACCGGGCCGCCGCCATTTGACTTGCAGCCGGACTTGGAAGAACGGGCGGTCGCGCGCTTTGACGAGGTCCTCGCCGCCGAATGCGCGCGGCTGCAACTCCCCTTGAGCCGGACCCGAGCCGGGGCCTTGTCGGGCCACTACCGTCTGCTCCGTCGATGGGCTCCCAAAGTGAATCTGACCACGGTCCTCGAACCGGAAGACGCGGCCATTCGCCACGGGGTGGACAGCCTGCTCTTTCACACCGTCTTACCCGAGCGGTTGCCTGACCTGGTCGACGTGGGGACGGGCGCGGGATTTCCGGGGATCGCCCTCGCGATCTGCCGGCCCGAGACTCGGGTCACCCTGGTGGAGCCGATCCGAAAGCGCACTTCGTTCCTCCGGTCGGTGGTGGCCGCACTGGACTTGCCGTCGGTCACGGTGGTCGAAGGTCGGCTCGAGCCGAGCGGCCCCCTGCCCGAGGGGTTTTTGGCTTCGGCCCTGGTTTCGCGGGCCACCTGGGAGCCGAGCGCGTGGATCCGGATGGGCGCGCGGGGGCTTGCGCCGGGCGGCCTCTTGGTCACCTCTGCCGGTCGCGGTGCGCCCGAGCCCTCGGCCCTGGCACAGACGGCGCGACAGGTGGGGCTCGCCCCCCTGGACCGGCGCACGTTTCGGCTCTCGGGGGACCTGGTGCGGGTTTTGGACCTGTTCCACCGTCCAGATTGACGCGACTGCCGTCAGCCCCTATGCCTCCGCGCCGTGGGTGTTTGGGATCTATTCAAGTCGAAGCCGCCGGTCGAAAAGGCCTCGAAGCAGCTGCGAGAGCCGTACGCCCAGCCCGAGGCTCGGGAGACTGCCATGAACAAGCTGTTCGAGATCGGCACCGACGAGGCCTACGACGCCGTATTGAAGCGATTCACGTTCAACGCGAGCGGGCAGATCGCCGACGAGTCCGAAAAGCGGCAGCTCGTGGAACGCCTGGCAGCCACCGGCCAGCCGGTGGTGCCGGCGCTCCAGCGGTTCATCCGCACCGAATCCAACCTGACCTTTCCGATTCAGGCCCTTCAGCAGATCCTCCCCGGGCCCGAGGTGACGGAGTTCTTGGTCGAGACGCTGCAAAGCCACGAGCCCAGAGATCATCGTTCCACCCAAGCGAAGACGCAGCTCGTCGTCAGCCTCGCGGAACTCCTGCCTTCGGACCGGGCCGAGGTGCTCGTGCCCTACCTCCACGACCATTCGGACGACGTGCAGTTTCAAGTGATCGTCGCCCTGGAGCACCTGGCCCATCCGCCCACGAAAGATGCGCTGATCGAGGTGTGCTGCACGGACGAGCACGCAGGCCGCATTCGACGCCGAGCTGCCCAGGCTCTGGCCGCGCTCGAGTGGTCGGTCAAGCATCGCTTCGAAGACTTCGATCCGGAGCTGCGCGACGAGTGGCAAGTCACGAAAAAGGGTAGTCTTTCCAAACGAACAGCATGACGTCCGAGCTTTCACTTCTGGACGAGACCGTCGACCTTTGGGTCATCGACAAGCCGGCCGGTATGGCGATGCCGGACGAACGCGAGCTCGCGTCATCGTTTTCGAGGGCAGCTCGGTTGGTCCATCGGCTGGATCGGGACACGACGGGGGTCTGGGTCGTGGCCAAGAGTGCCGCCGGTGCGGAGCGTGCATCTCGAGCCTTTCGGGACCGGACGGCCCGCAAGATCTACTGGGCCGTCGTCCTTCGCCACCCGGAGCTCGAGTGGGTCGATGCACCCATCGGCCCCGATCCGAGGCGTCCTCGGACTTTTCGGGTTCGAACCGACGGTCGGCCTGCTCGGACGACGATTCGGACGGTGCAGGTCTTTGGTCGACTCCATTGGGTCGAGGCCCGGCCCCACACCGGTCGGCCCCACCAGGTCCGGATCCATTTGGCCGAGGCCGGCGCCCCCATATGGGGCGACCTTCGCTACGAAGGTGACGCCGGGGCGCGCGTGGACGGACAGTTGCGAAAGGCCCCCCGGCCGCTGCTTCACGCCCGGAGTCTCGAGCTTCCCGAGCTGGGGCCAGCCGGCGGATGGCAGGCGCCGGTTCCTGCGGACTTCGTCGAGTTCGCCCCGGAGCTGGACTGGCCCGACCGTGCGGTCACCAGCCCGACGGCGTGAACCCCCAGCCCGTTGGCTGCATCTTGTAGAAGCCCTCGTCCTTTTCGTCGTCCTTCGACGGGGCTTCGCGCCTTTCCTCCCCGGGCTTTTTCAGCCGGAACTTCACCCCTTTTCGGACCGAGACCTCCAGGTTCAGCCGAGCCTGCTCGGCCTTGGGGGGTGGAAGCTTCCATCCCCGGGCGACCTGCTGCAGGCACGGCCGGAGGTGGCGCGCACCGGGCAGCTGGGTGCTGGCGCGGGCCGTGCTCACCCGTCCTGCCTCGCCCACCACCACCGAGAGGGCGACGCGACCGCGAGCCTCCGGGTATTCTGCGAGGTAGCGCGTCACGCACCGGTCGATGGCCGGGCCCGTGGCATTGATCCGCTCGATCACTTGGAGCTGGGCTGGGTTCAGGTCCTGGGCCGGGGACGCCGCCGCCACCCACCCCGCGAGGTACAGCGCGAGCATGCCCGAAACCGTGGGCAAGCTCGGAAGTCCCGTCAAGGTGGGGGGATCCGAGGCCGGCGGACCGGGCCTTGAACCCCCCTTGCACCTTGATAGGTTCGGCGCCGGTGGTGCTTGCGTGGACCCTTGCTTTGCTGCTGGCCCAGCCGGCCCCCGATGGAGCCCGCGGACCGACCGAGAGCCCCGAACCGGCTCCAATTCCCGATGCCGAGTCGGACCGGGTGCTCAGCTTCTTCGGACTGCTCGAGCTCGAGAAGGATCCGGAGGTTTCCGACGAGGAAAAGGTCCGACAGTGGAAGGCCTTCTTGGAGCGGACCGAGCGCCAGCGCACGTACGCCCGACGGGCGGTCGAACGGTGGACTTTCGCGGAGCGCCGCCGCCTGCTCGAGCGGGCGGTTCGCCGAGATCCGGGCGACGCTCCGCCCGAGGACAAGCACCGACTGTGGCGGGAGGTGGCCGAGGCCTTCGGTGAGGACACCCGCGAAGGCCGCCGAGCTCGGGACCGGGCCGGCCACTGGAAGCGCCGCGCCACCCAGCGCCGGGTGGATGCAGCCATGGAGATCGAGCGGGAGGGACGACCGAAGGTCGACCGCATTCGGGCCTGGAAGGCGGTGGTGGAATGGGCGCCCTCGTCCAAGTCTGGCAAGGCGGCCCGTGCCCGCATCCGGACCCTGCAGGCGCGTTTGGTCGAAGAGGCCCAAAGCCTCGACGGGTTCGCCAGAATCGACGACGCAACCCGCCTTCGGGCGTGGAGGCAGGTTCTGGCCGGAGACCCGACGCCCGATCAAGCGCGTCGCGCGCGCCGTCGGATCCGAGAACTGACGTCCGCCGAATCGAATCCGAAGTCCGACGGGCCCTGACCGGGCATCGGCGGCCCTCAGGCCTTCCCTTCCCGGGCCGACGCCAGCAGGGAGCGGTTGCGCTGGGACGGATCCAGTTCCACGGCCGTTTCCAGGGCCTCCAGGGCCTCCACCCGGCGCCCTTGCATCTGCGCCACCTGACCCTGCTTGATCAGCATCTCGGCCGCATATTGGCGTTCGGTCGGATCGAACAGCTCTTTTCGGTAGCTGCTTCGCTTCGATGGCTCCTTCAAAACTTCGTAGGCCTCGTCGAGCCGCCGGATGATCTGGGCGGCGGTCTCCTTGGCGGCTCTCGAGCCCCGGGATTGGGGAGGCCGCTTCGGATCGTAGCGGTTCCGCGCCTTGTCCCAGGCTTCTCGATAGAAGCGGTGGTGTGAAGACCAGTGGACGCCGAGGACCTCGAAATGGTTTTGACCCTGCATCATTTGGAGCACCTCTTCGAGCTCGTCGCGAAGCTCGTCCCGCGCCGCTTTGTCAGCCCTGCTGTCGGCGGACTTCAGTCGGGAGCCCGACCGGGGTCGAACCGCGCCCATGGCCAAGCAGAGGGCCAGGACCCGCAGCGACGCGAGCTTGCCGATCGGGCTGCCCATGACCGCGTCGTGCAGCGTTCGCTGTCCGTCCACCGACAGCTCCAAGAAGCGGAGCTCCCGGGGCTGCAGTTGAAGGTCGGAGGCCTGCGCATCCAGGTCGAAGTGTTCGACCACTCGGGCGCCGGACCGTCCGAACAGCTCCTCCATTTGGGGCTGGCTCAGGGCTTCGAAGCGGCTGCGGATGTGGCGGGCCAGCACGCTCGCCCCTTTGGTGACCACCAAGTCCGAGTCACCGGGAGGCTCCACCCAACCGGACCACCGGTATCTCCCGGACTTCCAACCGAAGGGGGCGTCCATCTTTCGTCGCGTCTGCTCCCGCAAGGCTGCCACCAGGTCGCCCCGCTTGATGATGCCGAGCAGCACCAGCATGCGCCCGAGCAGTCGACTCGATCCTTTGGAGCGAGCCAACGCATCGCGGAGGCTCGCTTCGCTGAGCCGTCGCTGCGATACCAGGATGCGGCCGAGACTGGTCTGTTCGTCGAACGGACGGGCCTCGATGAATGCGACGTCGCCCTCGTGCATGTACAGCCGACGGAAGCCGTCCTCGTGCTGCAGCTCCAGGACACCCGAGCACCGGTGCCGAACCAAGTGGTCGAAGAGCTGGAGCAGGCTCGTTTCGGCCAGCTGGCTCGGGTCGTCCACCCGGTGCTGCACCAGGTCCAGGAGCCTGCCATCGCTGAGCGGCGCGTGCAGCCGGCCTTCGGGGGGAACCGCCGTACCCTGGCCCCGCAGGTCGACGGTGGCGCCGCGCCCTCCGCTCGAAGCCAGATCCCCCGAATCGAGCCGGGCGACCCCCTCCGACAAGCTTCGGTACGCCCCCTCGGGGTCCACGAACGAAAAGCCCACCCGGCCCCCATCCGCGAACACCACGTCGGCCGCCAGGCCCTGGCCGATGACCCGACCCTCGACTTCGACCTCGAGATGCTTTCGGGTGCGCAGGTCCAGGGGACTGGACTGCACGAACAGGCCCCCATTTTTGACGTTTTGTTCGAGCTCGTGCCGCAGGTCCCGGCGGGTGGAAAAGCGAACCCGGTCTCGCTGCAGCGTCGGCAGCTCGGGGGGGGCCAGGTCGTCGGTCTTTTTGCTGGCCCCGCCGGGGCCGAGCACCGGGCCGGCGGGCAGATCCTGGGTGCCGGCCAACAGGCCCGGGCCCTCGAGCAGGGGCACGAGCTCCTCTTTTCGCTCGGATAGAAGGTCTGCGAAGGGGGTGGGATCCCCAAAGCCCAACACCACGAAGTCGCCGCTGGTTCGGACCAGGGTGGACGCCACCGAACGCTCCCCGTCGGGCAGTTGCAGCCTCAGGGTCAGCGACTGGCCCGGGTCCCGGCTGCAGCGACCGGTGACCACCAACTGCTCGGTCTTGAGCACGCACAGGTAGGCGGCGAGCAGCAGTCCTGCGTCTGGCACCCGCAGCACCCCGTCGTCCCGCAGGCTGATGCCCTCGGTCGGCAGCACCGAGGCGGACCGGGGAGGCGGCTGCCGGACCGGATCGGCCTCCGGGCTCTGTGCGGTGGCCGGGGTCCGGGAGGCCTGCACGCGGGTCGGCTCCCCCGAAAAACCCGGATCGGTCCCGTCGGCCCCCGGCTGGGTGCTCGAAGCGCGCCGAGGCAGGGGCCGCTGCTCGGCTGGGTCCAGCGCCACCGGCGCTGGGTCCGCCCCCGGCGCCTCTTCCACTCCCGGCGCCTCTTCCACCCCCGGCGCTTCGGAAAGGATCGTGTCTGAACGGGGGCGGGCCTGCACCACGGTGGAGCCGTCGTCTTGCAGAAACTCGGAGTCCAGGTCGCCCACTCCGTCGGAGTCCAGGTCTTCGCTGTCCCCCGGCAACGGAGCTTCTTCGGTCCTTCGACCCGGCCGGTGGGAGGCCTCGACCATCTCGGCCAGACGCTCTTTGCGGCTCGGGTCCAGGTCGGTCAGCTGCAGGCCCAACACCCCCGACTGGGCGAAAACCACCCGCGCTCCCACCGGCAGGCGCCGGTCCGTACCCGGAGCGCGGACCTGGACCTGTAGATTCTCGTTCAGACCCAACGGACGGTTGCACCGCACCAGCGCTCGCCCTTTGTGAAGGTTGGACTGAACCTCCTGGGCAAAATGCTCCGCGTCGACGAACTGCATCTCCAGGTCGTCGGTCAGGAACGCGGGCTCGCCGGGTTGGGTCTTGGACGCCATTTCGGTTCCAAAGACGGTTGCACTCCGGAACGGGCGCGGCAAGGCTGCTCGAGCCCCGGGGAACCCATGCCAGAACCCGAAGCGCCCTACTACCGCTACACCGATGACTCCGGTGCCACGGTCTGGACGGACCGACTCGACGCGGTGCCGCGGCACTTGCGCGAACGGGCCGAGCCCGTGCGAACTCCGGGCGACAACACATTCGACCCGGACCTCAGGGAACGGGCCCGGGAGTGGCTCGAGCGGGCGCGGGAAGCGGCCGAGGGGGTTCGGGAGCGGGCCGACCCCCACTTGGGAGATGTCCACCTGCCGTCCGCCGCCCTCGGGTTCGGGTTTCGG
>DAPKRQ010000311.1:0-4594 GCA_031800475.1 Myxococcales bacterium LLY-WYZ-16_1
CGGGTGGTCGGGGGGAGCACGGCCGTCAACACCTGCATCGCTCTGCGGGGGCATCCGGCCGATTTCGACGAATGGGCGAGCTTCGGTCTGCCCCAGTGGAGTTGGGAGCGCTGTCTGCCGTACTTCGTGAAGCTCGAACGCGACCTGGATCGGGACGAGCCCTACCACGGAAGGACCGGACCCCTGCCGATCCGACGGGCGACCCGCAAGGAGTTGGTCCCGTGGCAGGCCGCTTTTCTGGACGCCTGCGACCGGGCGGGCTTTCCGTCATGTCCCGACAGCAACGCTCCCGGCACCCTCGGGGCCGGGCCCCACGCCATGAACCGCATCGCAGGGCGCCGCATCTCGGCCTCGGAGGCATACCTCACCCGCGACGTGAGGGCTCGGCCGAATCTGCGCATATTGGATTGTACGGTCGTGAGTCGGGTTCGTTTCGAGGGACGTCGGGCGGTTGGCCTCGACGTTGAACGATTCGGTTCCAAACAAACGATCTATGCTGGCGAAGTGGTGCTGTGTGCGGGAGCCATCGGCACACCGGGCATTTTGCTGCGTTCGGGTGTCGGCGCCCGTCATCGGCTCGAAAAGCTCGGCGTGGAGCCGGTGGCGTTCAACGAAGGGGTCTCGGCTCGCTTGCTCGACCACGCCGGTACGGTCCTCATGTTCCGGCCCCGCCGCGGCGTGGCAAAGCGCGGAGACCCGATGATCCAAACGACGCTCCGGTGGCGCTCGAAGTACGGCGGCGAATGGAGTGACATGCAGCTTCAGCCCGGGTCGGGCCTCCCATTTCGCGCGGTCAGCGGGTTTGGATTGGCCTTGATGATCCCCAACGGCAAGCCGCGAAGCGTCGGTTCGCTCGAATGGCACGACCCGAGTCCCCACGCGCGTCCCGAGGTGCGGTCCCGCCTGTACGAGCACCCGACGGACATGGCCCAGGTCGTGGAGGGGATCCGGATGGGCGTGGAGTTGTTCGAATCCTCCGAGATGAAGAACATGGCGAGCCTGTTTTTGCCGCGGGGGCGCACGGACGAGGACTATCGGGCCCATGCCCTTCGCTTCTGCGACTCGGGCTATCACCCGTGTGGAACCGTGCCCATGGGGCCTGAATCCGAACCCTGGGCTGCGTGCGATGCAGCCGGTCGGGTTCGCGGCACCGAGGGCCTTCGGGTGGCCGACGCCAGCTTGATGCCGACGATCACCTCGAGCAACACGAACCTTCCGACGCTGATGATCGGTGAAAAGATCGCGGACATGATCAAGAATGCGGCCCAGCTCGAACCCGGGGAGGAAGCGAGCGAGGCCTGCCGCTCCCGGGTTCAGCGTTGGGGAGCAGCCTGAAATGCGCAAACTGGTGGCGATACTCTCGGCGGTTCACGCACCCCCGGCGTGGCTGTGGGTCGTGGGGATCGTGGGTCTCACGGCACTCGTGTGGACCTACTCGGAGACCTCGACGCCCTGAAGGCTCGATCCCGCGGGTTCGTACCCGCCTCGGGGGCCCTCGGGACGGCGCCGGAAGCCTCTCACACACCCGTAAGAAACCGGGGTGTCGCCGTTCCTCGCTGGGCAAGGGGGCCCGGGCTTCCTAGGGTGCGCGCCGTGCGCCGGATCGGGTGGGTGGTTTTCGTCCTCTTGTGCTCGGGGGGGAGCCTGGCGGGATGCAGCGGTCGCGCAGACCCCCTGGGAGCTCGGGATTGCATCGCCCGGGGCGACTGCGCCTGCGTCGAGCGCGCAGATTGCCCGCCGGGTCTCGACTGCGTGGATGGCCGATGCGCGGACCGGACCCAGGTCGGTGGTTCGCAGCAGGTCGGGCAGGTCTGCGAGCGGGACCGGGACTGCGAGAGCGGCCTGTGCATCGCCGCCGGGGACGGCAGCTACGGGCGCTGCACCGTGGAGTGTCCCGAAGCGGGCTGTCCCGATGGTACCCGGTGCGCGCCGGACCCGAGTCGGGGCGACCTTGCGGTGTGCGTCGAGGACCAGTTCGTCGCCTGTCTGTCCTGCAACGCCAACTCGGCCTGCCATCCAGCCGGTGTCGATCGCTGCAGTGCCACCGGGTTTTGCCAGCCCAGCTGCGCCCTCGCGGACTGCCCCGAGGGCTACACCTGCGCCGTCGATGGATACTGCGAGCCCTCGAGTGGAACGTGCACCACCGGGCCGGGCGAGCTGGCCGTGGCCTGTGCCCGCGAAAACGAACTCGGTCGATGCTTGGGAACTCGACCGCGAGAGGCTGGGGCTTGTGGTGCCCCCGAGCCCGCCGCCGAGCGCTGCAACGGTGAAGACGACGACTGCGACGGTCGCGTCGACGGAGAAGACCCGGGCATCGAAGGCCCCCCGGGCTATCCGGATTGTCAAATCGGGACGTTCGATGGGTGCCGAGGCACCTTCGTGTGCGAGTCCGATCCGGAGGATGGCGGCTTCGCTTTTCGCTGCGTGCCGGACAGGCCTCGGACCGAGGCGTGCAACGGCCTCGACGACGACTGCAGCGGCGTGGCCGACGATCCCTTCGTGGACGAGGCCGGAAGGTATCTGACCGCGACCCACTGCGGCGCCTGCGGCCGCGCATGCCGAGACGCGCTGGAGGGGGCCGAAGCCGTGACGTGCGCTCTGCGCGACGACCAGCCCACCTGCGCGCCGGTCGCCTGCGAGCCAGGGCTCGCCCCCAGCCCCCCAGACGGGCCCCTGTCCTGCGAGCCGGTCCCGTCCGTGCAGTGCCAGGCCTGCGCCGTGGACGGCGACTGTCGGTTTCCGGGCAACCTCTGCGTCGAGTTCGCGGAAGTCGAGGGCGGAAGCTGCGTCCAGAGCTGTGCTGCGGATGCGCCCTATCCCGGGTGCACGGGGACGGTGGGCCGCCGAGATTGCTGCCCGCGGGGCCATACCTGCGAATCCTTCGAAGGTGCACCGGTTTGCCTTCCCGACAGCGGAAGCTGTGGGTGCACCCTCGACCGGGACGGAGCCACCCGACCGTGCCCCATATCCTCGGGGCCCTCGGCCTGCCTCGGCCAGCAGGTCTGTCGCGACGGACGCTGGAGCGCTTGCTCGGCCGAGGTCACCTCCGCCGAGATCTGTGACGGTGCGGACAACGACTGCGACGGCCAGGTCGACGAGCCCTTCTTCGATACCCAGGGCAGCGGGACCTACGACGCGGACGCCCACTGCGGTCGCTGCTTTCGGAGCTGTCTCGAACTGCCGAACGCTCGAGGTACGTGCGGTCCGGACGCGGCGTGCCGGGTCGATGCCTGCCGAAACGGTCTGTTTCGCGGGACCGACGGCTGTCGGCGGGACGGGGACTGTCCCGCGGATCTGGCGTGCGATCCGGACCACTTGACCTGCATCGGAAGCTGTCTGTCGGATGCCGACTGCGGCGGCGGCGGTCGGGTTTGTCGGGACGGCATCTGCCTTCGGGCCTGCCAGCGTGCCGCGGACTGCGCAGGTTTGGAACGGGCCCGCTGCATCGACGGCTCTTGCGCCGTCGAGTTTCGCTACGTCGATCTGGACGGCGCAGTCGAAAACGGCTGCGAATGTCCGGCGGATCCGGGAGCCCCCCGAGATGCTCCAGACCGATTCGACGGCGTGCCCGGGCCGGGGCTGAGGGCGCGCGACGCCAACTGCGACGGCGTCGACGGGGTGGCGGCGAGGGCGCTGTTCGTGCGGGCCGGGGCAGAAGGCGGTGATGGCAGCCGGAGCACCCCGTTCGCTTCCTTGGGCCAGGCCTTGGACGCCTTCGACGCGGCTCGGCACGACCACGTGCTCGTGGCTGCGGGGACCTACCGAGAGCAAGTCGTCATGCGCAGCGGCATCGAGGTGTACGGCGGCTACTCGAGCGATTTCGGGCGAAGGGACGTGGCCGCGCTGCCCAGCGTGATCGCTCCCGAGGCCGGCGATCTTCCGGCGAACGGTCCGCGGGCCAGCGTTTTGGCCCGAGGGTCTCTGTCGGGGGCGCTGCTCGCCGGATTCACCATCCGGGGCCCGGCTCTTCAGCGGGCCGCGCCCGCCGGAGTGGACGGCCACAGCAGCTACGGTGTGCTCGTCGACGTGGCGACGGAGGGCGCATTCGCCCTGTGGAACAGCGTGGTCATCGGCGGCCAAGGCCAGGCCGGCGGCCGAGGCCCCGACGGAGACCGGGGCCGCGACGGCGGGGACGGCGCCGACGGCCGCGATGCCGTGGAATGCGCCACCCCTGCCTGCACCGCAGAGGTGCGCCGGGGCGGGGCCGGCGGGACCAATTCCCAGTGCGTTCAGGCTGCCGGAACCGCCGGCGCCACCGCGGATCCCGGGGTCGATCCCCAAGCCTACCCAGCCGGGACCCGCAACGGCCGGGGAGCCCGGAACAGCTTCTACCTGAACACGCTCACCGAGGGGATCGGGGATCTCTGCAAGTACGATTGCGTCGTTCCGCCGCCCCACAACGGAGGCGACGCGCGCCCCGGTCCCTCTGGAACGGCAGGCGCCGGTGGCCCGGGATGTCCAGCCGGGCCGGGGACCCTGACGCCCGGCGTGGGGTGGCGGGCGCCCATCGCCTCCCCGGGGGGCAACGGCACCGCCGGAGAGGGCGGCGGCGGCGGCGGCGCTGGTGCATGCGTCGAAAATCGGAACGGCCCGG
>DAPKRQ010000312.1:0-1886 GCA_031800475.1 Myxococcales bacterium LLY-WYZ-16_1
GTTCTGGACATTGATGGAGTACTGGCTCCACCGGCTGGTGTTCCATTACGAGCCGAAAAGCTCGATCGGCAAAAGGCTCATCTGGATCCTGCACGGCGTGCACCACGACTGGCCCAACGACAAAATGCGGCTGGTGTTCCCTCCCGGCCTGTCCATCCCGCTGGCGTTTCTGTTCTTCTTCGGGTTTCGGGCGGTGCTGGGGCCGGTGCACGTGTACGCCGCCTTCGCGGGCCTGGCCGCGGGCTACCTGGCCTACGACATGATCCACTACGCCACCCACCACTTCACATGGGACCACCCGGTCATGCGGTACCTCCGGGCCTACCACATGGCCCACCACTTCAAGCACGAACCCACCCGCTACGGCGTGACCTCGCCGCTGTGGGACTACGTCTTCGGCACGGCCCCTCGATCCGCTTCCTGAGGCCCGTTGCGCTTCGAGCGAGCCCACAGGGACCTGACCTGCCCGCTGGGCCGAACCGGACGGAGGGCCTCGCCTCAGGCCCTCGGGCGCACGCCGTCCAGTCGGTCCGGTGGAGGGACCCGACGAGGGCCCGGCAGGCCGCCGGGCGCTGCCCGGTACCTCGAGCCAGTTCAACCGTGCTAAGGGCGGGCGGTGGACCGGATTCGCCGGCTCCCCGAGGACATCTCCAACCAGATCGCCGCCGGCGAGGTGGTCGAACGACCCGCCTCGGTGGTCAAGGAGCTGGTGGAGAACGCCCTGGACGCGGGGGCCTCCCGCATTCATGTCGACATCGAAGACGGAGGGCAGGCTCGGATCCGGGTGACCGACGACGGGGCCGGGATGAGTCCGCAGGATGCCCTGCGGTGCCTGGAGCGCCATGCCACCAGCAAGCTTCGCACCGTCGATGACTTGTTTTCGATCCGGACCCTGGGCTTTCGGGGCGAGGCCCTGCCGTCGATCGCGTCGGTCTCTCGGTTTCGGCTGACCACCCGTACCGCGGACGCCGCCGCCGCCACCCGGGTGCAGGTCGAAGGGGGAGTGCCGGGCCAGCCCGAGATCGTGGGCGCGCCGGTCGGGACCGACATTCAGGTGGAGGACCTCTTCTTCAACGTCCCGGCCCGGCGAAAGTTTTTGAAACGAATTTCCACCGAGACCGGGCACGTCACCGAGACGCTGGTCCGGGTGGCGCTGGCATCGCCCGACGTGGCGTTCCGGCTGACCGCGTCGGACCGCATGCTGATGGAGGTGCCGGCGGCGTCGGACAAAGACCCGGGAGGACGGCTCGCGCGGATCTTGGGGCGTGGCCGGGCGGAGCGGCTGGTGCCGATCCCGCCCGATGACCGAGACCACCCGATCGAGGTGAGCGGCTGGGTCGGGGAGCCGGGCGCGGCCGAAAGGGGCAACCGGGGGCTGTACGTGTTCTTGAACGGCCGCTTCGTTCGGGATCGGGGGGTGCAACACGCTTTGCAAGAGGCTTTTCGGGGTCTCATCGACAGGGGGCGGTCCCCGGCAGCCGTGATCTTCCTTCGAATGGATCCCTCGCGGTTCGACGTGAACGTGCACCCACAAAAGTTCGAGGTGCGCTTTCGAAGCCCCCAGGACATTCACCGGGCGGTATTCGGGGCGGTGAGCCGCACCTTGCAGGCCCAGGCCTGGGGCCGAAACTCCCCATCGGCCGGCGACGTGCTGCGGGCCCTGGCTGCCTCGGCCGGCCGGCAGGCCGGTGCACAGCCCGATTGTCCCCCCGCTTCGAGCCCGATCCCAATGACCCGAACCCCCACGGCCCCCGACAGTTCGGCCCGGCGCCCGACGCCGACCGAGGGTTCAGACCGGATCCCGGCTTCGGGTCCAACGGAGGGTCCGGTTCCGACGGATGCTTCGGGCTCGACTTTGGGTTCGGGCTCGACGGGGGGTCCGGGCT
>DAPKRQ010000313.1:0-20644 GCA_031800475.1 Myxococcales bacterium LLY-WYZ-16_1
CAAGGCCCGGTGCAGGCCATCGTCGCCCCTCAAATCCCGGAAGAGTCGAAGCGAGACCTTCAAGAACTGCTGCGAGAGACCGTCGCTTCGCTCCTGCCGACCGATCCGGGACAGCGGCGGGCGTTGGTGTGGGCTTCGGCGGCCGTGCTCTTGGGTTCGAGCTACGGGGTGGCCACGGTGTGCGGTGTTTCGGGACCGAGCTATTTTCGGGAGCTGCTGCCGAGCCTGTTGCAGGTCGCTGGCCTCGGCTGGGTTTTGCTCTATCCGGGTGTGCTGGGTTCGTTCGAATGGAGGGCGCGCAACGGCACGGCCCACCTGCACGAACCGGACTTCAAGGTGACCGTCCCGCTGGTGGAGCCCGCGGTGGGGTTGCTCACCCTCTTGGCGGGGGTGTCCGTGCTGTTTTGGCAGGGCGTGGCCCTGGCTGGCATGGGCCAGACGGTGGGGCACGTGCTCGGCATGGGCTTCGGCATCCTCGGTTTCGGGGTGGCGGCCTCGGCCCTGTGCCGTCCCCTGGCGGAACGCTTCGCCCAAGACCGGGCCTATCGGCAGTATCTGGCCGGCGGCGCGCACCAGCTTCAAAAGGGCAATCCCCGGCGAGCGCGGCGCATGTTCGAGCGGGCGATCCAGGCGACGGCGGTCGAATCCCTGCGGGCCCAAGCCCGGGAGCAGCTGAAGCTGGCGGTCGAGATGGAGGCCAACGACCTGCGCCAGCGGGGGCGGCACCAGCAGGCCAAGGAGCTGCTGATGTCGAACCGGCAGCGCCTGCGGGAAGAGGCCGTGGCTGCCGAGTCGGCGGAGGCCGCTTCGGCCGATCGGGCGGCCGCTCGCGGCAAGGCGCCCAAGGGGGGTGGTAGCCCCAAGTCTGCTGCCGCCAAGTCCGCTTCCGCCAAGGTCGCGCGGCCGCCCCGCCTGCTCGACATTCCCGACGTGCGGATCGCCACCCGGGGCGCGGCCCGGCCGTCGGGACCTCAGGTCAAGGCCGCCATGGACGAAGCGGCCCATCTGCAGGCCAAGGGCCGGCACCGCGAAGCGTTCGAGCTGCACCTGTCGGTGCACATGCCCGCGGCGCCCGAACTCGCCCGGGACGCGGCCAAAGACTACATCGCGCAAGGCCTGTTGCGGTCTGCGGAAGTGATCTACGCGGTGCTGGGCGAACGACAGATCCCCGAGTTCTATGGCGCGGTGGCGGCGGAGTGGACCCGCAACGAAGGTTTCATCCCGGCCGCTGCCTGCCGCCGACTGGCCAAGGTGATGCAGTCGCTGGACCAGGGGGAGGCCGCTGCCTCCATCGCGTGCCGGGGCGCCCTGGCCGAGAAGACGTCCGAAGCGGAGCGCATGGAGCTGGCCAAGCTGGCGGTGGAGCTGTGCCAGAGCGTCGACAAGGACCCGCCCCCGGAAGTCCTGGAAGCCATGGGCGAGATGGTGGCCGCGGCCATGGGCTACGAGCAGGACGAACGGCCCGAGGACGCGGCCCGCTGCTACCGCTCGGTGGCGGAAGACCTGCTGGCCCGGGGCGGTTCCAAAAACTCCCTGATCCCCCTGCTGTCCAAGCTGTTCTTGCTCGAACCCCAAGTGGAAGATCGCTTCCTTGGGCCTTTGGTCGAGCATGTCTTGAGCACGGGCGCCGTCAACGCCCAGTCGGCCAAGATCCTTCAGACCTACCGGGCCCGCCATCCCGCCGACGATCGGGTGACGCCTCGCTTGGTCCAACTGATGGCGGAGCTCGGGCGCATGGACGATGCCCTCACCGAGCTGCGGCGCATCGAGCAATCCGGAAACACCAAGGTCGACCAAGTCGTCGAGCACTATCGAACCCTGCAGCAGGCCTTTCCGGAGCAAGTGCCAGTGAGGCTGGGGCTCGCGCGGGCCTTGGTTCGATCAGGCAAGGTGTCCGAGGCGGCCAGCCACGCCCAGACCCTGATCGCCCACCCGGAAGCCAAGTCCCACGCCACCGATTTGCGGGCCTTGATCGAGAACCTTTTCGACTGGGGCCATGTCGACGTGGAGTTGCGGCGGATGTTGGCGGAGATGAAGCGCGCCGCCGGCGACGAAGTCGGGGCCCTCGAAGACATGGAGCGCTACGTCCGGGCTGGAGGGCGGCATCCGGCAGCCACCGAGTTCGTGGCCGAGGCCTTGCGGCCGCAGCTCGTGACGCCCAGCGGCTCTCCCAATTACGAGGCCCACCACCGCCTGGCCCTGCTGTATCTGCACGCGGGCAGCCCGTCGGATGCGGTGGCGTACCTCGAGGTCCTGCGGGGCTCGACCGGCCACCGAGGGGAGGCGGAGTTGTTGCTCGCCCGGGCCGAGCTTGCGGCGTCGAACCCGACCCGGGCCGTTCAGCTGTTGCTCGAGTCGATCGGGGGCCGAAGTCCCACCGACACGCCCGAGCAGCACTACGAGCTGGCGCGGGCCTACGAACGCCTCGGCGAGACTCCGAAGGCCCAGAAGATCGACCACGCCCTGGACCGGCTGGCCCCAGGCTTCACCGCCGACTACGTCGAGCGCCGGCCCGTGTTCGAGCGGGCCGATACCGCCTGGATGCCCGGCCTCAAGTTCGACCCGGGCCACACCGAGGTCAACGAAGCAGACGAAGACACCGATCCGGGGACCGGTCCGGCACCCGAGCCCGAGCGGCCGGCTCCGGCGCCGTCTGCACCGAGCGCAGCCTTTGAATCGGCCACCGAATCGGCCCCTTCGCTCACCCTGGACGAGGCCTTGGCTCCGCGCTACCGGCTGCGAAAGCGCTTGGGTTCCGGGGGCATGGGCGACGTCCACCTGGCCGAAGACCTGGCCCTCGGCCGCGAAGTGGCGATCAAGGTGCTCCGGCGCACCTTGGCGACCGACCTGTTCCTGGCCAAGTTCCGGGACGAGGCCCGCATCGTCGCCCAGCTGTCTCACCCCGGCATCGTCGGCGTGTACGACATCGGCCAAAAGGGGGACTGGGCGTACATCGTCATGGAGCTGGTTCGGGGGCCCAACCTGGCGAAGCTGGTGTCGGCCAGCCATCCCCCTCCCCGGGGGCAGTTGGTGGCGTACTGCGCTGCCGTGGCCGATGCCATGGCGTACGCCCACTCGCGGAACGTGATCCACCGCGACCTCAAGCCCGCGAACATCCTGGTAGGCATGGACGGCGTGGTGAAGGTGACCGATTTCGGCATCGCCCGTGTGCTTCAGTCCGAGGGCGAAGAGACCGCGTTTTCCGCTGCGGGCCTGCAGGTCGGCACGGTGAATTTCATGGCTCCCGAGCAGATCCGGGGAGAGCCCGTCGACCCGCGAACCGACATCTACCTGCTGGCCACGACCCTGTACCACGCGATCAGCCGCAAGTATCCGTTCGTGGGCGACGCGGTCCTGGTTCAAAAGGTACGCCAGGAAGGCACCCCGGTCACGGAGCACGTGTCCGACGTGTCCATCGAGCTCGACAGCGTCCTGCGCCAGGGCATCGCACGAGATCCACGGAAACGATTCGACTCGATGGAGGACTTCGCCATCGCCATGCGGGAGACCCCCGAGTACGAAGACATCGCCGCTCGCCGCTGAGATCTCCCTTTGATCGCCCAAGCCCCGCGAGGCCTTCACGCGCCGTCGGGGTCGACGGAATCGCCGGGCGGTTGCTTCAGCTTGCGGTAGATCGTACGGGCGGCGATACCCAAAAGTTGAGCCGCCAGGCTCTTGTCGCCTCCGGTTTCGGCCAAGGTTTCGCGGATCAGCGTCATCTCCACGTCTTCCAGGCGGCTGCCGATCGGAATGACCAGCTGCCCCCCTTCCCGCCGGATGCCGTCGCCGGTTCCAGCCTCGCGGGAGCGAATCGGGGCTGGAAGGTCGCCGAGCTCGATGCCCTCGTTTCGAGTGAGGACCACCGCACGCTCCATGACGTTTTCGAGCTCCCTCACGTTTCCCGGCCACCGGTAGTGCTGGATCGCTTCTCGCGCCTGAGCGCTCATGCCTCGGACCGTCTTCTGGTTCTTTTCGGCATATCGCTGCACGAAGTGATTCGCGAGAAGGGGGATGTCTTCGGGCCGGTCACGTAGCGGTGGCAGGGGGATCGCGATGACGTCGAGCCGGTAGTAGAGGTCTTCTCGAAACAGACCTTCTTTGACCTGCTGAAGCAGGTCGCGGTTCGTCGCGGCCACCAAGCGAAAGTCCACGTGCTTCGTGTCGGTCGCGCCCAGTCGTTCGACTTCGCCCTCTTGCAGGACCCTCAGCAACTTGGCTTGCACTCCGGGCGATAGCTCGCCGACCTCGTCCAAAAACAGGGTGCCCCCGTGGGCTCGCTCGATCCGGCCTTCTTTGCGCTGGTTCGCCCCGGTGAAGGCGCCCGCTTCGTATCCGAAGAGTTCGCTTTCCAAGATGTTTTCGGGAAGCGCCGCGCAGTTGACGACGACAAAGGGGCCACCGACCCGCGGGCTGTGCTCGTGGATCGCCCGCGCCATCAACTCCTTGCCGGTGCCGGACTCACCGTGCAGGAGCACGGTGGCCGTGGACGGCGCCGCTTGTCGCATGACTTCGAGGGTCTCTTGCATGGCGGGGGAGCGACCGACGATGGTCCGTCCGCGGACGGCATCCGGCGCCGCCTCGGCCAGTTCTTTTCGCAGCAGCACGTTTTCTGCCCGAAGCCGCTGGTGTTCGATGGCCCGTTCGACCGCTCGCAGGATCACCGCCGATTTGAAGGGTTTTTGGACGAAGTCGTACGCTCCGGCTCGCATGGCTTCGACGGCGTTTTCCACCGTGCCGTAGGCGGTCATGACCACCACGTCGACCTCTGGCCGTGCCACCCGGGCGGCTCGCAGGAAGTCTTGGCCGGACATGCCGGGCATCATCAGGTCGACCAGGGCCAGCTGCACCGGCGTCCCCCGAAGCACGTCCAGGGCCTGTTCGCCGGATGGGGCGGTCCAAACCTGGGCCCCTTCCCGCTCGAACAGCCGCTTCAGGGAGGACAGGTGCGCCGCCTCGTCGTCGACCACCAACAGGGCGGCATCTTGCAGTCGGGGCTCCACGGTCGTACGGCGAAACGCTTCGGAGCGCCCGTCAAGTCCCAAACCGGTCGATGGCGGTCCCCGATTTCCTCCAGGCACCCATCGTGGCTTCATCCGCCCGTGACCGAGTCCCCCTGGACGAAGACCCCCAACGTCTGCGGCTCCTGCATCGCCTGGCGACCCGATCCGAGCGCCCCGTCGGGGCCCGATCGGTCGGGCGCATCCGCCGCTGCGCCGGACGCCCCGGCCTCGGACGGCGAGTCGGGGCCCGATCCGTCCGCCCCGAACGACCCGATCGGCAGCTGCCGAATGCGCCCCGAACTGGGCCGGGTTCCGGCGAGCCTGCCCAAGTGCCCGCTCTACCGGGCCCGGGGGACCGCACCCACCGAGCCCGCGCCGGCCCGCCGTCGAAGCCGGACCGGGACGACCCCGAACCGGACCGCGGTCCGCCGAGCCAGGGACGCCGCGGGGGAACCGTCTTTGCCGCCAGCGCCGGCGGCTCCGGCCCAGCGGCCCCGGGGCCCTCGGGCCGGGGCCGTATCTGCCGAGGCCCGTCCCTGGCGCGATGCCGGATTCGAACTGCTCGCCCGGGAACTGGGCCCGGCCCGGGACCTGCGGGGGCGCTTCGAGGGCGGGACCGTCGAGGTCCGAGACGCCCAGGGGGGGATCCAACCGTATCCGATGGAGGTCTTTTTCCGGCGTTTGGTTCGGTTTCGGAACGCCTTGGACCAGCTGGAGTCTGCGGTGGACTCGGCGGACGGGCTGGCGTCGGAGGCCAGCGCGCTGGTTTCCCAGGTGCGGAAAATCCATGGAACGTGGACCAGCTTCAATGTGCTCTTCGAAGAGCAAATCGACCATTTCAGCGGAAAGGGCTGATTTTCCGCGCAATGTCGCCCAAGCGCCTTGTCTATCCCGTCCCCAACCGCCAGGATTCTCGCATCCTGATGCGGAGTGAAGGATTCGCCGCCCGCCTGCTGCAGTCGGGCCGCGGCAAGTACGCGACGCGGGCGGTGGAGCGCCTTTACGTCGAGCATCCGGAGCTTCCCGCCGATCCGAGCGACCGGGCCCGCATCCAAGAGGAAGTCGGTCGCCGTCTGGAAGCCCTCGAACGTGCGCTGCAACACGGTGGGCCCGAAGCGTTCGTCGCGAGCCTCAAGGAGACTGCCGGCACGCCCATCGGCGGATGCGTGCAGGCGACCTTGTCCGCCCTGGCCGAGGTCTTGGCAGAGGACCTGCCGAGCAGCGCCTTCGAAGAAGTGGAGCCCGTGCTGCAGGCAGCGCGGAGCGAAGTGGCCCGGCGTCGCGACACCGACACGTCGTTCATCGACGTGGACACGCCCCTCGGGAACTTGGCCGCCGAGTTTTTGGGGACCGTCCTCGAGGGCGATCGCCGCCGGGCATCCCAGCGACTGATCCGGGCCCTGGACACCGGCGTGACGCCGAAGGACCTGATGATGAAGGTCTTGATGCCGGTACAGGCCGAAGTGGGCCGGCTGTGGCACCGGGGAGAGCTCGCGCCGGCGGAAGAGCACCTGGTGACCCACACCACCGAGCTGGTCCTGGGCCAGCTGTACGACCGGCTGCCCCGGGATCCCTCGAACGGAAAAGTGGTGGTGGCCGGGTCCATCTCCGGAGACCTTCACACCATCGGGGTCCGGGTGACGGTGGACTTCTTCGAGATGGACGGCTGGCGTGCCGTATTCCTGGGCGCCGACGTATCCCCCGACAGCTTCTTGCGGGGGACCACCGAGTTCGAAGCGGACCTGGTGCTGATCGGTGCGACCCAGCCTGCCCAGCTGACCCAGGTCAAAGAGGCGGTGGCCCTGATCCACCAAGCCACCGTGCCCCGCGTGCCCGTGCTGGTCGGCGGTCCCGCGTTCCGGGGCGGCGAACAGCCGTGGCTTTCCACCGGGGCCGAATCCTGCGCCACCACGCCCGACGATGCGGTCCGGACCGGCCGTCGGTTGGTGGGCTTGTCCGGTTGACTGCGTCCCGCCGAAGACCGAGACCCCGTCTGCGGTGATCCCGAGGGACAAGGACAACATCGTCTACATCGACACCGACAGCGCGCCGCGCATCATCCACAGCGGTGAAGACTTCCTGTACGAATCACTTCCGGTCGGAACCCGCGTCATCTATCCGAATCCGCCGATCCGGGGTCTGCCCCACCCGGATGCAGCGATCCGCTACGCCCTGAACCATCCGGAGCACATGGAACCCCTGCACGCCCTGCTGAGGCCGTCCATGAAAGTCACCATCGTCATGGATGACATCTCGCTGCCGCTGCCCCAGATGAAGCTGCCGGACGTGCGGGAGCGTGTGCTGACGATCCTGCTCCAGATTCTCGCCGATCACGGGGTCGATGACATCGAGCTGTTGATCGCGAACGCGCTCCATCGCCGCATGACCCCGGCGGAGATGAAGCGGGTCGTCGGTTCCAAGATCTTCGAACGCTTCCACCCGAAACACTACATCAACCACGACGCCGAAGATCCCGATGCGATGGTGACCCTCGGACACACGGAGCTGGGTGAAGTCGTGAAGACGCACCGGCTGTGCGCCGAGTCGGACCTGACCATCTACATCAACATCAACTTGGTCCCGATGGACGGTGGCCACAAGTCCATGGGGATCGGCACGACGGACTACGAGGGGCTTCGGGCCCATCACAACCCGAAGACCATGCTCGAGGTGGACTCGTACATGGACCCAGATCGCTCGGAGCTGGCGTTCAGCGGAAACCGTATCGGTCGGGTACTCGACCAGCACGTGAAGGTCTTCCACATCGAAACGGCCTTGAACAACCGCATGTACGATCGCGCCTTCGAGTTTTTGGCCAAGAACGAGGACGACTTCAGCGAGTTCGATCGATTGGCCTTCAATTCGCTCCGGTGGACTCTTTCGCGGCTTCCGCGGGCAGCCAAGCGCGAAGTATTCCACCGAGTACCGTCACCCTACGAGCTCATCGCCGTGCACGCGGGCGCGACCGAGCCCACCCACCAGAAGATCCTGGCCAAGAACTTCGAGCAGTACTGTGTCCCGGTGAAGGGGCAGGCCGACATCGTCATCCAAGGAATTCCGTACATCAGCCCCTACAACGTGAATTCCAGCCTGAATCCTCTGCTGGTGCAGGTGATGGCGCTCGGCTACCTCTACAACCTCTACCGGGGGGCTCCGATCGTGAAGGACGGCGGGGTCATGATCATCACCCATCCGCTGCCCGACGAGTTCGATCCGCGGTTTCATCCGAGCTACATCGAGTTTTTTCATCGATGTTTGCCCGAGACCCGAGACTCCTTCGAGCTGCATCGTCGCTTCGAACGAGAGTTTGCAAAGAATCCGACCTACATCGAGATGTACCGCCGCGGGAACGCCTTTCACGGCGCCCATCCCTTCTACATGTGGTACTGGGGCGACGCAGGGCGCTCCCGAGTCGGCAAAGTGATTTGCGTCGGGGCTGAAGAACCACACGTGGCCGAAATCCTCGGTTGGGAGACGGCGCCGAACCTGCACGACGCCATCGAGCGAGCAAAAGACCTAACCCGGCCGAATCCGGACATCACGATGGTGCATGTGCCTTCGATCCTGATGTGTGACGTCACGACATGAACGCCGGGGCCTTCTACGACATGGATGGGACCCTCGTCAGTACGAATCTGGTCCACTCGTTCTTGTTCGTCGCCCGAAACGAACCCTGGTTGCCGGATGGCTTGCTCAAGACCGCCAGCGCGTTGGCGAAGTTGCCTGCATTCGCATGGGTCGATCGAAAGAGCCGCATGCGCTTCAACGAAATGCTCTTCGCCGGATTCGAAGGCGCTTACCGGGACAACCTGCTCGAGATCGCGCGGGATCACTTCGAGAAGGTCCTCCACCCCAACATCTACCCGGGCGCCCGGGACTTGGTGGACCGGGGTCGAGCCCGGGGCTTGAGGCAGGTGCTCGTCACGGGCAACCTGGATTTCTTGGTGGCTCCCCTCGTGCAGGAACTGGGCCTTCACGACGCTATCTGCAACCGGCTCGAGTTTCGCGACGGTATCGCCACGGGCCGTGTGGTTCGGCCCGTGATCGCCGGTGCCGGAAAGGCCCGCGCCATCCAGGAATACGCCCGGGACCACGACATCGATCTGCTCGAGTCCCACGCGTTTTCCGACAGCTATTCGGATCTTCCCATGCTTTCGGTCGTGGGCCGGCCAGCGGTCATCAATCCGGATCGTCGTTTGAAACGAACTGCAGGCGAGCTGCAGTGGCCGATCCTCGACTACCGGGCTTGAAGGGCCCCATGCGCCCGTCCGAAGCGACAGAGCCGCCCTGCGATGCCTGCTTCATCCGGCGCGGTGCGGTTGTCGTCCGTGCGGCGGTCCGAGCGCGAGAGCGTCGGCACCGTCGGCTGGGTTCGTTCCCGCCGAGCCCCAGCTTCGTGTTCAGCCCGAGCGGGCGTTGCCGATGGCCGGCGGCTTCAGCAGAGGCTTCAATCGAGTCCGCCACTTCTCCCACCGGCGCTTCAGCCTCGTCAGCTCGGTGGCGATGGATTCGGGCGGCACGAATCCGCGAACCCCGGGCCTCACGGTGTCGGGCGCCGCGTGGACCAGGGCCTCGCGCCAGCTTTGGACCGTCGTCGGCGGCACCGTGGGTCCGGCCACCCAGACCGCAGAGGGCCCCCGCCCGGTGACCGCCACGATGTCGACCGACCTGCGCTGTGCCGCAGTCAAGGACGCGAGACCCGAGGCGTCGGTCGCCCACAGATCGACCCGTCCGGTGGCCAGTTCCTGCCACGGTGTCATCGGTGTCACGAAGGACATGTCCGAGGTCAGATCCACCCCCTGCTCCAGCAGGAACGCCAAGGACGGAACGGGGTCGTGCCGGGTCGGATCCGAGAGCGCAACCCGGCTGCCGTGCAGGTCTTGCGGACCCCGAAAGCTCCCATCTTTGCGGCTCACCAGGTACGTGGCCGAAGGACCGAGCCCCGGCGGCCGTTCGGCGGCCACCATCTGCAAGTCCGGGTGTCGCTCCAGGGCCTCGAGATAGGCGGTGGGCGTCACGACCGCCAGTCTCACCGGGCCCCGATCGAAGACGCTCGGGCTCGGAAATTCCTGCCAGGCTTCGGGCATGCGGGGGGCGGCCGAAGTCCGAAGCGCTCGCGCCGTCTCCCCGACGGCGTGGGGTGCACCCCAGGGACCCCCGAGGCCCCAGAAGCTGAGGACCAGGACCCCCCACGGCAAACCCCGGCGGTACCCATCCGTCACGCTCGATCCCCCTGCACGTCGCGATCCAGGTCGGTGCTCTCGTGTTTCGCGGGAGTGTCTGCGTGATAGGCCACCACCCTGTGACGCCCTTGCCGCTTTGCGGCGTAGAGCGCACGGTCGGCCTTTTCAACCAAATCGGGCGCGTTGTGGGCTTGGCTCGGATGAGATGCGACCCCGGCGGAAATGGTCAGCTTTCCCATGGGCTGGGTGTCTTCGCCCTCGAACGCCGTGCGCCCGAAGAGGTCCACCAGCTTGGCAGCGGTCCGGGTGCCTTCGTCCAGATCCGTGTCGAGCATGAGGACCGCGAACTCTTCGCCGCCGTAGCGCGCCACGATGTCGATGGCCCGCAGGTGGTCGGTCAAAAGGCGGCCGACCTGTTGCAGGAGGCGGTCCCCGGCTGGATGCCCGTGGGTGTCGTTGTAGCTCTTGAAGTGATCGATGTCGATCAAGCACAAGGTCAGGGGCCGCGGATGTCGCTGAACCCGCTGGAACTCGAAGGCCAGGGCCTCCTGAAAGGCCCGGTGGTTCTTCAGTCCGGTCAGCCCATCGGTGGTGGCCAAAAGCTTCAGATCTCGGTTGGCCGCTTCCAGCTCCGCGGTTCGTTCCTGCACCGCCCTTTCCAAGCCGCGGGTGTAGTCGGCCAGCCGCCGGGCGGTGGCGTTGAGGGCCGAGCTCAACTCCCCCAACTCGTCCTGAGTTCGAATGTTCGCTTGAACGTCGAGTTCACCTGCGCCGAGACGGCGAGCCATCTGGGCCAAAGACCGGGTCGGCGCCAACACCAGGCGGTTGAGCAGCAACAGCGCCACCATCCAGGCCGCGACCGCCACGGCCAGGGTGGCGATCAACGTCATCCACGCCGCTTCCTCCAGGTGCGCGTTGGCCTCGGCCAACGAAAAGCGGGCCACCAACATGCCCCACGGCGGCCCCCCTTCCGAGGTCACCGGCCAGGCCACGTCCAAGAACTCGGCCCGGGTCCGGCGGGGAAAGAATCGGTGGGCCGGCTGGGCTCGTTGCATCGCCTGGCGCCGCACCCCGTCCAAAGCGGGCGCCATGGCCCCCTCGATCCAACCGATCCGGGAGGTGGCGAGCACCCGATTTCTCCGGTCGAGGACCGCCAGAAAGGTCACCTCGGGGTGGCTGCGGTGGGACACGGCCGCGACCAGCCGGTCCAATGTCGCCGCGTCTTCTTCGGCGATGGCGGACGCCGCCGGCACCACCAAGGCGTCCAGGACGCCCCGCGCATGCCGCAGGCTCGATCGCTCCGACATCCGTTGCATCTGCCGGTACGTGGCCCAGCCCGCCGACATGGAACCCACGATCGAGAACACGGCCACGAGCACCCCCACCTTGGCCCGGAGACTCGGCCACAATCGGGGGCCTTTGGTCAGGTTCCAACGCCAGCGCATAGCTCGGCTCCGTCTACGTTCCCGCAGTGATGCAACACGCCGGGGTGGGCGGTTCATGTCCGCATGGACGGTCCGGCGTGAAATTCATTGCAGAATTCGGGGTTTTCCTGGTATCGCACCCACATGGCGCACCCGGTGATCGCAGTGGACGCCATGGGCAGCGACCACGGGCCAGCGGTGGTCGTGCGCGGCGCCGCCGAAGCTTCGCGGACGACCGGGGCCCACATCCGCCTGGTCGGCGACCCGACCGCCATCGCCCGGGTTCTCGACGCGGTGAGTCACGACCCCGATCGGATCTCGATCGAACCGGCGGCGGGGACCATCCCGATGGATGCCGATCCCCAAGCCGCCCTGAAGGCCGCGCCCGATGCCTCCCTGCCGACCGCGGCCCGTCTGGCGTCCCAACAAGGCGGCGCAGATGCTCTCGTCACGGCCGGGCACACCGGCGCGGCCATCTTGGCCTGCGCCGCAGCCTTCCGACGGCTTCCCGGGGTTCGGCGCACCGCCCTTGCGGCGGTGATCCCCACCGAACAGCGCCACGGCCCGAAGCAAGACCCGTTCGCCCTTCTGCTCGACGCGGGCGCCACGGTCCGGGTGGAAAGCGATGATCTGGTGAGCTTCGCGCTGATGGGCGCCGCTTACGCCCGGGTGGTCAGCGCCAATCCCGTGCCGAAGGTGGCCTTGCTCAGCAACGGAACCGAGCCACTCAAAGGAACACCCGAGGGGGTCGAGGCCCACCGCCGGCTCGTGCACGCGAAAGGGATCGACTTCATCGGCAACATCGAGGGGGTCGACATTCCTCGGGGCACCGCCGACGTCATCGTCACCGACGGATTCACCGGAAACATCACCCTGAAGATGCTCGAAGGCATCTCGGAGACCGTCCTCGACTTGGCTCGAGCGGCCCACCGCAGCCGCCTGACCTGGCGACTGGGGCTGTGGCTCCTGCAGGGTGGCATCCGCCGACTGAAAGAGGTCACGGACTGGAAGCAGTACGGCGGCGCCCCGATCCTCGGTTTCGACCGGCTGTGCATCAAGGCCCACGGACGCTCGAACCCTACGGCCATTCGGAACGCCATTCGGGTTGCCGAACGATGCGTGGCCCAGCAGCTGACGGAGCGGATTTCCGAGTCCTTGTCCCAAACCCGCGGGATGGAGCCCGCCGGTTGAGCGGTCCGGGTTCGGGTGAAGAGTCCGGGTGCGGTTGAAGGCCCCGGGTCCCATGAAAGGGACGATCTTCCATTGAAAGTACCAGGTGCGGCAGGCGGTTCCAGCGTTCAGGCTCCGGCGGTCGGGACCAGCTGGCGCAGACTCTGGACGACGCCCTCGACTTCGGCATCGGCCCCGGTCCGGTTGATCCAATGAGCCCGCATGCCCACCCGCCGGGCCGGCCACAGGTCGAGGTCGGGCTTGTCGCCCACGTAGCCCACGTCTTCGGCGGCCAGGCCCACCCGGTCGAGCGCCCGGCGAAAGATGTCCGTCGAGGGCTTCGCCACGCCTTCGAAGCACGAGATCAACACCGGGTCGAATCGCTCCCACAGTCCGAGCTTCTTCAGGAGGGGCGGCAGACGGTAGTCCCAATTGGAGATGATGCCGACCGGCACCTTCGCCCGTTCGAACCCCTCGAGGGTGGGCAAGACGTCGTCGAACACCCGCCAGACCGAGGGATCTTCGAATGCTTCGAACAGCGCCCGAAAGCAAGCCTCCCGTCGTTCTCCAAAGCGGATGGCGTCGAAGATGTCGAATACCAGACGGCGCCACCACTGCTGGCCCTCTTCTTCGTTTTGACCGAACAAAAGGGGTGCGTCCCCCGAACGGGCGACGTGGGCGTCGAAGGCGCGGCGAAAGGTGGATCCCAGGATCTTCGGGTCTCCCTGCCAGCCGAACTGCTCCAGAACGCCTCGATATATGTGGGCCACGGAAGGCGTCGGCTCGATCAGCGTGCCGCCCACGTCGAAGAAAAAGAACTTCACGACCCCGGCAGATCCTCCGTAGGGACGGGCTTGACCAGCAACCCCACCTCCCGCAGCGATGCCCGCAGCGACGCCTCGTCCGGTCTTCTCAAAATTCCCACCATGCCCACCGCATCGGCGGCGGCCACGTTTTTGGCCCGGTCGTCCACGAACACGCAGTCCTTGGCCTCCACCCCCAGCTGCTCCAGAACCTGGGTGTACGCTTCGGGAGAGGGCTTTCGATAGCCGGTTCGACAGGACACGAAGTCCCAACGCAGGTAGCGAGACAGTCCGAGCTTGTCTTCGATCAACCGGTACCACGGCGAGTAATTCGACAGAGCGTACATGGGCACGCCGAAGCTGCGAAGCTCTTCGAGGAGAGCCTCGACACCGGGCATCCAGTCGTAGTGGGCCCGCATGGCCGCCTTGAACGCTTCCCGATCCACCGGGCGCCGGTCGACGAAGAAGCGCTGGCAATACTCTTCTTCGTCGATCCGGCCATACTCGAATTCGATCCACGCGGCGGGGTCCTTCGCCGCGAAGAGCTCCTCCAGGGTCATGTCGAAGAACGCGGGGACAGCCACCTCGAACGGCTCCGTGACCAGCGTGCTCATCACGTCCCACAGTACGACCCGCGGCCGCACGTCGGCCAGGCTCGGAGGTTCGGGTACCGCCACCTGGTGGACGTCGACGGTCAGATCGCCGGTGCTCGGATGGGCTCCTGCCCGCTTCGCCCGGTACATGGCCCGGTCGGCGGCGCCGAGCAGGCTCTCCGGGTCGTCTCCGTCTTCGGGAAAGGCAGCCACCCCGATGCTGGCCGAAAGCTCTCGCCGGGCGTCGTCGAAACTTCGGGCATGTTCGGCGAAGGCATCCTGAAGGCGCTCGACCACGTGGACCGCCACTTCTTTGGGTGTATCGGTCAGGCAGACCACGTACTCGTCCCCTCCATACCGGAATGCCTGGTCGGAGCGACGCAAGTTGTCTTTCAGGATTCGGCCCACGTCCGACAAGACCCGGGTCCCCGCCAGATGGCCCAGTTGGTCGTTGATCGCCTTGAAGCGGTCCAGGTCGACGAACAAAATCGTGAGGGGCCGGCGATGCCGGAGGCACCGAGCCAGCTCGGTGCGCAGCACGTCGTACAGATGGCGGGCGTTGTTGAGCCCGGTCGCTTCGTCCACGGTGGTCAGCCGCCGGAGTTGCTCGAAGGCGTCGGCCCGTTCCGCAGCCACCCGGGCATGGGCCGCCAGGGTCCAAACGGCGTGCGCCGGCCCCGGCCGATGTTTCGGCCGGAGCTCGACCACCCGCTGCGGACCCAGGGAAAACAGCCAGCCATCCTCCCCTTCGGCTTCCACCCGACCCGAGACCTCCGCGCCCTCTAGGGCCTGCGGCGCCGTCCCCGACGCCGGCCCGGACGCGCTCCAAGCACCTTCCGGCGTCCGAGACCAAAAGGTGCAGGTGTGGCCGAGCTCGTTGGCGAGCCGCTCGAGGGCCCGGCGGACCTCGGGTTCACTGCGGGCTTCGGCCAGCGACAGCCACCCCGGCGCGTTCCACGGCCCGGACGCCCCTTCTGAGATGTCGCCCGACTCCATGTGGGGCATGATAACGGCTGGAGCGGTCCGGGCCTACCCGGCGCCGTCCGGAGCGAAGCCGAATGGATCCGAACCTCTGGGGCATGTTGCCCATGTGGCTGGTGGCATTCTTGATGTCGCTGACCTTTCACGAAGCCGCCCACGCCTGGGCGGCCATGTGGGGCGGAGACCGAACCGCCCATGAGGCGGGGCAAGTGACCCTGCACCCGGGGCCCCATGTGCGCCGAGAGCCCTTCGGCACCCTCGTCGTGCCGATCCTGACCTATTTTCTCAACGGCGGCGGTTGGATGCTCGGATGGGCCAGCGCGCCCTACGATCCCCACTGGGCCGGGCGCCATCCGAAGCGGGCTGCCGGAATGGCTGCGGCCGGGCCCGCCGCCAACTACCTGCTGGCCGCCGTCGCGGGCGGAGTCATGTTCGCCGGTCTTCAGGCCGGGTGGTTCGCCCTGCCCAACGGCCTCGACACCCATCGTTTGGTGGTCGGCGCGTCCGGCTCCGCCGATGCGATCACTTCGTTTTTGAGCGTGACCTTCACACTCAACCTGGTGCTCGGGACGTTCAATCTTTTGCCCGTGCCGCCCTTGGATGGGCACTCGGTTGTCGGACTCTTCTTGAGCGACGACCTGGCGCGAAAGTGGTCGCAGTGGGGTCGAGAGCCCATGTTCGCCCTCGTCGGCATCTTGGTGGCCTGGAAGGTGTTTCCGTACCTTTGGGGGCCGGTGTTTCGCACCGCGATCCAGCTGCTGTACGGCTGGATCTGATCGGTCCGTTTCGCCCTCTGGTCGGACCGGGTACCGCGGGGTCCGGTCGGCCGGCCGGCACCGTCGGTCCGCTGCCGTTCAGCGGGAGGGGTTCGAGTTTCGGGACCGAGACAGGATCCGGTGGAGCACGTTTCGGTGGATCTGAGCCTGCTCCGCCGCTTTCGTCACGTTGCCGCCGGCGCGGGCCACCACGTGTTCGGCGTAGGCCGCTTCGAATTGTTCCAACGCCAGCCGCCGAGCCTCTTTGTACGGAAGGTCCAGCACCGAGCCCACGTCGACGGCCGCTTCGGACGGGGCGGGCTCGTCGCTGGGGCTGCCGCGGAGCCGCAAGGCCAGGTCCAGGCCCTCGCGGGTGAGCGAGGCCGCTTGGTCGATCACGTTTCTCAGCTCGCGGACATTCCCCGGCCAGTCGTAGGAGGTCAGGGCGGCCACCACCTCGGGCTCGAGCCGCATCTGCCGGCCTGGGTGACGCTCCAGGAAGGCCTGCGCCAACAGCGGGATGTCCTCCCGACGCTCGCGCAGCGCGGGAAGGGCCACCTTGACCACCGCCAGCCGGTAGTAGAGGTCGCTGCGAAAGCGCCGAGCCCGGACCTCGTCTTCCAGTGATCGGTTGGTTGCTGCCACGACACGTACATCCAGTGGAATGAATCGATTGGATCCAACGCGCTTGATCTGCCGGCTTTCCAGGACCCGAAGCAAGCGCGGTTGCAGGCCCGCTGGAAGCTCTCCGAGCTCGTCCAAAAATATCGTTCCACCGTGAGCCGATTCGAACGCACCCGTCCGATCGGTGAGCGCGTTGGTGTAGGCGCCCTTCACGTGACCAAACAGCTCGCTCTCGATCAGGTTGGCGGGAATCGAAGCGCAGTCCACCACCACGAATGGACCCTCTCGCCGGGGCGATGCCTGGTGGACGGATTCGGCCACCACTTCTTTTCCGGTTCCGGTCTCGCCGGTGATCAGCACCGTGGCGTCGGTCCGGCTCGCCCGCTCCAGCAGCGCGAAGATCTCGCGCATGCGCCGGCTCTTGCCCAAGAGCTTTCCAAACGACGTGTCCTCTGCCGGCGGGATCGGGTCGGCTCGTTCGGGAGCCACGAGCTGAAGCTCCGTCTGTCCGACCCGAAAGACGGCCCCCGGTCCCAGGTCCAGGCTGTCGAAGCGGGTTCCCTCGTAGAAGCTGCCGTTGGTGGAGCCCAGGTCCCGGGCCGTCACGAACCCACCTCGGTTGGTCAGCTCCAGGTGGCGCCGGGACACCGCCGGGTCCGGCAAGCGCAACGTCGTGTCGAAACCGGCCCCGACGGTGAAGGGGGTGTCGCCGGCCAGCACCGATTCGGCCCCCTTCAGCTCCCCGTTCAACACCCGGAGCATCAGGACGCCGTCCACGGCCCCCAGGGAACGGTCCCCCAGGACCCGGGTCTCCCGGTCGTCGGTGGTGGCCACGGCGGCGATCCTTCCCAACGATGGGCGGCGTCCGCAAGCCCGGGGCCCGTCGTTGACCTTGGCTTCCGGGCGCTGCTAGGGGCCCCGCATGCGTTGGCTGGCGTGGGTGGGGATCCTGGCATGGACGGGCTGCAACGGCTGTCCCGGAACCCCTGGCGACACCGCGCCCGCAACCCGCTGGGTCGACCGCGCATTTGCGGTCAAAGTCCGGGCCCGGGTGGACACGGCACTGCAGGCCCGGCGTCGGTTCGACCCTTTGATCGGCAAGGTCCTGACGCCCGACCAAGTGGCCCGGCTGTCCGATGAAATGCGGCTGGCTTTGGGATTCGACCCCACCTCCGAAGAGAGTCTGCGGGATGCAGGCCTCGACGTGGACGGACAGGTCGCCTGGGGGCTCGAGCCCGACCGGCTGCTGGTGAGCATTCCCGCCGGCCGACCGAAAAGGCTCTTCGACCTGATTTCGGAGCAACTCGAGCGACGGTTCGGAAAGCCCCCCGAGGCGTCGGACGGCATCTTTCGTTTCGACCGAAGCTTCGGACCGGACGTGGTCGAAGCTGCCGCCTTGGCCCGCCATGCGTCGGTGGTGTTGCTCGGCGTGGGACCGGGCGCCTCGGAGCTCGTGAAGGCCGCCCGCAGCCTGCCCGAAGCTCGGGCCGCCACGCCCGAACTCGAGTCCGATGCGCCCGTTCGGATGGTTGTCACCCCGGATCCCCGAGAGCTTCGGCGCGCGGTCGACGCTTTGCCCGATCCCGGTCGAATCGACGTCGACCGGCTGACCGAGCTGGCCGAAGACCTGGGTACCCTGACCCTGGACGGTCGCTTCACCGAGCGGGGAGCCGGGATGGATGGTCTGTGGAAGCTCGAAGGAGATCTGCTCGAGCGTTTCGGCGGTCTCGGCGTGAAGGGCGAAGCTCCGCCGGCGGTGGAGGCGGTGAACCAGGCCGGGCCTTTCCTGGTTTTGCAGGCGGCCATGGCGCCCCGGCGGCTGTACGCAGCGCTGGTCCCGCCGGGCAGCCCGACCGCCCGAGCGGTGGACCAGGCCCGCGAGGAAGGCCGGCTCTTCATCGACCCCGAGCCCCTGGTCGACGACTTGAGCGGTCACTTCGGTCTGGCCGTCGGTGGCGGCGACCTGAGAGAGGTTCCATTCAAAGCTCTGGTCGGAAACCCGCTGGCCCACCTGTGGACCTTGTTCGTGGCGGGCAAGGACTCGGGTGCGGACTTGGAGCTCGGCAAGTTGCAGGACCGGATGAAGACATCGCAGCAGATCGACGTGCAGGACGTGACGATCCGCGACCGGGCCGCATCCCGGTGGGTGTCGAAAGAGGGGGTCCATCTGGTGACCGGCGTGGAGCTCGAGGACGCCGTGCTCTTGGCCAACGAAGACGCCGTGCTGGACCGGGTGCTGGCCGAGCTTCCCGATGCCCGCATGGACCCGGGCCTCTTTCATTTGGAGCTTCGATTCGACGAGCTCGAGGCGGTGCTTCGGACTTTTCCGGGGGCCAGGCTGCCCCTGGTCTTTCGGGCGCTGTGGGCTCGGGGGCTCGATGCGCTGACGGCGTTGGAAGCGGCCACCGTCCGGGTGGACACGTCGAGCATGGGCCTGAAGTTCGATGCGCGCCTGACGCTCGATCCGGCGGAGAGCTCGGCCCCGTGACCGAGCCGGCCATTTCGATCCGGAATCTGGTTCGCCGACGCCCCGACGGAGCTCCCCTGCTGCAGGGTGTGGATTTGGAAGTGGATGCGGGCCGCTGGATCTCGATCTTCGGACCCAGCGGCGGTGGAAAGACCACCCTGTTGTCGATCTTGGGGGGCCTGGACGGCGGCTTCGAGGGTCGGGTTCACGTGCTGGGCCGGGACTTGGGTCTCGCCGGCGACGACGCCCGCACCGAGATGCGCCGTGCCGACGTGGGTTTCGTGTTCCAGTCTTTCCATCTCCTGGAAGACCTTTCCGTTCGAGAGAACGTTCAGGTACCCCTTTGGTTTTCGAAAGCCCCCGAGCCGGAAGCGGCGGTTCGCCGGGTCGTGGAGCAGGTGGGGCTCGGGTCTCGACTCGAGGCCAAAGTCCGGGGGCTTTCCGGCGGAGAGCGCCAGCGGGTGGCCGTGGCCCGGGCCCTCGTGCACGGTCCGCGCCTGCTCCTGGCCGACGAGCCTACCGGCAACCTGGATGACGACACGGCGGCCCAAGTGCTCGATCGGTTCGAGGCGCTCCGCACCGACCGGCCCGAACTGACCATCGTGATGGTGACCCACGATCCCCACGTGGCCGATCGGTCGGACCAGACCTGGCTGCTCGACGAGGGTCGACTTCGGCCTCGGGATGAAGTCGTTTCGAAGGAGCTCGAGTCGTGATCGGACCGATGCTGCGCGCCGACCTTCGGCGCCAGCGGCGGCGGGCGGTCGGCGTGGCGGGGGCGGTTGCTCTGTGCGTCGCCGTCCTGACGGCGGGCGCGGGCCTCGCCTTCGGCGTGTACCGCGGGACGATCGAGCCGCTGCTCCCGCGCTTGCCGGTAGGGGTCTTCGAAGTGAGCGGCCGCCGGGTCGACGTGGGGATCCTCTCGTTCGGTGGGCTGGGGTCCCGGCTCGACCGGGCCGCGGTGGACCGGATCCGTTCGATCGAGGGGGTGGTCGAAGCGCATCCGGTGACCTCCTCCGATGTGCCCATGCGGGCGTACGGGGGCGAAGCGGTGCTCGGCCGTCGGGTCCACACGGATCTGTTCGCCGTCGGGGTCCCGCCGGAGCTGGTGCGCGAAGAGCTCGGCTCGGATTTTCAATCGTTCAAAAAGATCGAAGATCGGGTACCGGCACTGATCTCGCCCCGGCTGCTCGCCCTGTACAACCAGACGGTGGCCCCCGCCATCGAAAAGCCCGGGTTGTCCCCGGAGGCTGTGAAGGGCCTGCAGTTCGAGATCCTGCTCGGGCGCTCGGCCACCGAGGGCTCCACCGGCCGGCCCTTGGTGCGCGAGGTTGCCGAGGTGGTGGGCCTTTCGCAGCGGGCGAGCCTCGGGGGCATCACGGTGCCGCAAGCCGTGGTCGATCGATGGGACGGTGCCTTCGATACGGAGTCGCCCGTTACGTCGATCTGGGTGCGGGTCGAGCCTCCCGAGCGCACCCGTGAGGTTCTCGAGTCCATCGAGCAAGCTGGCTTTCGCGTCGACGAGGGTCCGAAGCTCGCGTCATGGGCCTTGGCGGTGGCCCTGGGCCTGGGCGCGGGAGCGGTGATGGTCGGAGCGGCTTTGGCGGCGGCGGTGTCGGGCCTGACGTTCACCTTGGTGGTGGC
>DAPKRQ010000314.1:0-4757 GCA_031800475.1 Myxococcales bacterium LLY-WYZ-16_1
CCGCCCCCGACAGGCGCCATGCCCCGGATCGAAGCCGGAGCCCGGCGCCCGCCTCGATCCGTCCCACCCCCGCCAGGCCTTCGGCGAAGGCCTGTCCAGCCGGGAACAGGCGGCAAGACAGCCGTCCGAACCCGATCCCGGCGGTTCGGTCGGGTCCGGAACCCCGGTCGCCCTGCACCGACCCGGCCGCGTCCAAAGTCCAAGCGCCTGCGGGCAGCCGCGTTCGCACGCCGACCAGGAACCGCTCTGTGGGCTGGTCCCCGTCCCAGTTTCGGGTGTAGGCCCCGACGCCCTCCACCCGGGGACCGGTCCGGCTGCCGAGGCCTGTGGTGGCCACGGCCTGTACCCGATGCCCCCGGCGGTCCGGCCGGTCTCCTCGTGGCCCGCGCACCGCCTCGGCGGCCTCGCCGAGCGCCCCCACGTGGCCGAACCAAGGGCCCGCGGCCCCGGCGCCCCGACCGAGGAGCCCGGCGCTTCGGTCCGCGGTCCGGGCCGTGGTGGCCCATCGCGTTCGGGCGCCCGAGGCCGGCGGCGCGCCCAGGTTCAGGCGCAAGCCCTCCCGGTCGGTGGCGCTGGCGAAGGCCGAATCGCGCCGCAGGTGAAGCCCGTCCAGGAGATCCGGGTGAAGGGCCAGCCAACCGCCGATGGCCGGGTCGATGGGGACCGGGCCCAAGAACAGCGTCCGGCGCCGGGGATCGAAGGCCGGCACCAAAGAGGGAACCGGAAGCTCATCGAGGGCGGCTGCGGCGGTGGGAGCCACGGGCTCTTGCAGCCGGACCGGCGGAACGGGTCGCCCGTCGGGTCCTGGCGGCTCCCACGGCAGGGGCTCGAGCAGACGCTCCAGCAGCCGCAGCTCCGCGTCCGACAGGGGCACGTCGGCGTCTTCCCCGTCTGGCGGCGGGAGCGAAGCGATCCAAAGGGCGAAGAGCACGGCCGACACCGAACTTCAGACTCCGGGGGCTTCGGACCGGGTGCACATCCGCCGGGCGCCCGCTTGCCGAGGCCCGTCGGATGTCGGCGCCGGCGCCTCGCCCGCGGCGTGTCGTACCGCGGTGGCGGATCCCGAGAAAGTGGCAGGGGGTCGAGGGTTCGGCGCGATCGATGGCTCAACGACGTGCAGGGGCTTGGCAAAACCGTCGGCCGGCGCTATGACGCCGGGCTCCGAAGGCCAGTTAGCTCAGTTGGTAGAGCAGTGGACTGAAAATCCGCGTGTCCCTGGTTCGAGTCCGGGACTGGCCAACCCCGCTTTCGCGGCAGCTCACAACGGAAGTCGGTAGCCGATGCCCAGCCCGACCGAGGGCACGATGCCGTACTGCTCGAGCCACCCTTCCATCTCCGACTCGGCCTGTCGGCTCCAGCGGGCGATTTCCGATTCGAAGGCTTCGTCTGCGGTCTCGCTGTCGGAGCGGGTGGTCACCCGGGACTCGGCCGCCAAGGTGGCGCTCACCCCGGCCGAGACGCGGACGGTGAACCGGTCCACGAAAAAGCGAAAACCGAGCTCTCCCAAGACTCCGTGCATCTGCGATTGCATGGTGGCCGACGCCCGGAACGGGTCGGCAAAGTCCATGGACAGCTCGTCGAGCAACTGGTCGCCGGTCATGGAGCCCGAGAACTCGGTGTAGCTGTAGCCACCGGCCAGGTAGAAACTTCGGCCGAAGGGGGCCCAGCTCACCAAGGCCCGGGCGCTCCAGGCTTCGTCGGTGGCCCGCCGGACCGTGGCAGCTTCCGCCGGGTCGACGCCGGCCACGGTGGCCACTTCTTCGATCAGGTCGAAGTACGCGTCCGGGGCCATCCCGAGCTCGCCCCCGATCCGGACCCGCCCCGGGAGTTCCAGCTCCAGGCGACCGCCCACGAGCAGCGGGAATTGGGTGCCGCCCTCCACCGCCAGGGCCCACCCCGATTCCCGGGTGGGGGTCCAGATGGCGGCCGCGGAGCGATTCGATACGTCGCGGGTCGGGCCCGGCGGATCGGTCCGGTCTTCCCGAGGCGCGTCCCGGAAGTCTCCGGACGGTGGGGCGGAGTCCGGGGCCGCTGCCGGAGTTTGGGCCAGGAGCCAGAATGTCCAAACGAACGCGGAACAGGAGCTTGCCATGCGTGTCCGATTCGACCCCGGCGCGGGGGACCTGACCCGATCTCGTCCGTTCTCGAATTGGGGCGTATTTCTGAGTCGCAACGGATTTCATCGTCGGCGAAATTCCCGGTCTCGGTTGGGACGGGGTCCGTCTGTTTTTTCCACACCCCCCACCCGGGTCTCGGTGGTAAGCCAGGCCCCATGGCGAAGGTTCGATATCGAGACGGTCGCACCCTCACCGACCTGCAACAGATCCAAAAGGCCCTGAAGCCCCTGTCCGTGCAGGTGGCCCATTGGCCGGTCACGGCGCCGGCGGCGCTCGTCGACCGGCCCGCTTTGAGCGCTGACGAAAAGGAAGCCGTGCTTCGGGAGCTGGACGGCTACTTCGAGCGGCTTCAGGCCGAAGCGGGCTACCAAAGTCGGGACCTGATCGTGCTGCACCCCCAGGTCGAAGGCCTCGACGGCATGTTGGCCAAGTTCGACCGCTGCCACACCCACGACGACGACGAGGTCCGGTACGTGATCGACGGGGAAGGGGTGTTCGGTTTCGTGTTGCCGGACGGCGACCAGCTGCACCTGACCGTCGAAGCGGGGGAGTACATCAACGTGCCGGCCGGGGCCGAGCATTGGTTCTACTTGACCGAAAAGCGCCGGATCAAAGCGGTGCGCTACTTCACCGGCACCGAGGGTTGGGTGCCGCACTACACCCAAACCGAGGTCCAGCCCCTTGCCGCCGCCTCCTGACCCGGGAACTCCCCCCTGGCAGCCCCTGATCGACGCTGGCGCCGAGCTCCACCGTCGCAACTGGGTTCCGGCCACCGCAGGGAACCTGTCGGTTCGCTCCGACGATGGGGCGTGGGTCACGGCCAGCGGTGTGCGCAAAGGAAGTCTTTCGGAACGAGACTTCCTGCGGGTCGATCTGGCAGGTCGGGTTCGCGAAACGCCGGGCGGCGGGCGGCCCTCGGCGGAAACGTCCTTGCACCTGGCCGTGTACCGCTCGGTGCCGGCGGCCGGGGCGGTCCTTCACGTGCACACGGTCGCGGGCGCCCTGGCCAGTCGGTGGACCGAGCCGGTCGAGGGCGGCCCGGACCGGCTGGAGCTGCCGCCACTCGAGATCGTGAAGGCGTTCGGAATCTGGGAGACCGAGCCTCGGGTGGCCGTCTCGGTGTTCGACAACCACCTGGACGTCCCTCAGATCGGCCGAGACGTCGAAGATCACTTTCGCCGGCAGCCGCCCCAGGTGTCGGGCTTTTTGATCCGAGATCACGGGCTCACCGCCTGGGGCGCCGACGTGGCCGGCGCACTCACGGCTTTGGAGGCCTTCGATTTTCTGTTCGCTTGGATGGTCGAAGCGCGCCGCACCCACACGCCGCTGCGGGCCTGATCGAACTCGAAGCGTCTCGATCCGGCGCAAGGCTCTCGGCCCAAACCGTCCGGGTTCGTGGCGGTTCGGTGAACCCTTGGTCCGGTGGTTTCAGTCCGCCTCGGGTCGGCCGAAAGCCTCGGGCATGATCGATGTCTACACCGCCCCCGGCGTCGTCGAGACCACCTATGATCCCTCAACCCGGACCATGAGCGTCATCTGGAGGAAGCTGTCCGGCCACGAGCACCTGCGCCCGTGCATGCAAGCCCAGGTGGAGCAGGTGCGGCGGGGCTGCAAGCACCTGATCGTCGACGTGTCGGAAGCCACCGGGGTCCTGGCCGACGAGCACCAACGGTGGTTCGAGACCGACATCTTTCCGGAGTACAGCCGCTGCGGGCTCGAGCACCTGATTACGGTTCTGCCCAAGAGCGCGCTCACCCAGCTCGGCGCCAAGCGCTGGAACCAGACCGCCTCCAGCTTCGGGTTCAGGACCTTTTTGGCCGCGTCGCGGGACGACGCGAGGAAGCTGATCGAAGAGGCCAAGAGCGCGGCCTGAGTCGCAGCAGCGCGCCGACGATCGGCAGATCGCCGGCCACGGTCCGCCAACCTCCAAAGCGGGGGGCGCTGGGGCTCGCCAACAGCAGGAGCGCCAGCAGCGGCACAGCCGGGTTGAAGTCGATGGTCAAGGTCAGGATGCTCGTGGCGTGAAAGGCCACGAGCCCGGCCCCCCACAGCCGGTGCAAGCGCGGTCGAAACGCAGCCCACAGGGCGAACAGTTGCAGGTACACGGTGAGGAGCATTCCGGGCCACAGCCAGGCGCCATGCTCGATCAACGACGGGCCCACCCAAGAGTCGGCGTGGGTTTGGAAGATCCGATCCGCCAGGTGCCGGGCCAAGGCCGACGGATGAAGGGTCGTCACCTCGCCGATTGCGGCTTGGTAGGCCGACCCGACGAGCTTTCCGAGCCCGGCCAGGCTGTAGGTCATGCACAGCGCCACCTGAGCCGCCGAAAACACCAGGTGCGCACCCTGCCGGACGCTTCGCGAGGTCGACTCGGGGCGAGACCAGCCCGAAGGCAATCCGATGAAAAGAAAGCTCGCGAAGATCCAAGCGTGCATCAAGTGGTGAATCTTCCCAAAAGAAAATTTTAACGCGAGTACTTCGAAGAGGCCGACGAAGGCCAGGGCGCGTAAGGTGCGGCTTTCGGGACGAAAGAGCGCCGCGCCGGCGGATGCGATCCCGAAGGCGACCACCAAAGGGGCGAAGCGCTCCACTCCGACCCATCCGAGCCAAGCCACTGGCCACTGCAGGGTGGGGGCGGGG
>DAPKRQ010000315.1:0-12017 GCA_031800475.1 Myxococcales bacterium LLY-WYZ-16_1
GTCCAAGCACGGCCGACCTGGCCGGCGGCCTGGCGCGGTCGCTTGCGGGACTCCCCCCAAAGGCTACAGGAGCACCAACGCAGTGCCGCTCAGGATCAAGATCACGCCCACGGTGTGGCGCAGGCCGATGCGTTCGGCGAAGGCCCAGCGACCGACCACCAAGGAGGCCAGGGCCCCGGACGCCCGCTTGATGGTCTCGACCAGGCTGACCCACAGGACTTCCATGCTCAGCAGCTGCAGACCCAGGGCCGTGGCGCCGAAGCCCATGGCCACGCCCAGGACCGGGCCCTGGTCCACCAGCGTTCGGGGAGAGGGCCAATCCTTGCGAAACAGCAGGACTGCGCCGGTGACCGCCGTCAGGGTGGCGGACTGCATCAGCGCGTGGACCGCCGCGGGCACCATGGACAGGGCGTGCCGGTCCACGGCCGCGGCCGCGGACCACAGGGTGGCCACGCCCAGGGTCATCAAGCTCGCCCGATCCCACTGCAGCAGCCAGCGCCAGGTCGAGCCCGGTCCGTGGGCGACCCGGGCGGTGGCCACTGCCACCGTGCCCGCCGTGACCAACCCGATTCCGACCCAGGTGGCGCCGTCCGGCGACTCGCCCAGGGCTGCCAGCCCCGCCAAGGCTGTCAAAACCGGGGTGAGGGACAGAAACGGGACCACCCGGCTGAGGTCCCCCAGCTTCAGGGCCTGCAAAAACAGCATGTTCGCCGCCATCTGCAGGGCCGTGAGACCGGTCAGGTCCGGAAGATACGGACCCCAATCGATCTCGGCCCACGCCGCTCCGTCCAGCGTGGTCCACAGCGCGTACATGGTCCCCTGACCCAGCGAGAGCAAAAACAGCAGGGCCCACGGGTCGATCCGCTGGAGCAGGGACTTTCGAACGGCGTCGAGCCCGGAAAAGGCGAGGCCCGACCCCAGGGCGAGGGCGACTCCCCACATGGCCTAGTCGGTCTCGGGACTCGCGTCGCCAGCGCCTCGGGCGGCCGCGCGAAGCTCGGCGCCCACCCGCTCCAGTGGATGGGTCCGGGCCCGCTCCAGCGGTGCTTTCCAGGCCTCGGCCTTCGCGTGGACCCATTCCTCGGCGAAGCGGCCGTCTCGGATCTCGGCCAGGATCTCCTGCATGGCCCGCCGGGATTCGGGCCCGATCACCCGGCGACCGCGGGTCAAGTCACCGAACAGCGCCGTGCGGGAGATCCGGTCCCGCATGCCCGCGATCCCGTGCTCGTGGACCAGGTCCACCAACAGCTTCATCTGATGCACGCATTCGAAATAGGCGAGTTCCTCGGGGTAGCCCGCGTTCCGGAGCGTATCGAAGCCCGCCTCCATCAGCGCGGCCACGCCTCCGACGATCACGGCCTGCTCACCGAACAGATCGGTCTCGCATTCGTCGGCCACGGTGGTCTCGAGGACCCCGGCCCGGCCCCCGCCGAGGGCCTTGGCGTAGGCCCGAACCAGATCCCAGCTCCGGCCGGAGCGGTCCTGGTCCACCGCGATCACAACCGGGATCCCGCCCCCTTCGGCGAAGCGGCTGCGCAGCAGGTGCCCCGGTCCCACCGGCGCCACCAGGCCCACGTCCAGGTCGGGCCGAGGCTCGAGGGTGCGAAACCGCAGGGCGAAGCCATGTCCGAACGCCAGCAGGGCTCCTTGGCGCAGCCGGGGCTCGACCTGGGTTCGGTACACTTGGGGCTGCACTTCGTCGGGAAGGAGCAGCATGGCGATGTCGGCGTCCCGCACCGCATCTTCGACGGGCTGGGGCCGAAACCCGGCGGCTTTTGCACCGGTCCACCCGGCGCCGCCCGGACGGGCGCCCACCGCGACCTGGATTCCGCTGTCTCGCAGGTTCAGGGCATGGGCGTGACCCTGGTTGCCGAAGCCGACCACCGCCACCGTCCGGTCTCGAAGGGGCTCCAGGTCCAGATCGGGGTCCAGCAGTTTCTTCACCCTTCGGACCTACAGCAGGGCGCCGCGGGAGAACAGCCGACACGCGCATCGCGACCGAAGCCGGCGGCGCCGGTCCCCGGCTAGCGGCGGGGGCGCGGGAAGGTCTTGGCGTTTCGAAAGCTTCCCACCACGCCGTAGGTATAAAATCCGTCGGGACCCCGGGCGCGCCGGATGTTGTTGAGGAGCGCCTTCAGCAGCGGCTCTTTTTGCAGGAATTCCGGGGAAGGCTCGAAGCTGACACTGAGGTCCATGGTGCTGCGCTCCACCGGCAGGGTGAAGCTGATGCTTCCGTCCACGTCCAAGTCCACGTCGCCTCCGCGGATCTGTTGGTTCGAAATCTGGGCCTTGCCCGACTGGACTGGAATCGACCACCCGAGGCTGCCGATCCGCATGGACGGGATGGGATAGTTGCCGATCTTTCCCCCGGCTCCGAGCTCGAGGTCCGTTCCGGTCAGCTCCAGAGATCCGGTGCTGTCCGCGGGATTCTCGGACGAGATGGTCAAGTTGACCTTACCGTCCACCACTCCACTCAGAGGAAGGCCAGTCAGAGTCACCAGACCCGAAACCAGCCCGAGCTCCACGTCTTCGATGGTCGACTTCAGCTGCTGCTGGCCCTCTCGGGCGGATAGCTGCGCCCATATCTGCCCCTGGCCCACGGGAACGCGCAGGGTGACGCCCCGGCTGCCGGTCAGAAAGCCGAGCACGTGGGCCCGGGCATCGATCCGGTCGAGTTCCAGCGGTGGCGCGTCAGTGGGTTTGGGCGGGGCCGCCGAAAAGCCGTACAGCGAGACGCCCGTGAACCAGTTCGGCCGCATTCGCTCCGCGGTGATGCGCCATCCGCTTTCGGCCGAGGCTGCCGACAGCAGGCGATCTTTCAGCGCGTTCCAAGGGAAGGTCATGTACAGACCGAGGGCGAGACTGAGCAGAAACAGCCCCGCGTAGCCGGCCCACTTCAGGAGCTTCATCCGCCCTCCGTCGGTTTGAACGTGCCCACCCGAACGGTCGCGTCGAGCATCTTGTCGTCTTCGTAATTTCGGCGGATGTCGAGCTCACGCACCTTCACGAGCCGGTTTCCGTCCTCGATGGCCCGCAAAAACGCGTTCAGTCGGTCGATGCTCACCTTCTTGATCTCGACAACCGCTGCTTCTTCCCGCACACGATCCGACCCCGTGGCGCCGCCCCGCCGCTCGGATGCGTTTTCGAGCGTCACGTTCGCATCCTCGGACAGGCCCTCGAGGTAGGACAAGATCCTCAATCGAGAATTGCTCTTTACTTCGGCAGCTAGGGCGTTCTGCTCGGCCAGACGCCGCTGGTAGTCTTCTCGGAGCGAAGCCACTTGCTCCAGCTTTTCGAGCTTCACCTCGATGCGCTCGTTTCGTGCGGCCAAATCGGCCCGGATGACCCATCCGGAAAAACCGATGGCCGCCACCAATACGGCCAAGACCATGAACAACACCATGGACTGCTCTCTCGAAGAGAGCCGCTCGAAGCTGGCCATCAGATTGTCGATCAACGACTTCACGAGCAGGTCACCTCGATGTTGAGCTGAAAGTCTACGCCGTCACCCAGAGAGCTCTTCGAAATCTTCGACTTCTCGATGTCGTCCAGGCACTCGCTCTCCGAGTAGGAGCCGACCAGCTGATCCACGGAGTCGAAGCTGTCCGCGCTGCCGGAAACCCGCGCCACGTTGTCGTTCACCTCGAGGCTTTCCAGTCGGATCTTTGCCTCTTCGGGAACCCGGTCCGACAGTTCCGCGGCGGTGACGAAGGCACTGCGTTCGGGCAACTGAAACGATCCGAGCTCACTGTCCGGACGCTGCATCACGCTGATGGCCAGCTGAGGCTCGCAGATTTCGCGACCCACGACCTCCTTGGTCACCGCGCAAAACTGGGCGTCGACCAGGGCTTCCCGCCGGATCACGCCCCGGTACTCCACCGCCACGCCCACCAGCAGCAAAAACAAGAGCGCTCCCACCGACGCCACCATGGTCGGCAGGCGCTGCCGGAGGAACTCGAGCTGTCCCGCGTATGCGAATTCGCCCACCCGGAAGTCGATCTTGGGACTGAGGCCTCCGGTTTGGCGCAGCGCCAGGGCCAAGGCCAGCGCGAAGGCGGGGCGCCGGGGTGGCTCGACCATGCGCTCCACCGCCTGCTCGACCACGACAGCGCGCGAAACCGGCAGGTTCAGTTGGTCGGCCAGGAAATGGGCAAAGTTCCGGACCATGGAGCCGCCGCCGAGAAGATCCAGTCGCTCGGGGGTCACGATCCGTTCTTTTCGCAAGATCTGCAGCGTTCTCCGGAGTTCCTGGAGCAGGGTGCGGGCGCCGCGCTGAATCGCGTCGGAGATGCGCTGGTGATCATCATCCGGTGCCGGATGACGCGACGAAGCCACGAAGCCTTGCTCGTGCTTTCCGGTCTCGGCTTCTTCCCAGGAGACCTGGAATTCGGCGGCGATGGCCGCGGTCAGATCCGCGCCGCCAGTCCGCAGGACGCGGGTGTTGTGGATGCCGTCTTCGTTGACCACCGTGACGGTGGTTCGGCGGTGACCCACGTCCACGATCAACCGGGCCGGAGGAGGCCCTTCGACCGTGGGCTGAATGAAGGTCTGGGCTTCCTCGGCCGGCTGTTGAGGAAGCTCGGGGGCAGTGCCGTCCTCGGTCAGGTAGTGTCCGTGCAACACCGACATCTGGAATACGTCCAACGGCATGAAGCGCGGTTCGAGCCCGGTATCCCGGAACAAAGACAGGACTTCGCGCAGGCGATCGACCGGGACCGCCGCCGTCATGGTCGTGGAGCTCGACGCGGTCTTTCGCACGATCAAGTGGTCCATGACCGCGTCTTCGATGTCGAACGGGAGCATGTCGGCGAGTTCGCCTTCGATCACCTGATCCACCTTGCGCGGGTCCGCGAACGGCAAGGTGATCCATCGGGTGGCCGCCGCGTTTCCCGGCACCGCCGCCACCATCAGGTCGGCCTTCAACTCCGCATCGTCGGCGATGGTGTCCAAAGCGGCCTGCGCCCGGGCCCGCTCCCGTTCTTCTTCGTCCAGCTCCGGGTCGGGAGGGGGTAGAGGAACCTCTTTGGCCCCGACCACCTTGAAGGTTCGAAACGATGATTCCACGACCACGGCCTTGACCGACCAGGACCCCACGTCGACGCCCACGATTCGCTGCGGCATGAGTCAGTCCTCCCGCCAGTAGTAGATTTCGCCGGTCGAGCCGTCGTCCCGCCAGACCACGGTGAGTTTCGCCGTCGCATCTTCGACCTGACCCATGGCCGTGATCCGATAGACTCCCGATACGTCCTCGAACCTCAGAACTTGACGTTGCACGAGCTCGTCGAAGCGGGCTTCGTCTATCGGAAAGCCAACCTGCGCCAGCAGGCTCTTCATGATCTGCGGGCTCAAATTCGCTCCCGGCATCGCCGTGAGCAGCGCCTTTTCATTCATGAATTCCCGAAAGCGCTCCAGGTCTCCAGGCACCCACGGCCGGGTCATCACCGCTCGGATCACCGCTTGGTACATCACCGGCTGCGCGGTACGCATCGAGATCCCCGAAGTCCCGGAGCCCCAAACCGTGAGGTACGGGCCGAACAGCTGCATGAACGCATCGTTGACGCGCGGCACCATCCGAAGCTCGGCCAGGCTGTTGAGCATGCCGTTCTTGGGCTCGTAGCGAGCCCGGTACGGCAGATCTCGATATCGAGCCTCTTCGTCGGAGCTGCCCGCATTCTGGTCGCCGGTCACCATGCAGACCGGGTCGATGGTGTTGTTCGCGTCCGTCCAGTCCGTGATGTTCGCGATGATCTCGACCCGGTTTCGGACCGGATCTCGGCTTTCTCCGAGGCTTTCGAACAGCACGTCGTACTTCGGATCGTCGAAGAGGGCGCCGAGCATCAGGTGAGTGAAGTTTTGGCATCCGATCCCCTGCTGGTTGTTGACGTTGATCTTGCGATTTTCGTCGACCACCTCCTCGATCCAAAAACGACCGGTGAAGTCGCCGAAGGGGTCGTCCGAAAAGTCCAGGAGATTCTCGGAGGCCTCTTCTAGCGCCTTTCTTCGTTCGTCTTCGTCCAAGAAGATGGTCTGCAGCGTATCCGACGACACGATCATGTTCGACAGCTCGAACAAAGGGATCGGAATGAACTGGCCCAGGGTTCGTTGCACCTGAGCTTGAAAGCGCAGCACGAACATCTCGATCTCGAGGGCGCTCCGCGCGTGAAAGTGGGCTTGCAACTGATCTCGGGCGTTGGCGGCGGCCTTCAGGTTGACCTGGGCGCTGTTCTCTAGGTCGGCCGAGACCGCACCCATGATCGTGGTGATTACCAACACCATGATCAGAGCCAGACCCCGTTGTCCGGGGTCTCGCCGGCGCCGGCGGCCGCAGGCTCGGACTCGAGAAGGGGAGGGACGCGCCTGCACTTCAGATTCTCCCCAACTCCCGGGTCAGGTTGATCCGGGTCTTGGTCACGAACTCGAGCTCCTCGCCGGCCTCGTCTTCGGTGGTCATGCGGATCTCGACGACCGAAGGCAGGAAGCCGGCGAAATCGGGACTCTCCGTGTCCCACTCGTCGGACCAGTCCTGCTTTCGCTCGTTCCAAAATCTCATTTGAAACGAGGTGATGTTCTCAGCCAGCACGTACTCCCGCCCCCCTTCGTCGGGCTCTCGGTCGAGACGCGGATCCTCCCGCCGCACCAGGTTCATCACGCCCTTCTTCTCCGGATCGGAGCGTCCGAAGTAGGCGATCTCACACTGGTCCGATTCCTTGGCGTTCGCTCGCAGCATGTCGTGGGCGAAAGTCGTGAAGTGGATCTCGTAGAACTGGGCCCCCGCTTCGGCCCGGAACAGGGTTTCGGCCACGCGTTCGGGACCCAGGTGGCGAGCCCTGCTGGTCAAGAACGCCATCGAGAGCTCCCGGGCCATTCGGTTCATGGCCACCCGGATCTCGTGGTAGCGTCGATCGATCCGCGTGACCGTATCGAAGGCGTCGAAACTCCGGGCCAAAGAGCCCCAGGTCAGGGTCGCCATCAATGCGAGCATTCCCACCGCCAGCGCGATCTCGATCAGGGTCAAGCCGCGTCGCGAGGCTCTGTTTGGGCTGCGGGTCCGCATGCTGATTCCTCCCTCGGACATTCAGTTTCCGAATGGCGAAGGGACCGGTTGGGCGGCGGGGTTCTGGCCCTGACCCGGCACGTTCTGTGGAACCACCGTGCTGGGAGAACGATTCCCGGTCCGACCGGACGGCGCCGCGATGCGGCCGGTGGTGGTGATGTACTGGACGAAGCGGATCGATTCCCGGTCGCCTTCGGGACCCCACCTCACGTCGAGCACGATCTCCCGGATCGCGTCCTCGAGGGTCTCGCTGACCTGGCGGAAGACCAGCTCCAGCTGGTTGCCACCGAGCATCTCCCGCACCCGATCGGCCGGAACTGCCTCGTCTTCGAGTTCGCTCGGGTCGATCCCTCGAGAAGCGCCCATGAACGCCTGCATCTGATCCGGGAGGTTCTCGGCGTTTAGCTCGCCCCCAAAGAACTGCCGGACCAGCTTCGACACGTCGACGTCGATGGGCCGGACCACCGCTTCCCACTCCACTTCGTCGTAGCCTTCGTCCGAAAAGTCTCCGTCCATGTCGCGTTCGCCTTGACTGAATCCGTCGTCTTGGAGCTCGAGCTCGATGTCGAGCATCTTGGACCTCGCGAGCAGCGTCGCTACCGTCAGGCCTCGAGCGTAGTTCGACGAGTCGAAGCTGTTTGCATTGATCCCGGCGATCACCGTCAACGAAAGAGCCAGGATCGACATGGCAACCATGATTTCGAGCAAGCTGAAGCCGCGCCGCATCATGTTTCGTCTCCGTCCTCGAAGCCGTCCCATTCTTCGATCTCGGGCGCTTCCATCTTCCGGTGGTACGTGCGAATTCGGCCGGTGAGAGGCGCCACCTTCAAGGTGATGACGTCACCGTCTTCGTCCTCGAGTTCGATTCGAGCGGGCTCGGTCCATCCCCCTTTGAAGAAGTGCAGGAAAGCGACACCTTCTTCGAAGGGCTCTTCCTGGTGGCCGGTCCAGACTCGACTGAAGCGAACACCGCCGGGAAGCTCGCGTCGAGCCTCGCCGTCGTCGAGCTGAAAGTTCGAAGCAAGCCCCCCTTCCAGGGCTTTTCTCACCTCTCGGTCCGTCCGCTCGTCGATGTTCAGGTCTCGCCACAGCTCTTCACGGCGCTCCTGGAGGTCGAGGTTGCCGTCGTCGTCACGCTGTACTCCGCTGCTGCCTTCGGTTCGCTCTTCCGTCAGTCGAAAGACATCCTCCGTATATTCCAGCCACCACGTGCCAGAATCGATGTCCATCGCCAGTCGCTGGATTCGATTCTGCATGATCGCCCGATCGTAGCTGTACTTGACCGCTCCGGTCAGTTCGACCGCGGCCGAGCGCAGGTTGGCGTCGGTGATCGAGTTGACCGCTCCGACGCTGATCGCCGCCACCATGGCGGCGATGGCCAAGCCGATCATGAGCTCGATCAGGGTCAAGCCCCGACGATTTGGCCTCGTTCGAATCACTTGCCCCAGTTCGTGATGTCGTCTTCGGTTCCGGCGACGCCGTCCTCCCCTTTGGAAGACAGGTCGAAGCCGCCCTGGTTCTGAGTCCCCGGATAGACGTAGATGTACGGGTTGCCGAAGGGATCGTCCGGGATCGTATCCATGATCGGCTTGCGCCCTCCCGGCGGATTGGTCAGAGCCTGCAGTCCTTCGGACGTGCTGGGAAACTTCTTGACCTTGACTTTGTACAGCTCGAGCGCATCCGAGATCTGCTTGATCTGCACCTGGGCGCTGTCGCGACGGGCCTCGGACAGCTGCCCGACGACGGCGATGCCGACGATTCCGGCGATGATGCCGAGGATCGTCACCACCACCAGGATTTCGATCAGAGTCAGGCCGCGCCGACTCTTGCGGCCCTTGCGGCGTCGATGGGTTTGTCGAAGTTCGATGGCTTGCATGTCGATGAGTTCCTCCGTTCAGCGAACGTGTTGAGAGATCTGAAGGATCGGCAGCAGGACCGAGAAGACGATGAAAGCCACGGCCACACCCATGCCGACGATCATGATCGGCTCGATCAGGGTGGTGAGCTTTTCGACCCGCTGGTCGACCTGAAAGTCGTAGTTGTCGGCCACGTGTTCGAGCATTTCCTCGAGCTGACCGGACTTTTCGCCGGTGGAAACCATGTGCACCACGATCGGAGGAAACTCGCCCGATCGTTTGAGCGGCGTGGCGATGGACTCTCCTTCGCGAATCGCCTCGCGGGCCTCACCCACCACCGACGACAGCCGCTCGTTGTCCAAGACATCCTTGGTGATGTCCAAAGCATTCAGCACCGGTACCCCGGAGCGAAGGAGTGTGGCCAGGGTTCGAGAAAACCGAGAAATCGCCACCAAACGCACGACCGGCCCGAAAACCGGCGCCACCAGGGTAAACCGGTCCCATCTCGGCTTGCCCTTCGGAGACTTCTTCCATCGCAAGAAGACCCACACCAGAACACCGAGGAGCGGGAACAAGATGAAGTAGTAGTTCTTCAAGGTGTCGGCGATGAAGATCAGAAGCTTCGTCTGCAGAGGCAGCTCCGCCTTTACTTGCTCGAAAATCTTCGTGATGCGGGGGATGACCACGATGAAGAGGATCAACATGATCAGGGAGCCCACTCCGAGCATGATCAGGGGGTAGAGCATCGCGCTCTGAATCTTGGAACGAAGCCGCGCTTGGGCCTCGGTGAAATCCGCGAGGCGAGCGAGCACTTTGTCGAGGGCGCCGGATGCCTCGCCCGCTCGGACCATGCTGACGTACAGGTGGTTGAAGATCTCGTCGTGCTTCTGCATCGAGTCGGCGAGAGACAGACCCTCGTTGACGTCGGCTTTTACCGAGCCGAACACCCGCTTCATCTTCTCGGACTCGACCTGATCGCCGATGGCAGTGAGCGCGTCGATGAGCGTGATCCCGGACCGGAGCAGGGTGGACAGCTGGCGGGTAACCAGGGCCAACTCCCCGACGCTGGGCTTTCGGTCCAGATACTTCTTGAGGTCGATTTGGGTCTGGAGTCCGGCGCCGGCGGACGTGGATTCCGGCGTGGCGGACTCTTCGCGGTGCTCGATGATCCGGATCCCGCTTCGCCGCAGCTGGCTTCGCAGCATCTTCGGCGACTCGGCGTCGAGCATACCTTTGACCTCGCGACCGGAGGTGTTCAGGCCTTTGTACGCATAGACCGGCATCTTTCAGACGCTCCTTCGCTTCATTCGACGACGACTTCCTCGTCCTTCGCGACCCGCAGGACCTCTTCGGGAGTGGTTTGTCCGGACAAAGCCTTGCGCGCCCCGTCCATCAACAGGGTGCGCATGCCGCTGCTCACGGCGTATCTTTTGATCGTGCCGGCATCGACGTTCTTCAGGATCAGGCGCCGGACCTCGTCGTCGATGGTCAAGAGTTCGTAGATGCCCGAACGGCCCCGGTACCCGGTCTCGAGGCAATTCGCGCAGCCCACTTCCTTGTAGAAGGTCAGTCCGGGTTGCGGCTTGATGCCGAGCTCCGAGCACTGGTCTGCCGTGGGCTCGTAGGGCTCCTTGCACTGGTTGCACAGGTTACGCACGAGCCGTTGGGCGAGTACCCCGCTCAAGGTCGACGACACCAAAAACGGTTCGACGCCCATGTCCACCAGCCGGGTGACCGCGCCGGGGGAGTCGTTGGTGTGGACCGTCGAAAGAACCAGGTGGCCGGTCAGCGAGGCTTGGATGGCGATCTCCGCGGTCTCTCGGTCTCGGATCTCACCGACCATGATGACGTCCGGGTCCTGCCGAAGGAAGGACCGCAGTCCGTTGGCGAACGTGAGGTCGATCTTGGAGTTGACCTGCATCTGCCCGACGCCCGGGAGCTGGTACTCGACCGGATCCTCTACCGTGAGGATGTTGATGTCGGGGGAGTTGATCTTGCTCAGGGCTGCATAGAGGGTTGTCGTCTTGCCCGAGCCGGTCGGGCCGGAGACCAAGAGAATGCCGTGAGGCCGGCTAATGAGTCCGGAGAACTCCTGGTAGTTCTTTTCGGAGAACCCCAGGTCTTCGATCGAAAGTAGGGTGTTCGACCGGTCCAAAATACGCATCACGATGCGCTCGCCGTGGGCGGTAGGCACGGTGCTCACCCGGACGTCGATGTCCTTGCCGGCGATCTTTCGGCGGATTCGGCCGTCCTGGGGCAGGCGCTTTTCCGCGATGTTGAGTCCGGCCATGATCTTGACCCGCGCGACGATCGAGGCCTGTGCGTGCTTTGGAGCCTCGACCTTTTTGTACAGGATGCCGTCGATCCGGTTGCGGACCACGACGCGGCGGTCGAAGCCCTCGATGTGGATGTCGGACGCTCGGCTCTTCACCGCATCACGCAGCAGCGCGTTCACGAACCGAATGATCGGAGCGTCGTCGCCGCTGGCCTCGTCGATGAGGTCGATGGCGTCGATGTCCTCTTCGGATTCTTCGTCGGTCTGAAGGCGCTGGACCGCTTCGTGGGCCAGCCCGGTAGCCCGGTCGTAAACCCGGTTGATCGCGTCGGTGATGGTCTCGGGAAGAGAGATGACCGGCGAAACACGTCGTCCCAACAGGAGTGCCACGTCATCCAGGGCGTCCGCGTCGAGCGGGTCGTCGATGGCCACCAGAATCGAGTCACCCACCTCTTGCAGCGGCAACACCGCGTGCTGCTTGGCGAAGCCGATGGGCACGGTCTGGACCAGCTCGTCCGGGATCTTGTCGATGTCGATCTTCTCGAGAAACGGCATGTCGAGCTGCACGCTCAGGACCTTGGCCACGTCGAGGGGGGTCAGGTGGCCCCCTTTGAGCAGCACCTGTCCGATCCGCTCGTCCGGGTCCTCGGCCTGGGCTCCCAGGGCGTGCTCCAGGATCTCGGATGTCACCAGGTTCATGGCCACCGCGATTTCGCCGAACGGGCGCCCCTCCAGGCGCACCGCCGGGGGCGGTTTCACCGCCAGGGTCGGGTCGAAGTCTTCGATCTGCTGGGCCATCGGTCCTCCACGCGCTCAGTTTGGGTCGGTGCCC
>DAPKRQ010000316.1:0-55770 GCA_031800475.1 Myxococcales bacterium LLY-WYZ-16_1
GATCGATCCCCGAGCGCAGGGCCGCCCATCGCTCGGCCACGTAGTCGGGCGGCGGTCCGAAGCGAAGCCGGGTGAAGTGAAGCTCCGCCTCGATCTCGTTTCGAAACCGCCGCAGCTGGCGCCGGGTCACGGGCACCTGCAGTCCCCGCTCCACTTGCTGCAGCAGCCGGCGCCAGGCCGTGCGGACCACCAAAGGCCACGGGCCCGCCGGATTTCCGGATCGCCCGCGCCAGGCCTCGGCGCGGAACGCCGCCAAAGTGGCCATCACCGAGGGATCCGCCGGTCGACGGAAGTCCGCGCGGGCCGGCGGAGGCCGCCAGCCGGCGGATGCCGCTGGCCGCGGCAGATCTGCGGAAGCGCAGGCGGTGGCCACCCACAATCCCAGCGTCCAATTCCGGATGCGGGCCGTCTGCCCCACGGCTGCGAGCCTGCCTCGGCGCCGGCCGCCACGCCACCCGCCGCCGGGGCGGCCCCTCGGAAGCGGGGCTCAGCGGGACCCGGCTGGCTCCGGCGCCGGCGACGGGGGGCGCCGTTGGGGGCGCCCCTGGGGCTGCCGCCCGGCCCTTGCCCGCGCCCTCCCGCCAGGGGACGGACGGGGGGTGGATCGGGTGTTTGGCGTGCTGGAGGCCGGTCTTCGCCGGGTGCGGGCGATCGCGCTCCGCAGCGGTTGGCTCGCGGTGGTGCCGGTCCTGGCCTTTTTGGGCCCCTACGCCGCGGGCATCGGACTGGACCCGGACGCTTTTTTTCAGGCGGAGGCTCGGCCCGGCGTTCCGGACCGGGTGCCTTGGTCGGGGCTGCTCGGGCTCGCGCTGGCTCGGGTGGCCGAAGGGGCGTCGGCCTTCGCCGTGTCGGCCGTTTGGTTTCGGCAAGTGAAGGGGTCCGAGACGGGCCCGCCGGCTGCGCGGGGTGTCGAACCACCGCCTGCGCAGGCCGGACCGGTTCGGCTGGCGGGCATCGCGCTGCGCCTGGCCGGTGTGGGAGCGATGGCCCTGGCTGCCCCCTGGATTCCGCTGGGGGTGTTCGCAGCCGGGCTCGCCGGCGGATGGCTGCCCTCGGGCGCCACCTGGGTCCTCCTGGTCGGGGGCGGGGCTGTCGGCGTCGTCGGGACGGGGACCGGCCTCGCATGGGCGCTGGGGTACGGGTTGGGGTGGCCGGTGGCGGTGTTCGAGGGACGGGGTTGGAAAGACGCCGTGGCCGAGAGCCGGCACCGGTGCATCGGGCTTCGGGGCTCCCTCGGCGCGAGCATCGCCGCCCTGTTGACCGTGGCCCTGGCGCTGGGCGCGGTCGCGACCGGTCTGCTCCCCCCACCGCCGGACCCCAACCGGACCGGGCCGGGCCGCTGGATCGGCGCCGAGCTGCTCCACGCCGGCCTGTCCCACGGGGCCCTGCATCTGACCTTGCTGTGGGCTGCCGGCGTGGCCGTGGAGTGGTACGAACGGACCTCCGTACGCCCGCCGTCAAAGGCTTCGGGGCCGGCGTGAGTCCGTTCAGTCCGCCGGGAGCAGGGCGAAACGCAGGGCCTGGGCGAACGTCTCCGGTGCCACCGCGTCCACTCCCTTTTCTGGGTCGACCACCTCTCGGGCCGGGGCCGCCCGGCTCGCACCGGCCGGCTTGGCGCTCTTGCCGTGGGGGGCCCGCACGCATACCCGGGCGTCTCGGAGCCCCAGCCACCCGAACAGGCGGTCCCCCTTTTCGGTGGCCAGCACCGCGAATCGGGTCCTTCCATCGTCGGGTGCGTCCACTGCTGGCTCCATCTGCGGCACGAAGCGGGCGGCGAACAAGGCCGTGACCAGATCGGCCATGGGCCACGCCGGGACCGCCGACAGTTCGGGTGTCCACGGGGCCAAATCCGGGGTCAGGGCCGCGGGCAGCTGCAGCATCCAATGCCGCAAGTTGGGGAAGCGATGGGGGGCCTCCACCACCCGTCCGTCGGGCAGCGGCACCGTGGGGGCTTGGGCAGCCAGCAGCCGGGTCCATTCGGCCGGATGGTCCTGGGTCCAGGCGAACTCCAGCACGCCGAGCCACCCCCGGGGGCCGGCTTCGAATGCCAGCTTTTCGGGATGGGCGGCGGCGCCCAGCCAGCTTCGGGTTCCGTCGTCCGGCTCCTCCGGCGGTGTGACGATCCGGAGCAGATGCTGCACCAAGGAGGTGCCTTCCCGGTCCCGGTCTTCCAACGCGAAGCGGCCACGGGCCCTTCGACTGCACAGGCGAGCGAGCCACGGTCGCAGATCGTCGGGCAGCTGGCGAAACAGCTGCAGCAAGCGCTCCCGGAGCGGCCCGTTCAAACGGCCGACGGCCGGGCTGGCCACCAGCTCGTGGACGCTCTGCAGGCTCGTCAGGTCGAAGGCCGAGTCGGCCAAGGCCTCGAGCACAGCGGCTTGGTCGGGCGCAGGTATCGTTTCGAACGAACGATCGTGGACCAGTCGCTCCAGGGCGCGCTTTTTCGAGCGGGCGCCCGAGATGCCCGGCGGATCGAGGGCTCCTGCGAGCACGTCCTGCACCATCGAAAACGTCGCGGGCTCCAGCAGGGGCGCGGCCATTCTCACGGATGGAAGTTCCGTGCCGCGACAGAGGGAGGCGCGCGCCCGCACGTACTGCTCGCGGATCTCGGCTGCCGCGGCTTTGGTGCCGCTTCCGACAATGTCGGTTCGCACCCGCACCTGCCGGATGGGTTCGGGCGGGGATGGGCGGTTCGGACTCGGCGGAGGAAGCGTGGGGCTCGGTCGGCCCAGGGTCTCGGGCTCTTCGGCCCGTGGCGTGGATCCGGCCTTTTGTGGCACCCGCGGTCGCCAACCCGGTCGAGGTGGGGGCGTCGTTCGAGCAGAGCGAGATTTTTTGTGGGTTGGGGCAGGCGATCCCGAGCCGGCCAGCCGGGGTTCGCCGATCTGGGTCTCCTCTTCCTCGGCCGATGCCACCTGCGTGGCGGCCGTCTCCGACTCGGCCCGTTTCGGTGGGCTCGAAGCCCGCCCAGGTCCCGGCGAATCACCCCTCACGACGTCAATCTACGGCAGCGCGCTCGCGGGGGCCAGGCCGGCCCTGGCGCTGCGGCGGGTCCCGCGTGACACCGGCACCACAAAGCCTCATGGTTGGAGCCCGTGGACGCACACATTCACATCAAGAGCCCGCAAGAGATCGACAGCATGCGGGCCGCCTGCAAACTCGCGGCAAAGACGCTGAAGCTGGCCAGCGAGATGGTCAAACCAGGAGTGACCACCGAAGAGATCAACCAGTTTGTCCACGACTTCACCATCGAGCAAGGGGCGGTGCCGGCACCGCTGCACTACGGGGCGGATCCGGCCCGCGGCATTCCGCCCTTTCCGAAGTCTGTGTGTACGTCGATCAACGACGTGATCTGCCACGGAATTCCGTCTTCGGATGAAGTCCTGTGCGAGGGCGACATCGTCAATATCGATGTCACGAGCATCCTCGACGGTTTTCACGGGGATACATCCCGGACGTTCATCGTCGGAGCGGTCGCTCCCGAAGTGCAGCAACTCGTCGAGGTGACCGAGGAGGCGATGCTTCGCGGCATTCGATCGATCAAGCCGTGGGGGAGGATTCGGGACATCGGCGCCGCGATCCAGGACTACGCCGAAAGCTTCGGGTACGGGGTGGTCAAGGAGTATGTGGGTCACGGCATCGGGCGCCGGTTCCACGAACCTCCTCAGGTGTCCCACTATCGGGCAAAGGGGCCGAACCCGCGGCTGATCCCAGGGATGATCTTCACCGTCGAACCGATGATCAATCTGGGCTCGCCGGAGACGGTTCTCGATCCGGTCGATCGGTGGACCGTCCGAACGGTGGACGGAAAGCTGAGCGCTCAGTTCGAGCACACCGTGCTGGTGACGCATGACGGGCCCGACATCTTGACCGACTGGGCCTTGCTCGACTGAGTGGAACTGCGGCGGCCCGCCGCGGGCCGTCAGGGCTCATCCGCTTCGCGGGTTGGCGGAAGCCACACGAATTCCAGACCCCGACCCGGAAGACCGCACGGCCGGTCGCATGGGTCGTCCAGCCCGGCCATGAATGCAACCATCGATTGAATCGAAGCTTCCGTGTCGAGTCGAAATGCCACCGACCCCGAATGGATGGCGGACCGAAGACCCGGGTCGATCCAGTTGGAGAACTGCCGTCCCTCCACCAGCGCGCCCGCATCGTTCAAGGTGACGACCGGTCCTTCGTGATGGTTACGAATGCGAACCCGGATCCGAGCCAAGCGCAGGCGGTCGGGAAACTCGCGCTCGACCACCCAGCGGAATTCGCTCATGCCCACCACGTCTCGAACCCGCTCCAGTCCGCGGCGAACCTGCGGAGCATCCAGGCGCCGGTCGACCCACAGAACGGGCTCCGAGAGTTCGGTTTCGCCCGATTGCGCGTCTTCGACTTCCCCGGGTTCGCTCCAGTCGAACAGCAGCGCGTCCTCCCATCGGACTTCGTCTTCGGTCATCACCAGTTGATGGCCGACCAGGTCGTCCCACGAGCCACCCCCATGCCGGGCCAGGCGCACGGCCGGCGGCGCCCCGACCGAGGGCTGTGGCCACAGGGCCTTCCACGCGGGCGTGCGGTTGCTGTCCCGAAGTTCGGCGCCGTTCCACAACAGGGCCCCGGCCAGGGTGACCGAGGTCAGCCACACCCCGGCGGCCCGAGGTCCACCCGTCGTGGCAGGGGCGAGCCCCAGCTGCCCCAGGCGCGCCGTCGTCGGCAGGGGCTCGGCGCCCACCTCCAGGCCGAGCCGCTGCAGCAGAGCGACGGCGCGCACCCTCTGGCGTTCTCGGTGCCTCAGCCGAGAAGCCACCCAGCCCGACGCGATGCCGGCGACCAGCCACAGGACTGCACTCTCTCGAAGCGAGTTTGCGAGCCCATCCAGGTGCCGATGGATGTGGACCGCCGTTTCGGTTCGTTCCGGGGTGGCCGACAAGGTCGCGAGCAGTTGGCCGCCGTGCCACAACAGGTTGGCGCCGGCCGGGGCGAAGGCCAACACGCCGACCGCCACCCACAGCCATCCGTCCGAAGGCACGTGTTGGAGAACCTTCAGCAGCGCTTCCCGGGCCTGGGCGTCGGTGGGGGCCGAGCCTTCCTCCCAGCTCGAGGGCTGCGGATCGGGGGCCGGGCCGCGACCCTGACCCCAGCGGATCCATCGGCGCCGGGCCCACTCCTCCCGAAAGAGAGCTCCCGAGAGCAAGAGCAAGATCGCGAGTCCTGCCGACCAGGTCACCTCGTCCTCACTCCCCCCGGGGATCCCGGGCGACCCATCCCCGTTGCAGGGCTTCGGCCCGGTCCCGCTCGAGCTGCACCTCGAGCTGCTCCGCCAGCAGGACCAGGGCGCGCCCCCGGAGCACGGCCCACCGGACCCGCCACTGGACCACGATGAAAGCCGCCACGCCGCCGGCTGCCGGGAGCACCAACCCGAAGACCCACAGGGCCTGGACCCATCGGCTCCCAGACCCTTCGCCCGACCCCAAGGCCACCGCCAGCGGCGCACTGCCGGCCAGGAAGACGGCGAGACCCGAGCCCAGGACTCCCGCCAGGGGCGGGGGAAAGTCCCAGCGTTCCTCCCGCAGACACCCGAGCAACCCGCGGGTGGTGGCACCGCCGCGCCGCGCTTCGATTCGGGCTTCGTCCCAACGCTTTTGCCGGACCAGCTCCGCGATCCGGTCCGCGATCTCCCGGGTCGAGCGGGTGTTGCGGCGGGTGGACCACACCACGCCCGCCAGCACCGCGTAGCAGAAGGCCAGGACGAGACCCATGGGCCCGGCGAGGGAGGGCATCACGGCGCTCGAAACAGGAGGCTCAAGAGGGTGCGTTCCCAGAACGAGACCGCTTCGGCCGCGGTGCCGAAAGCGGCCGCCCCGACCAGACCCAGTCCGACCCCGAGGGTCCACACGGGCCAGTTGGCTGGACCTGCCCGTCCCTCCACCCACACCACGCTCCAGTCCGTTCGCGGCGAGGAAGCCACAGGGGCAAGCTCCGGCGATCCGGCGTCGGCGTCAAGGGCGCCGGCGAGTCCTTGCTCCCGCGGCGCCGCTGTCCGATGGACAGAGGCGTGCTCCTCTTGTTCGACGTGGACGGGACCCTGGTGCGGACCGCAGGTGCCGGGCGCCATGCCCTCAATGCCGCATTCCAACAGCTTTACGGGTTCGAAGGGGCTTTGGACGGCGTTCGACTCGACGGAAACACCGACCCGCAGATCTTGGAACAGGTGTTCCGCACCCGGTGTGGACGCTCGGCCCGGCCCGAGGAAGAAGCGGCCATCCGGGCCTGCTACCTGGAGCACCTTCCGGCCCAGCTCGAGGCCCGGCGGGCCGAGTACCAGGTGCTGCCGGGGGTTCGGTCCTGTCTGGAGTGGGCCGTCGGCCGCTTCGCCGTGGGACTGGCCACCGGAAACATCGAGGCGGGCGCCCGCATGAAGTTGGAACCCGGGGATCTGGGGCGGTACTTCGGCTTTGGCGGATTCGGTTCCGACGGGGCCGAGCGGGCCGAGCTGGTGCGCCAGGCCATCCGCCGGGGCGAGGCCCACGCGGGCCGGCGCTTCGCGCCCCGGGAGGTGGTGGTCATCGGGGATACGGAGCGCGACGTCCATGCCGCCCGGGCGGTGGGCTGCCGAGCGGTTGGGGTGTTGGCGGGATGCTCGGACGTGGACCGCCTCGAGGCATCCCGGCCGGACTGGCTCGCGCCGGACTTCGACGACCCCCAGCTGAGGCGCTGGCTCGAATCGGCCCCATAGCCCGCAGGCCCCGTTCGGGCCCCGGCCGGGGGCCCGGCGCCCGAAGTCCGCGCCCGGTCCTGGACGCCGGGTTCGATCGAGACCATGGACCGAGGGTGATGGGTGCCGACCAGGGCATCTCGGGGGTGGCGGGTCGCTGCTGCATCCGGCGCGGGGCGAATCGGGTCTGGGTCGTTTTCGCGAGCGGGGCCCTGGCCGTGACTTCGGTCGCGCCGTCGGCCCGAGCCCAAGAGTTTTCGGTCGACGGGGCCGAGCAAGGGCTCGTGGCAGCCGGTCTGTGGCTCACGGCGTTCTTGCTCGACGCCGAAAAGCGCCGGTGGACTGGGCTTTCTCCTTGCGAGGGCGCGGCGCGGCCACCCACAGCCACCGAATGGAAGGCATTCGAAAGGTTGCCTCCAGATGAGGGCCTGTGCGACCCGTCTCGGATCTTGGGGTTGGACCGGGCGCTTCGGCCGGGTGCAGCCGAGTGGGCCGCCACGGGCTCCGACCTGTTGCTCCTCGGGACCGCCTTCAGTCCCTTGGCTTACGCCGTGGCCCGCGACGTGCCGCCGGAGCGGTCTCGGGCCGAGGCGGCAGGTGCCGATGCGGTGGTCACGCTGCAGGTGCTGGGGGCCACGGCCCTGGCCACCAACGTGCTCAAGCTGCTGGTGCGACGTCCCCGTCCCCTGACCTACGACCGGCGGTTCGACAAGGAGGCCCGATTCGACGGGGACGCCCGGGCCTCGTTCCCGTCGGGGCACACCAGCGTCGCGTTCGCCGGGGCTTCGATGCTCGCGGTGATGGTCACCGAGCGCAGCCGAGACCCGGGGGTGCAGGCGGCGACCATCGCCGGGGCTTACGGCGCGGCGGGTCTGGTGGGACTGCTTCGGGTGCTTTCGGGCCGGCACTTCACCACCGACGTCTGGGCCGGCGCCGCCTTGGGGACCGGGCTCGGCTGGTTGATCCCCCAGGCCCACCTGCAGCATACGCAGGGAGCGCGATGGGCGGTGGGAGGGCGATTTTGAATCGGTTCCAGGACCTGGCTCGCACCGCCCGGGAACGGCTGGTCGGGCTGTGGGAAGACGTTCGAGAAGCCTACGGCGAGGCGGACCGCTACGCCCGGATGCGCCTGTGGGTGGTGGCCTTCGTGGCCGTGGACGCATTGTGCACGGTCGGATTCCTGTGGGCCTCTTCCGGCAGGCCCGCGCTCGAGGTCTGGTACGAGGTCGGATTCCCCTCGAACATGCTGATCCTCCGAAATCGAGATGACGACCCGCTGCGCGGCGTCCAGATCTTGCTCGACGGTCGGTACGGTCTTCAGGCCGAAGAGATCCCCGCCGACAGCGTGACCGGGTTCGAGATCGATCGGGAGTTCCGGGACCGGGAGGGTCGCACCCCCGGCGCCCAGTACCGTCCCCGGACGGCCCGGATCACCCGGGACGGAAAAACCGAAGTGCTTCCTCTGGCGCCGGTGTCCGAGCCGTGAGTTCCTGGCCGGAGCTCGACCGGCTGTGCCGGGCGGTGGGGCTCTTCGAGCCCTCGAGCGCGATTCTTCGTCGCTTGAAAGCGGCATACGCCGCCGCCGATCGGGACGTGGCCTCGGGGACCGATGGGCGGGCGCTCCCCTGCGGCAAGGGGTGTGCGGACTGCTGTCACGAGTCCGTGTTCGTCAGCGCCCCCGAGTGGATCGGTGCGGTCTGGGCTCTGTGCGAAGCCGAACAGAGCGTGCAGCAAGACATTCTGCGCCAGATGGTCGAGCTCGCTCGTCGATACGAGGACGAGTTCGAGCTGCTCGAGTCCTTGCAGCCCGGGCCCGAGCGGGACGAAGTGGCCGCCCGGGTGCGTTTTCGCTGTCCGATTCTGGCAGCCGACGGGGCTTGCCGCATCTATCGGTGGCGGGAACTGAACGCCCGAACCTTCGGGCAGGCCTGGGACGCTCGGCGTGGGCACGCATTCGGATGCCACCGGACCCACGCCCAGGTCGGCCACCAGCGCTTGGCTTTGGTGGACGCGTGGGATCAGCGAGCCCGTTTGGCCCGCGCGTTTCCGGAGGCGGGGCGGGTGCACGTCTACCCGTGGTGGTTCGACCGCTTCAGGGGCCCGGTCCAGGCCGTGTGGCGGTCAGCCGCAGCCGGTGGTGGTGCCGCAATTCGGGCACAGATCGCAGGCGCCCGCGCGGACCGTGAGGCTTCCGCACACCGGGCACGGAGGTCCATCCGCGATGCCACGAACCGGGACCGGTGAGACGTGGGTCGAGCCCCCGTCAGGCATGGGCAGGGTCATCTGACCGGAAACGCCCGCACGCAAGGCGGCTTGCACAGCCTCTTCTTGCCGCAGCGACAAGGTCGTGTCCGTCGGTCCGTCAGCGTCCGACGAGAACTTCTGGCCCAGCCACCGAAATATGTAGTCGACGATCGATTTGGCCATCGGGATGTTCGGATTGCCCGTGAAGCCCGAAGGCTCGAAGCGCATGTGACTGAAACGCTCCACCAGCACCCGCAGCGGCACGCCGTATTGCAGGGCCAGGGAGATCGAGGTGGCGATCGTGTCCATCAGGCCCGAGATGGTGGAGCCCTCTTTCGACATGGTGATGAAGATTTCGCCGGGAACGCCCTCCGGATAGAGGCCGACGGTGATGTAGCCTTCGTGACCGCCCACCGCGAACTTGTGGGTCAAGGAAGCCCGCTCGGATTCGAGGCGGCGGCGGAGCGCACCGGTTCGGGTCCCCGTAGCGGTTTGCTCGGTGGCCTGGGTCGAAAGGGGCTGGGTGCGCTTGCTGCCGTCGCGGTACACCGCCACCGCCTTGAGGCCCAGGCGCCAGGCGGTGACGTAGACGTCGAAGATGTTCTGGGCGCTGGCGTCATTCGGGACGTTGATGGTCTTGGAGATCGCCCCGGACACGAAGGGCTGAACCGCCGACATCATGCGCAGGTGGCCCTCGGGTGCGATGGAACGCATGCCCTTGGCTGGCCGAAAGGCGCAGTCGAATACCGGAAGGTGGTGGTCCTCCAGGTGGGGGGCCCCCTCGATGGTCTCTTCTTCCTCCACGTACTTCAGAATGTCCTGCACCTGGTGCGCGTCGTATCCGAGCCGTTCGAGGGCCCGGGGCACCGAGCGGTTGACCAATTTCAGCGTGCCGCAGCCGGCGAGCCGCTTGTACTTCACCAGGGCCAGGTCCGGCTCGATGCCGGTGGTGTCGCAGTCCATCATGAACGCGATGGTCCCCGTGGGCGCCAAGACGGTGGCTTGCGCGTTGCGAAATCCGTGAACCCGCCCGAGCTCGTAGGCTCGGTCCCAAGCGCCCCGGGCTGCCTCCAGCAGGTCGTCCGGAACCGGGGCTTCCGGAATGCCGTGGGCCCGGTCTCGGTGGCGCCCGACCACTTCGAGAAAAGAGGTCGCGTCGTCGGGGTAGGCATCGAAGGGACCGATGGCTCCGGCCACCTCGGCACTCGTTCGGTAGGCCTCTCCGCACATGAGGGCGGTGAGGGCTGCCGCCAGGGCCCGGCCATCTTCGCTGTCGTACGGATGGCCCCGGGACATCAGAAGGGCGCCCAGGTTGGCGTAGCCCAAGCCCAGCGGCCGATACCGTTGGGAGTTCACGGCGATGCGGTCCGTCGGGTAGCCCGCGTTGTCCACGATCAGCTCTTGGGCGATGGTCGCGATCCGGACCGCGTGCCGAAAGTCGTCGGTGCGAAACTCGCCCCGTTCGTCCATGAACCGGAGCAGGTTCAGGGAGCCCAGGTTGCAGGCCGAGTCGTCCAAGAACATGTATTCGGAGCACGGATTCGACGCGTTGATCCGTCCGCTGACCTTGCATGGATTCCAGGCGTTGATCGTGGTGTCGAATTGAATGCCCGGGTCACCGCACACGTGGGCTGCCTCGGCGCAGTCCATCAAGAGTTTTCGGGCCGACACGGTGGCCACCGCTTCCCCGGTGGTTCGCGCTCGAAGCTCCCAAGGCCGATCGTCGATGGCCCGCTCCATGAAGGCGTCGGTGACCCGCAGAGAGTGATTGGCGTTTTGGAAGAACACGCTGCGGTAGGCCTCACCGTTGAACGATCCGTCGTAACCTCGGTCGATCAGGGCCCAAGCCTTCTTTTCCTCCGAGGCCTTGCACCACACGAACTCCTCGACGTCCGGATGATCGGCATCGAGGATCACCATTTTGGCGGCCCGCCGGGTCTTGCCGCCCGACTTGATGACCCCGGCAAAGGCATCGTAGCCCCGCATGAAGCTCACGGGACCGGAGGCGGTGCCCCCGCCGCTGAGCCGCTCCCGGCTGGCTCTCAGCACGCTCAGGTTCGTGCCGGTCCCGCTGCCTCCCTTGAAAAGACGGGCTTCGGTCTTCGCCAGCTCCAGGATCGAGTCCATGGAGTCTTCCACCGAATTGATGAAGCACGCCGAGCACTGGGGCGGCGATTGGACCCCGACGTTGAACCAGACCGGCGAGTTGAACGCATAGCGCTGGTGAAGGAGCAGGTGGGTGAGCTCGGCTTCGAAGGCGTCCGCGTCGGCTCGCTGCGCGAAGATCCCGCTGGACCGACCCCAGTCGCCCAGGGTGCGGGCGACCCGACCGATCAAGTCGCGGACCGAACCCTCCCGTTCGGGGGTTCCCGGGTGGCCCCGGAAGTACTTCGAGGCCACCACGTTCACCGCGAGGTCGGACCAGGATTCGGGGGCTTCCACGCCTTTTTGGGAGAACACCACGGCTCCGCCCTCGCCGGTGATCAGGGCTTCCCGTCGGTTCCATTCGACTTGGTCGAAAGGATGGATCCCCTCCCGGGTGAAGCGTCGAGGGATCGTGAGGCCGCCGGGCTCGGCGGGCAGATCCGGTTCCAGATTCGTCAGGACGGCATCGACCATGCCGTCGATGGTGAACCGGTGTTCAGCGGTGATCCAGCCTTTTTTGTTCGGGCTGCCCGTCGCCGGCGGCCGCCCGACGGGCCGCGTGCCGGTGGGAGGCTTCGAGCCAGCGAGCCACCCGAGGAAGGTCTTCAGCCCGCTCGAATCGCACCCGGATCGCTTCTTCTTCCTGGAAGGGGTGGGCTTTGGCGATGCCGCTGGAGCGGGCTTGTTGCAGTTGCTCCGCGGGCAGCCACAGGTCCAAGAGCAGGTGATCCCGCCGCTGCTCGATCTGCAGGAACGGCACCCCGTCGCGGCAGAAGACATCCAGGTCGTTCCGCGACTGCCGCTCCACTTCGCCCAGACCGTCGATGCGCGCTTCGAGGGCCTGCCAGAGCGGCCGGATTTCCACGTCGAGGTTGGACCGCCCCGCCATTCGACCGATCTACGTCAAGCGAAAAACACTTGTCCAGGCGGCCGACCTCTCAAAAGAAGAAGTTCAGCTGGGCGGTGGTCGAAATGACCGGGAACTCCCCATCTCCGATGGTGTAGACCAGGTCGGTCTGCAGGCCGAAAAACGTGTCCTTGCGCACCTTCGCCTCGAGTCCCACGGTTCCGCCCGGCCCCCAGAACACGTTCCCGGCGTTTCCGTTCAGGAAGAACTGAAAGTGGTTCGTCAGCCCCAGAAATGGCCGGAACCGATCGGTCAGAAAGTAGTACCGCACGTCGACCGGAACCAGGTGAAGAATGAAGACCGTCTGGTCCGTAAAGCCGGTTTGCTCCCGAAAGGAAAGAGCTGCACGCGAAGTGAACCACCAGTGGTCACTGGCCTTGTATGCCCCCCGAAGCCCCAGCAGCGGACCCAGGTCCTCCACCGGGACGCGGGCGTCGTCGCCGTAGAACAGGATGCCCGCCTCGAACCCGAACTGCATGTTCTTGTACTGGGCCCGGGCGGAATCGGCGAACACCGACAGGGCGGCGAACAGCAGCAGCGAGGACAGGATTCGTCGCATGACGGCGCGGTCCCATCCTCCCCCCGATCGGACCGGCCGTAAAGCACCGCGGCGGTCCGTCGCCCCGAATTGACCTGACCCCAGACTTTCCGGAATTTGGCGCCGTGAAGCTCCGAAACCTGGTGGCGGCATGCGCGCCGATGTTCTTCGGTACGGGGTGCGGGGGCTGCATCGACAACACGGTCCACGACGACGCCATCAAGCATCACGACGTGGGCATCGAGTACCTGTCTCAAGGGCAGTGCGTGCAGGCCGAGGAACGGTGCCGTCTCGCCCTGGAGTACGGCCCGAACTTCGAGCATCCCCACAACTGCTTGGGCATGGTCGCGCTCAATTGCCATGGTGATCTGGACGCCGCGGCCCAGCACTTCAAGGACGCCATCGCGATCAACGCCGACTTCGCCCAAGCCCACAACAACCTGGGAACCACCTTCATCCGCGAAAACCCTCCGGACTACGACGCGGCTTGCGACGAGTTTTCGAGCGCCCTGGAGATCGACCCGGCTTACTTGGACGCCCGCGAAAACTATGGGTACTGCCTGATGCGTCGCGGCACGATCCTGGGTCAGACCGGCAACCCGGAAGGTCAGCGCCGTCACTACGCCGAGGCCCGCAGCCACCTGATCAGGTTGCTCGAAATGAATCCGAACAACTTCAACGCCCGGCACCATCTGGGCTTCATGGACCTGCTCGAGCAGCGCTACGACTCGGCGGAGCAAAACTTCTCCCGCTGCCTGGAGATCGATCCAGGCAATCCGGTCTGCTCCTACAACATGGGGCACGTGTACCTGGAGACGGCGCGCTGCAGCGATGCGATCCAGGCCTTCATCACGGCACTGCAAGAAGACGAACGCTCCGAGGTGGCCATCGGGGCCCGGCACAACCTGGGTGTGGCCTACGAGCTGTGCGCCAAGAAGGACGGTGCCATTCGAGAACACCTGACCCAGATCCGAAAGGATCCGGGCAATCCCGAGTCCCACTTCACCCTCGGCAACATCTACGCGGACAAGGGACTCGAAGACCGGGCGGTCAACGAGTGGGAGAACACGGTCAAACTCGACCCTTTGTATTGTCCGGCCTACTTCAAGCTGGCGATGTACCACAACCGCACACTCGACACCCGGCGCACCATCGCCCGCTGCCAAGACTTCGTGGCGTGTGCTGCCGAGGTGAACCGGTCCGCGCCGACGCCCCGGTTCGGGACCGAGGTTCCCCGATGCAAGGCGCTGGTCAAACAGCTGCAAATGGAGTGAACTGTGGGGGCTCGACCAGGAGGTGAGCGGCGGCATGCAGAGGCAGACGAGCACCGTGGACGCGGCCCCGAGCACTCGTAGACCCCCACCGGTTCATTTGCGGGTGGAGCTTCGGCTTCCCGACCGGGAGCCGCGGGAGTTTTCGTACGACTTCGAGCAGCCGGTCATCTCGCTGGGGCGGGATCCGAGCAACGACATTCAGATCCCACTGACGACGGTCTCCCGGAACCACGCCCGCATCTTCTTCGAGATGGGGGACTTCTTCTTGGAGGACCTGGGCTCCACCCACGGCACCGAGCACAACGGCCGAAAGCTGGTGCTCGGCGAAAAGCGCCTGCTGCGGGATGGGGACGCCATCCGGATCATGAGCTTCTCGATCCAGTTCAAGACCACGGCGGGCACCTCGCTGGATCGGCAGCCCGGTGAGAAGACCGAGGCCCTGGCCCGGCGGATGGTGCAAGAAGTCTTGTCTTCGCTGGGAGACGGCCGCCAGGACGCCCCATCGTTGCGGGTCATGAACGGGCCGCAGGAGGGTTCTCGGTTCGTTTTGACCGAAGACGTCATGGAGGCCGTGCTCGGACGAAGTCCGGAATGTGAATTCGCGGTCCAGGATCAGAATGCGAGCCGGCGCCACTGCCTCATCAAGCGCACCTGGCACGGCTTTTCCGCGCAGGACCTGGGCAGTAAGAACGGCGTTCTCGTGAACGGAACGCGAATCGAGGGCGCGGTCCAGCTCAAAGACGGCGACGAGCTGCAGGTGGGCGGCATCAAGATGACGTTCATCGACCCGCCGTCGCGGCTTTTGGAGCAGATGGGCGGCGAGGAAGACCGGGAGACCGCCGACCTGCGGCAGGAGCCCGACGGCGCAGAGTCCTCCCAGGTCGAGCCCGATGGGCCGATCGAGGACGACGTGGCGCCGGATCCGCTGGAAGGAGGGACCGACGACATCGATCCGCTGGTGTCCGGCCACCCGGAACCGGACGAGGCCAGCGACGGCGACCTGGACGTGGAGGGCATGCAGAAGGTCATTTCCACGGCCCAGCAGGGGCGGATCTGGGAAATCCTGACTTTGGTGGCCGGAGCCCTGTTTTTCTTGGCCGCTGGAACCGCCGTGGTGTTTTTGTTGCTGTAGCCGACGTGGGTGTCGTCGCAGCCATACTGGCGGGGGGGCTTCTCTTCGCCGCATTCGTGGTCGGGCTTCGCTGGAACGCCCGGCTGCTGCGCGAGCGACCCCACTACGCGGTCGAACGGGCCGAGCCGCCCTTTCAGATCCGGCGCTACCCCAGACTTTGGGCGGCCGAGGTCCGACGGGACGGCGGCCGGCTCGAGGCGGTCAAACAGGGCTTTTCGCCCCTGGAGGACTACGTTTCCGGCCGCGAGCGACCGGGCCGAAAGATGGCGATGACCGCGCCGGTACTGCAGGAAGCTTCGACGGAAGGAAGCTGGAAGATCCGCTGCCTCATGTCGCCCAAACTCGCCCGAGAAGAGATCCCCGAGCCGCGACGCGACGACGTGCGACTGGTCGAGCTTCCGGAACGCATCGTGGCGGCCGTTCGCTTCAGTGGTTCTGCGGGTGATCCTCGCTTCGAGACAAAGGCCAAAGACCTCGAGACCTGGGCAACCCAGCAGGGGTACGCGCCGAAGGGACCCGTCACCTTCGCTTACTACGACGCGCCCTTCATGCCGCCGGTCCTGCGTCGAAACGAGATTCTGTTGGAGCTGGACCCGTCTTCGCAGGACCACGGGGTTCGGACCGACTGACCCAGATCGAGATCCGCGCTCCGGCAGGCACGCCCGAGCCGACCCCGGCGACGGCGCCAGCCGGGCGGAGGCGCCTGCGGACAGACGGGCCTGTTCCGAACGCGGTGTGTGTGTATGCTCCGGCCGGTGAAACCACCGCTGCTCATCGCGGAATCGGCAAATCCGGAGTGGTTCAGCGTGCCGCTCGTCGGTTGGTCCCACGCACGCGCGCTTCAGCGTGCAGTCGGAGGCCATCTGGTCACGCAGATCCGCAATGCCTCCGCGTTCGAGCGGGCGGGCGTCGACCCGGCCGACTACACCGCCATCGATTCGGAGAAGGTGGCGCGGCGGGTCCACGCGGTGGGAGCGGCCTTCGGTCGAGCCAGCGGCAAGGGCTGGACCGCCCGGATGGCCCTGTCGGCCGTGTCCTACGAATACTTCGAGCGGCTGGTCTGGAAGGCCTTCGGGCCCCGGATCCAGGCCGGAGAGTTCTCGGTGGTGCATCGGGTGACGCCCCTGAGCCCCACTTTGCCGAGCCCGATCGCGGTTCGGTGTGCCCAGGCCGGCGTGCCCTTCGTCTGGGGGCCGATCAACGGGGGAGTGCCCTGGCCCCGGGACTTCGATCGGGAGCGCCGGCGCGAGGGGGAATGGCTGTCCTACATCCGGGGGGCCTACCGCTTCCTTCCCGGCTACGTCAGCACCCGCCGGTGTGCCTCGGCGATCATCTGCGGCTCGCGCCACACCGCGCAGGAAGTCCCGCCCCGGTACGCCGATCGGGTCGTCTACGTGCCGGAGAACGCGGTGGATCCCGAGCGCTTCACCCTCCAGCGGACCCGAAAGGCGACCGTTCCGCTCCGCTGCATGTTTTTGGGGCGGCTCGTGCCCTACAAAGGATGCGACATGCTCCTGCAGGCTGCGGCGGCGTTGGTCCGGGCGGGGAAGCTCTCGATCGAGGTGGTGGGCGACGGTCCGGAGCGTGCTCGTCTGGAGCGAATGGCGCGGGAGTTGGACATCGTCCCCGGGGTTCGTTTCGCCGGAAAGGTTCCGCACACCGAGGTCCAGCGGCACCTGGCCGAATCGGATCTGCTGACCTTTCCGAGCATTCGGGAGTTTGGAGGCGGTGTGATCCTCGAGGCCATGGCCGTGGGGGTGCCACCGATGGCCGTGGCCTACGGCGGGCCCAAAGAGCTGATGACGGAAGCCACCTCCTACCCGATCCCCATCGGCTCCCGGCCGGAGGTGGTTTCGCGTCTTCGCTCCGCCCTCGAGAAGGTCGTGGCAGATCCGTCGGGGATCGACGTGCGGGGCGAGGCAGCCAAGGAGCGCGTGCGGCGCCTGTTCACCTGGGAGGCCAAGGCCCGCCAGACCATCCAGGTGTACCGCTGGGTCCTGGGCGAGCGGGACAAGCCCGCGTTCGACTTCGGCTGAGCCCGCCCCCCCGAGGCGGCCGCGCCCCCCCGAGAGCCGGACGGCGGTCGTTCGGACGGGTCCGGTCAGGGCGCCTTTTGGACCTGGATCGCTTTCACCCGGCCGCCCGGGGGCAGCACGGCCCGCAGCGCGTGGGCGCCGCGGGTGACGAACACGGGGGCCGAGTTGCCGTCGGCAAGTTCCAACGGGTGTCCGTCGATCTCCACCGCGCGCACCCGCCCGCCTCGGACCGATACGACGTAGTGGCCGCTTTCGGGGGCCACGAGCATCCAGCTGTACCAGTCGGGCTTTTTCGTGCTGCCCTCGGTCAGCCACTTCCAGCTCCGGCGCAGAAAAGACTGGCCGGACGAGGCGACCCGGGACCAGTCCGCCTGCTCGAGCTTCAGCGACGCGGGCAGCTTCTTTCCGAAGGTGGGCTCGCTGCGCAAGCTGGCCGATGCCTTCTGCAGGCTCTTCATCAAGGGGTAACGGCCCGCCCGCGCCGCGTCCCGCGGAGGAAAGTACGTGTAGACGCCCCACACCTGCATGAAACTGCCCGACCGATCCCAAAGCTCGATCACCTGGTCGTTCACTTTCTCGGCCCGCGGATCTCGAAGCTTGCTCCAGTTCTGCAGCGGGCTCTGGCGGTGGTCTCCCCCGAGGGACCAGCCCGCTTCGTACGCGATCACCGGCAAGCCGAAGGTCCGAGGATAGATCGATTGCCTGCGGATTTGGTCTGCCAGCACTTCCGTTCCGCTCGCACCTTGCGCAGACCCGCGGCGGAAGCCGCTGTCGAACATGGCGTCGGCGCTGACGATTCGGACGTCGTTCAGAAGAATATATCGAGGCTTGTCGCTCTTTTTCGCCCGAAAGCGGATGGTCCTGCGTCCCGGTTTTTCCACCCGAAAGACCGCACTGCTGTAGACCATGTTGAGGTTTCGTATGTTCCGACCCCAGCCACGCAGGTGCCACTGTCCCCGAGCCCGCTGAATCGAGTTCTGCCACAGCGGGTTGATGGTTTCGTCGTCCACGAAGATGTCGAACCAAGCGTGTCCGGGCCAGCCGAAGCGGTCCGAGCCCGCGGCACCAAAGGCCAGCGCGTAGGTCCCGGGGGGTAGGTCGACCTGCTGGGCCACGGAACCGCCGTCCATCAAAAATGCGACTTGGCCGTCCCCTCCGATCTCCGGCAGGTGAGCCAGCGGTCCGATTCGATCTTCACCACCCCGCACGATCCCGGCCTTTCCTTCGAAGGTCCAAGGGGAGTTCTTCGGGCGCATTCGAACCGTTGGCGTCTTCAGGGGGGGGCGAGCGAATCCCGCGTCTTCGAAGCCGAGCTTCGATTGCTGGCCGTCGGCATTCGCCAGCCGGTAGTAGGTCGCTCCTCCGGCGCCCCACACGAAGTGCGACACGGGCTGAGGCGTCTGACCCCGCAGGGGCGCCAGATGGTTGAAGTAGTCGTCCAGAAACCGGAAACTGTGAGACGCAGTCCGCTGCTCGTCGGTGTACTGATAACCGACGTACACACGAACCTTCGTACCCATGGCTGCATCCGAGAAGGTGCGCCGTAGCGCCCGTCCGAGCGCCACCGTCCGCATGGCCAGCCACCTTCGGATGGCCCGCATGCCACCCGGGTTCTTCACGGCCCCGTCGAAGTCGATGATCTTCCAAAGAGCGCTCTTTTTGTCGGCCTCGGCCTGGGTGAGCTTTTGGGCGAGCTTGGTCGAAGGGAAGGCCCAGTTCCAGATCTCGTTTCCGACCTCGAGATATACGCGGAGGTTCGAGTTCAGCGGGGGATACTTCGGGTCTTCCACGGGCTTTCGGTAGGGCTGTCGTCCATCGGAACCGTAGCGAAGCAGGAGGGCGAGCTTCTCGAAATATTCGTCGTCGGCAGCGATCGGAAGGGTGAGGCTCAGGTCCTTTCCCGTTTCGTTCGCGAGCATGATCAAGTACTCCCAGTTTTCTTGGCCGTTTTCTCCGCGAAAGCTCTGGTGAGCGGGGAGGGCTCGGCCGTCCCAGGTCGACTCGGTTTCGTAGTTGGCGCCCCTCAACCAGCGGATGGCCGTGTAGTGGTCGCGGACGGCGGCCTCGAAGCCCCGGTCCACCACCTCGTCCGGTCGATGGTGCTCGGTGGATCCCGGCCGAAGCGGGCGCATGACGCGCAGGTTCTTCACCGGCACTCGGCGCCGCGAGTCCTTCTCCATGAACCACAACATCGTGCGGGAGCCCGTGGTGTGTACGGTGGCGGTGGTGTAGCCGGTTCGGTCGTCGAAGCCCGCTCCCCAAGGCATGCCGCGCTCGTATTCCTTGCCGCCGGCGGTGAAGATCGGACGCCCGCAGCAGCTCTGCATCACCCGAGCCTTCCCGGGAAAACGGATCAGGTAGGTCCCGCTCATGTCGGGCTCCTGCGTGCTCGATTCGGCGAGTACGAGTTCCCACTTCTCCGCTTCGGGCAGTGGCCAGCCTAGCTCGTCCAGCTTGCCGTCCGTGTTGGACAAGCGGGCGGTCTTCGTCTGATCAGCCCAGACGAATCGCCGATAGGTGGCAGCATTGATGCCCTGCTGAACCGCCGGATCGATCACTTCTTCGGGAGTGCTGGGACTGCTCCAGGCGAGGCGGAGGATACCGCGCCCCTGGCTGTGCCGATACTCGATCGAGATTTCGTAGCTTCTTCCCCTTTCGAGTTCCACGGGGGCGCTGGAAAACAGGCCAGAGCCCTCGCTTCGAGAGAAGATGACACGAGAGCCGGATGATCCGGGATCTTCGAGTCGGATCGTCAGCGGACCGTCCGAGACTCCGGAAAACCGGTATGGCTCCGAAAACCGGGGCAGAAGGCGCCCGGTCCAGCGAACCGAGAAGTTGTCGTCGGGAAAGCTTCGATGGGGCTCTGCCCTCGAGCCGCCGACCCGTCGGTTTCGGTCCCAACGAAAATCGATCCGCACGTCTCGGCGCCGAAAGGCGGGCTCGCTCGAGGGCTCCTCGGAGGCGTAGTACGCCCCGAGGACTCCGGAATCGGCCCAACCGCCGCCAACCCCGTCCGCAACAGCCGAACCCGGGGAGAAAAAGCCCAGACCGGCCCCCAGTGCCGCCGTCCAGGTCTGGATGACTCTGCCCATTCGAATGATCCTCCGGCCTATCCGGCCACCGCTGCGCTCTTGGAGATCGGCTCGGCACTCGTCGCTTCCGAACGGCGCACCGGGAGCTCCACGATGAATTCGGTACCTCGGCCCACCTGGCTCGAGGGCGTGATCGTGCCGCCGTGGTTCAACACGATCCGTTGGCACACGGCGAGTCCCATTCCGGTGCCGGTCTGCTTGGTGGTGAAGAAAGGAATGAAGATCTGCTCCAGGTCGCGGGCTGGAATGCCGGTGCCGTGGTCTCGAACCCGAATCTCCACCGAGCGCCGCGCCGGCAGGCCGCGGGTCCGCACCTCGACCGGCCGGTCCGAGCCGGTCGAGGCCTCGACCGCGTTGCGGATCAGGTTCAGGAGCACCTGTTTGATTTGCTCCCGGTCGGCGGAGATCGGCGGAAGTTCCCGGTCCAGGTCGAGCTGAACCAAAGCCTCGCCCGCCGTGGCGGCGTCCACCAGTTTGGCAGTCCTTCGGACCACGTCGTTGACGTCTGTCGTTTCGAAACAAGCCCGAAAGGGTCGAGCATAGTCCAAAAACTGAGAGACCACCGAGTTTAGGCGGTTGGTTTCCTCGATGATCACCTGAAGAAACTCGCCCTCGTCGTCGTCGGGAAAGCGCTCCGGATCCAGGTACTCGGCCGCTCCCTTGATGGCGCCCAAGGGATTTCGAATCTCGTGGGCCAGACCGGCGGCCATGGCCCCGACCAGGGCCAGGCGCTCCCGCTCCCGCACCTGCTCGGACAGCTTCGAGTTCCACACCACCGTCGCAGCCGTCTCGGCCAGGATCGCCAGACGACGGAGCTCGTCGGTGGAGTAGGGCTCTGGGGAGCGATCGTCCCGAAGAGCGAGGAATCCCAGTACCTGTTCGCCCGAAGCGAATGGAAAGAGCGCATCGGCGGAGACGGCGCGCAAAGCCTGCAACAGCTCGGCCTCCGTGTCCGATTGAGGATCCAGGTCGTCCGCGGACAGCTGACTCCGTTCGTGGATCACCTTGTAGAGGCCGGGGAGCTCCTGGGGGCTGACACGAAGCACCGGCTCCGGGCCCCGGTAGGCTCGTCGAACGAAGCCCTGGCTGCCCGGTTCCAGCAGGTAGACCGCCACGTGGGTGGCCCGGCGACTGTCGTAGAGCGAGTCCACCAAGATCTGGCTCATGCGCCCGGGATCCAAGACTCCGTGCTGCATTCTCGTGCGAAGGGCGTCGATCGTTTGGGTGAATCGGTACCGTTCCCGAAAGAAGACTTCGGACAGCTTCTGCTCCAGTCGCTCTTTGAGCGGTTCGTACAGCGTCAACAGAATGCTCACGCCGATCACCGCGTTGAACAGCTTGCTGCTGGCGTTCTCGCCGATTCCGATCATGAACGCGCTGATCCCCGCAAACAAGACCGCGATGATGCCGAGCACCCCCATTCGCCCCAGCAATTCGTTCAGGTCGAGGAGGCGTTCTCGCAAGATGACCTGCGCCAGGAAGAAGACGTAGATCATCACCGCCAAATACCCGATGGATGCCCAGTTTTCCCGCAGGAACGAAAGTTGCGAAACGCCACACAGGGTGGCGGTGGCGACGGCCCCGATGGAAAGGTAACGCCGCCGGGCATAGTCGACCGTCCCGCGGCCGAGCTCGGTGGCTTGCATCATCACGCGGCTCCCCCACAGGATCGTCACGTACGCCGCCACCCCCACCGACACCTGCACGAATTCCAGTTCGCCCAGCGGCGACAGGGCGAGGACCGCGCTCACCCCGGCGACCGGATACACCGACGCCAGCAGGCGGCGGCCTCGGCTGGCGGAACCGGGCAGCAACTCGGCGAACAGACGGATCAGGGCGATCGGCAACAAGGCCGAGCACGCCAGCTCCACCCGCAGCCACATGGACTGTCGAGAAAGCTCCGCCAAGAACGCGCCCAGGAACCAGAACACCAAATTGATGCAGAGCACCGAAAACAGCAGGTCGGTGCGGCGCCGGCGCCGCCGCAAGAGCAGGCCGGTCATCACCGCGATGGTGACCAGGGCACCGATCAGCGCGCTCTGCACCCGACTGGTTTCGCGCGGAGTGCGACCCCGACGCAAACTCGATGAACTCTGGTTCGCCCGAAATCGCGGGTGCTCGGTACGTACAAAGCGCGGGTCGCGGGGCCGACCTGTGAACGAGCAGCGGCCAAAAAGACGAACCGGCCACCGCGACCCGCACCCACGACCGCTGCAACTTCGAGGCCCGGGTCGCAGCCACGCGAAAACGCCCGAATCTAGGCGGGGCCCCTTGAAACCGCGACGGGATTGTCGTGCAGAGGGGTCCTTGGGCCACGGATTCTCGCAGTCGGGGTTGACCCGGTGGGCCTTGTTGCTCGTCCTGGCGGGTGCATGCGACGGCCGCCGCCCAGCGGCCTCGGGTGAGGTGGGCGTACTTCGGGTCTATGGCCAGCTCGAGGCGCCTGTTGCCTTGCCCCCCGGGGGGGCGGTCTTGCCCCGGCCCCAGCGACTGGCCTTCCTGTTCATCGCCCCCGGCCAGGGACCTCGCGACATCCGGATCGAGGCCCATCGAGCCGGCGCTGTGCGCGTGCTCCACGAGGAACGGCGCCGCGCTCGTCCGAATCCCGCCTACCTGGACTATCTGTTGGTGCTGAAGGATGGGGCCCCGGACCGCTTCGACCTGGTCACGGTGGTCGAGGCCCCCCACGCTCAACCGGTCCAAACCCGGTACCGCATCGAGCTCCGGGGCCGTCGCCCCCCTTTCGAAGCGCGCGGCCCGATCGATCGGTTCGCCGCTCCCGAGGCGCCCGCCGCACCGGTCGATTCCGATTGAGCTTTGCCCGCGGGCCCTGTGGGGTCCCGCCGGTGGCGAGACGACTGCGGTGGCAGGGCCTGGGGCGGCTCGTGGCGCTGGCTCGGCCCGAGGTGCGGACCCTCGCGGCAGGAACGGTGTGTCTGGGCTTGGCCAGCGCAGCCACCTTGGCGTTTCCGCCCTTGGTGCGGCGCCTGCTGGACGAGGCCGCACGGGCTCAGGTCGTCGACCGGGTGGCGCTCGCCATGCTCGGTTTGCTGGCCCTCCAGGGCGCCGCGTCGGCGGGCCGGTACTACCTGTTCACCTCGGCCGGAGAGCGCATCGTGGCTCGCCTGAGAAAGCGCCTGTTTGCCGGGCTGATGGGTCAAGACGTGGCTTTCTTCGACCAGCACCGGACCGGCGAGCTCTTGAGCCGGCTCGGCAGTGACACGCAGCTGATCCAGACCGCGGTCAGCGTCAACCTGTCGATCCTGCTTCGAAACCTGGTGGGCGCCATCGGTGGGACGGCCCTGCTGTTCGTGATTTCGGTGCCGCTGGCCGGCGTGATGCTGGCCGTGGTGCCGCCGGTGGCCGTCGGGGCGGTGATCTACGGACGGGTCGTGCAGCGGCGGTCCCGGCAAGCGCAAGACGCCTTGGCTCGGGCCGGGGAGGTGGCCGAAGAGGCCCTGTCCTCGATCCGAACCGTCCGAACCTTCGACGCCGAGTCCCGCGAACGGGCCCGCTACGCCGAGCGGGTCGAATCGTCCCTGGCCTTCACCCAGCGCCGCATCCGGGCCGTGGCGGGCTTCGTGTTGGCGGCGAGCTCGTGTGCGTTCGTGGCGGTGACGGGGGTGCTGTGGTATGGCGGCCGACTGCTGGCCGAGGGTGTCCTGTCGGCCGGCGATCTGACCTCGTTCGTGCTGTACACGATGATCGTCGCCTTTTCCCTGGCGGCTCTCGCGGACCTGTGGGGCGACTTCATGCGGGCTGTCGGCGCCTCCGAGCGCGTCTTCTCCCTGATGGATCTACGGCCGGTGATCGAAGCGAAACGCTCGGCTTCCGCGGAGCACGGGTCGCCTCGGTCCCAGGGCCAAATTTCGTTCGAAGCGATTCACTTTGCCTACCCCAGTCGCCCGGATCGTCCGGCCCTCCGGGGGCTTTCGCTCGAACTCGAAGCTGGCCAGACCGTGGCTGTGGTCGGGCCGTCGGGCGCGGGCAAGTCGACGCTGGTGTCCTTGCTGTTGCGTCTGTACGACCCCGACGAAGGTCGGGTGTGCATCGATGGCACCGATCTGCGCACCGTGGAGCCGTCGTGGGTCCGCCGGCAGGTCGGGGTGGTTTCGCAAGAGCCGTTGCTCTTTTCCACCTCGGTGGCAGACAACATCCGGTACGGTCGTCCCGACGCCACCGATGCCGAGGTTCGCGAGGCAGCCCGGGTGGCCCACGCACTGGAGTTCGTGTCCGCACTGCCCGAGGGCTTCGAAACCGAGGTCGGCGAACGGGGCGTTCAGCTGTCGGGCGGCCAACGTCAGCGGGTGGCCATCGCCCGTGCGCTGATCGAAGACCCGCCGATCTTGATCTTCGACGAAGCCACCTCGGCCCTGGATGCCGAGTCCGAAGCGTTGGTGAAAGAAGGGCTCGAAGCCCTCCAGAGCGGCCGAACCACCCTGATCATCGCCCACCGCTTGTCGACCGTCCGGGACGCGGACCGGGTGGTGGTCATGGAGCAGGGCCAGATCGTCGAGGTGGGGGACCACCGCAGCCTGATGGAGGACGCGTCCGGGTTGTATCGGCGGTTGGTCCAGCACCAGCTGGTGGCTTTGGAAAGGGCCTGACCCCGGCGGGCCTCGGCTTTGCCCGACCGGCGTAAAGACCCGTCTGGAGGGGGTCTCAGGCCCAGGCGAGCCGGGACCGGGCAGTCCAATAGGCCTCGGGCGCTTCCGCCAGGCTGTTCGCCCAGTCTTGCAAGGCATCGTCCCAGTCCACGTCGAAGGCGGCCAGGTTCGACGCGAGTTGTTCCTTGGTCACGGCGCCGGTCAGCACGGCGTCCACCGACGGGTGCCGCAGCACCGCCGCCAGGGCCAGGGCGTCCACGCCGACGCCGCGTTCCCGGGCCAGCCCTCGGGCGGTCTCGAAGCCGGCGGTCGACGGGTCGAGCAGTCGCCCGTTGGCCAGGGCCTCCTTGACCACCACCCCGACGCCGGCGGCCCGGGCTCGATCCAAGACCGGACCGACCGAGGGTTCGAGGGGGTTGAAGGTGGCTTGCACCACATCGAACAAGCGGTTTCCGCCCGCTTCGATGTCCAGGGCCCTTCGGATCGTGTCGGCCTGCCGCGGCCCGCTGGCCGTGAAGCCGATGCGGACGCCGTGGGTCTGCTTGAGCACGCCGAGGGCTTCCGCCAGCTCGGGGCGGTCCCAAAACGGCGAATCGGGCGTCAACGAATGAAGTTGATAGAGGTCCAGGTGGTTCCACAGCAGCTGCCGGCTCGCTTCCCACTGGCGCCGCAGGGTCTCGAGATCGTGCCGTTTCACCTCGTGGACGGGCGCGTCGAGCTGCCAGTCGCCCACATAGACATAGCCCCACTTGGACCCGATGGTTGCGTCTCCCGGCTCCACGTGGGCCCGTTCGAGCCACCGGGCCAAAAAGGTCTCGGCGTGTCCGTAGGAGCGGGCTGCATCGAACAGGCGAAGGCCCCGTTCCCAAGCCAGGTCCAGCAGGGCGTGGGTGCGCTGCTCCATCTGGAAGGGGGAGCGGCCCTCGGGAAAGTCGAGCTCCCGGTCCGGCGTCATGTAGGCCGGGCGACCCAAGGCCGCCAGTCCCAGACCGAGCGGGGTCACCCGCAGCCCGCTGTCCCCCAAGGGGCGCAAGCTCAGTCCACGCATCGTCTGAAAGTATCCCAAAGACCGCCCATCGAACAGGGAACCTGCCCGTGTCGGGCGCGCCCCCTCAATTCGATCGGCCCAGGGAACGTTCGGTCGCCCAGCGACGGAATCGAAAATTCAGGGTCAGGGGCAGCCGGCCAAACAGAAGCCGGGTCCACACCCCCGTCCAACCCGGTCGATGGGCGTAGGAAATCCGGTCGATGATCTCGGTCCCGCCGTCCATCACCGCAACGAACCGATGGCGATGGCGCCAGGACGCCAACGGGCCCTCCGCTTGGACATCGTCGAAGCCCACCTCGGTCACGTGCTCGTGGCGGGCGGTCCACCGGACTGGGAACGGCCCGAACCACAGGGTGAAACGGGCAATCGACCCTTCCTCCACCTGCCCCGACTCGTGCAGCTGCACCCGCACCCCGGGGGGCGTCAGACGCCGGAGTGCGTCCGTGGATCCGTGAAAGGCCCGAACCCGCTCCGGCGGGGCGGCCACCCGAAAGCGCTGCTCGAACTCCGGCACCCCACTTTTATGGAGGGCCTGCCGGCGTGGGCCGAAGCCAAACCGACGGATCGCGGCCCGGCCGAGGGGCCCGTCCGAAGACCGCGGCCGACCACCGGACTCCGCACTTCGAATCTGGCCGTTCCGGTCGGTCCGTCCTTGCCCGCCGAGACCCTCGTGCTATGGTTGACGCATGAGTGAGGTTTTGGAGCACGTCGTCATTCAGCCCGGTGAAGAGCCGCCCATCAGCCTGACCGAAAAGGCCATCGAGATGGTCAAAGAGGCCATGCAGGAAGAGAAGCTCGAAAACCACGGCCTGCGGGTGTTCGTGCAGGGCGGCGGTTGCTCGGGCTTTCAGTACGGCCTCGACTTCGACGACAAGCCGAAGTTTGGCGACTTCGAGATGCGCTTTCACGGCCTTCCGGTCTACGTGGACCCGATATCGGCCATGCACCTGGAGGGGACGTCGATCGACTACGTCATGGGGATCTCTGGCGCAGGCTTCAAATTCGAAAACCCGAGCGCCAAGACGACCTGCGGATGCGGGTCGAGCTTTTCCTCCTGACGGTCTCGAAGCCTTGGGGGCGAAGCCCACCCTTCGCTCGATCGCCTTGGCGCTGCTGGTGCTGCTCCACACCGGTGTGGCGGCAGCAGCCCCAAAGCCCCCAGAGTGGACCGTCGGCGACCTGCGCCGGATGGACGCGGAGCTTCGGGGCGCGGCCCGCCTGTCCGACCCGGCCCAGCGAGACGGGGCCTTGGCCGGCATCGCGGCCGCCATGTACCGGGTGGCTCCCCAACCGAACGAGCCGCCCCAATCCCTCGCCAGCCGGACCCTGGAGCGCGCCGGCTCGGACATGCCGGAGGTGCAGGAGGGCCAGGAACTCGACGCCTTGCTGGTGCGACTGTACGCCGACGTGGCCGAACGCAGCCGCAATCTGGCCCGGTTCGAGCGCGACCGCCGAACCCGGCAGTTTCTCGAGGGGCTTCGGGCGCGGGCCCAGCGAGCCCGCTCTTCCATGGCGCCGAACCTGCAGTTCCAGGTCGACGGCTTGGACGGGTTTTTCGAGCCGCTGCCGCGAGTTCCAGGAAAGACCCCGTCGAAACGAGGCGCACTGGTCAAGGTACACAGCGGCGGGACCATCACCGTGGAACAACTGGATCGGGTTCGTTTCGAAAAGCACCATCCCCCCGAGGACGTTCGCCGAACGGGCGGTGCGATCCATGAGCTGGTTGCGGCCCAAAAACAGTACAACATCACCGCGCGACTTCTGGCTCGCTACGACCCGGCTTGGAGCAAGAATGCCGGACACGTTCAAGTGGCGGTGCCCGGAAACTATCCAAGCCGGTACCTGAACGAGGTGCTCCTCGCTGCGAAGCGTGCGGGCATGCACACCGCCCACGTGCTGGTGACCGCCAAAAACGGAAAGCTTTCAGAGCTGATTGCCCGGCTTCGTCCTCCCGAGGGTCGGGCCGCCCGGCGGGACGGACGACAGGTATCCTGCCCCGACGAACTCTCGATGCAGCGCTGCGCGCAGCGGCTTCGGCACGCGAGCCTCAGAGGTTCGGTCGTATTCGTCCCGAGCTGAAGGTCGCTCGAGACGAAAGCGCTTCGGGGTCGACCGCCGCCTTCGCCATTCGTTCCCGCCCGAGGCGCGCGATGCTTCCGGCTGGTGCAGACTCGATGTAGACTCTAGCGTACCCGGATGCTCTTGGGTTCGCTTGAAGAGAGTCAATTCTCGAGGGTGATGCGGATGCTGCAACAACGTTGCGGTCCGCGATTCGTGGTCATTCGAAGCGAACGCAGCGGTTCGACGAAGGGCGTGGGGCGGTCAGCCTGCGCCCCGCCGGGCCGGGATTCGCACCCCCAGCAGCGGGTCTCGCGGTCCGTGCTGGGCTCGCTCGAGGGCTTCGATCAAAGCGTGAATCTGCTCGATCACCGAATCGGGCTCCAAGAACTTCAGGCCCATCCCTCCGAGCCGATGGGTGTCCGGGTCGTCGGGCTCGACCCGCACGACCTCCACGTGCAGCTCGAACAGTCGGTCCGCTTCCGGATCCAGGGGGAACAGGGTGAGCACGGTCCCGACCGGCGCAGGCTCCGGCGTCTCGAGGAACAGGCCGGTGTCCGACGCGTCCCGCACCCGGCCCGATGCGTAATGCTCCCCGTCGTCGTAGACCAGTTTGAGTTCGACCTGGTGCCGGTCGGCCCGATTCGCTTGGCTCACATCCGAAACCTATCCGGGCTGGCGCGAAGCTTTCAACGGGCGGCCTCGACGAACACGGTCAGGCCGCCGAACACGGTGTGACGCTCGAATTCCAACGGGGCACCCGTCGTCTGTCCCCCCTGGAACTGGTTGCCGTAAAAGGCATATCGCACATCCACCGACACCTGGTCGGACAGGGGACGCCGGACCTGCATCTGGACCGAATTTTGGTTCTCATCGGCCTCGGCCAAAACGGCGTCGGTCTGCCCGAAGTTGAACTGCAAGGACCCCAGGGCCGAAACCAGGAACCTGCCGGGCGCCCGAAAGGCGACGCTGGCCGACACGCGGTGCCGGTCGAACTCGACCGCGCCCCCGGCAGCCGATCGTTGAACGCGCCAAAGGTAGCGAAGCCCCACCTGCACCGAGCCTCGGAACAGGATCCCAGTGCCGAGCTGGCCTTCCAGGTCACGCCGGTTCACGTCGCGTGCGAAGAGGTCCGGGTCGCCACCGGCCCCGTCGTATTCCCGGTAGAGTGCGCGGGCCTGCACGTCCCACCGCCATCGGTCGCCGAGGCGGAGCCGTCCGAACAGACCGGCACGGGCGCTGGTGTGGTCGAAACTGCCGGTCGGGTCGGTCGGGTAGTCGAAGCGCAAGATGCCGCCGCGAACGCCCACGGCCACCGAGGCGGTCACCGCGCGGGTCACGGTCAGTGCGGTCCGGGCCAAGCCGTAGTCCCGGCCTCCGCTGCGGACGCGGCTCATTCGGGCGCCCTGCAGCAGTTCGATGCGCGTCCGCCCAAATCCCAAGGATGGGGCCACCCGGGCGTCGACGGTCAGCACGTCCTCGGAGGCCGTGCTGACGCCGCCCCGGACTTCGCCGGTCCCGAAGAACCGCTTTGCACCCACCAGCAGACGCCCGTCCAAGGTGAACCGCCCGGATGGGCGCCACGCGCCCTCGCCTTCGGCAGTCAAGCGCATCAAACCGTCCGAGACCGGGGTGTTGCGTGCGTCCTGGTCCCCGCGAATGGCCCGGGGGGCGTTGCTGTCCCACTCCGGGCCCAAGGTGGCCCGCATGGACCCCCGCCATTCCGCAAAGGCCGAGCCGGAACTCGCGCCGAACCACAACAGCGCCCCGAGCGAGGCCGAGAAACTCCAGGCTCGGCTCACGGTGGGGCTGGGTCGGCCTGCCCCGGCTCCCGCTCCTCGAGCTCGCGGGCCTTTCGCCGAAGGAGAAGGGCCCGCTCGGCCAGCAGCTGGTCGAGGGCCTTCAAGTTTCGGGTCAACCTCTGCAGCTGGCCCGGACTCAACCCGGAGACCGGGCCCCCCGCCTCCAGGTTCAGCAAGACCGTGGGGGTCACCTCCCGCAGCCGCGCCCAACCGGGAAGCTCCGCCCCCGATCCGGGGTTCGGGTTGCGGTCGGTTCCCAGGTCGAAGCGGGGATCTTCCGGTCCGTCCACCGCGCTGCCGTTGCCCGTGACCGGCGGATCGGAAACAGCCCCGCTCTCGTCCTGGATCGGCATGTCCCGCCCGTTGCCCGATCCGACGACGGACAGCTCGCCGTCCGATCCGTCCCCGCGGTTCACCCGGGCGGTCCGGGCTTCCTCGTCGAACAGGGCCACGTCGGTGGCCAAGTCTCGGGCGGCCCGGCGGATCTCGGCCTCCTGTCGGGCTCGCTGCAGGGCGGCTTGCAGGCGCTGTCGCTCGGCCACCAGCCGGTCTCGGGCGTCCTCCACGAAGTCGGCCTTCTCCCGGAGTTCTTCCGGGCCGTCCAGGGGCTCCTCTTCCACGTCCCATACCGCCGCCGGCACCACGGGGTTCGCCGGCGGTTCGGCGCGGCGCAAGACATCCTGCACCCGACTTCGGACCCGCCTCAGCGCCTGGATCTGGCGGGCGGCTTTTCGCCGGCTCGCCATGGGCCCGGCTTCCAGCGCCGGTACGAGCCGGCGGATTCGGCCATCGATGTCCTTCAACTGCGCTTGCAGGCCGGCCCGAGCCGCCTCTCGGGTTTGGCGGAGCTCGGTCAAAGCCTCCAGCAGGGCCTCCTCGGCCCGAAGCGAGCGGAGCAACAATGCTTGCAGCTGCTGGGTTTGTCCGGCCGCCTTGCGCGCTCGGATTTCGGTCCGCAACGCCTCCTGCGCCTGCAGGGTTTCGTCGACCTGGGCCTCCGCCCGCTCCAACCGTTCCCCCCACCTGGCGGCCGTGTCGGCCTCCGCCGGAGCGGCCACCGCCAGGCCCCAAGCCAGAAGCCAAACGCCTGCGGCCGCGGACAGACTCCGGGCCCGAAACGCTCGGCCGCCGTCCACGATGGTGGCTCGACGCACCACCTGGGGGACCGTAGCAATCGTCGTACCCAAGACCGAAGTCCGGATCTTCTCCGGGACCGCGTCAGGAAACTGAGACCGGCCCCTCAGGAGGTCTCCTCCGGGGATCCCGCGGGACGGCCTGCCACCCTACCGATCCCGTATTTTTCCAGCTTGTAGTACAGGGCGCTGGTTTTGATTCCCAACCGGCGGGCGGTTTCGGTCTTGACCCCGCCGGCCGCTTCGTACGCCGACAGAATCAGCTGCCGCTCCGCCGTCTCCAAAAACTCGTTCAGTTTCACCTCCGATCGGGGGATCGGGATGGCCCGCTCCCCCTCGGGCGCGGTTCCGGACACTTGTGGGGGAAGATCCCGCGGTCGGACCTGGGGCGGGTCGGCGAACACCATCGCCTGCTCGATGATGTTTTCCAGTTCCCGAACGTTGCCCGGAAAGCCGTAGGACCGAAGCTGGGTCTGCACCTCCGGCGAAAGCGTCAGGTCGCCTTTGCCGGTCCGGCCCCTCAGCTCGTTCATGAAATGGCGAGCCAGGGGCAGGATGTCCTCGGTTCGCTCCCGCAGCGGCGGCAAGTGCAGCGGCAGTACGTGGAGCCGATAAAAGAGGTCCTCGCGAAAGCGCCCTTCTGCCACCTCCGCTTGAAGATCTCGGTTGGTGGCGGACACGATGCGAACGTCCACCGCCACCGGCGCTTCTCCGCCGACCCGGTCCACCGTTCCCTCCTGCAGCACCCGGAGCAGCTTCACCTGCACCGAAGTGGGAAGCTCCCCCACTTCGTCCAGGAACAGCGTGCCGCCGTCGGCCAGCTCGAAGCGACCGAGCTTTCGCTTGACCGCACCGGTGAAGGCGCCCTTTTCGTGGCCGAACAGCTCGCTCTCGAAGAGCGTCTCGGGGATCGCGCCACAGTTCACCGTGATCAGCGGTCCTTCGGCACGGTCCGACAGGCGATGGATCGCCCCAGCCACCAGCTCCTTGCCGGTGCCCGATTCGCCGCTCACGTGGACGGGTGTGTCGCTTCGGGCCACCTTCTCGATTCGCTCGAAAAGGGTGCGCATGCGGGTGCTTTCGCCGATCATTCCACAGAATGTACCATCGTCTCGAGACCCGCCCCGGGGCTTCGCTCCCAATAGAGCTCGCGTCTCCTGAAGCTTTTCGCGGGCGGCTGACAGCTCCACCCACTCGAGCGCTTTGTCGAGTCGGACCCGCAGATCCGACGGCGAAAAGGGCTTTTGAACGTAATCCAAGGCACCGAGCTTCATGGCCTCGACGGCGTTTTCGATGGTCCCGTACGCGGTCATCATCAAGACCGCCGTCTCCGGACGCTCGGCCTTGACCCTTCGCAAGACCTCGAGGCCGTCGATGCCGTCCATTTTCAAATCCGTCAGCACCACGTCGAAGGTCTTGCGGCGAAAGGCCTCCCAGCCCATGTTCCCCGATTCCGCCGTCTCCACTCGATGCCCGGCCCGTGCTGCCACGGCGGCCGCGCCCTCGCGGATGGACGGGTTGTCGTCGATGACCAGGATCCGGGCCATGGAGAGCAAGGTAGTCCGACCGGCCGTCGAAGGCGAAGCCGGAATCGGACTCGACCTCTCCCGGCCCTGGGCCGGCCGGTGCGATCCGGACAGGAGCCGCGGGCGCGCCGCGCCGGGTCGGGACCCGTGGGGCCCGCTCACCTGGGTGAGCCTCCCGGGGAGCGTCCCGTCTCGCGGAGCCAGATGGGGGCCCGGTCGGCCGGGTTCAACCCAGCCGGACGCCGGTGTAGTCTCGATTCATGCTCGCGCTCGGGCTCTGTCTCGCTGCCGCTCCCCTGAATGCGGACGCCGCGGACGCCGACGGCCTGATCCGAGCTGCGGTGCGTGCCCACGGCGCGGACCGCCTGCGACACGGGCGGTGGGCCTTCGGCTTTCGGGGGGACCGCTACGTGATGGCGCGCGACGGCGGTCGGTTTCGCTACGAGCGACACACGGCCGCCGGACAGGTAGAGGTCCTGGACAACGAGGGCTTCGAAGTCCGGAGGAACGGGAGGCCCGTGGAGCTCGACCCGGCCCACGAAGCCGCCCGCCGAAACGCGCTGAACGCGGTTGTGTATTTTGCGAGTCTCCCCCTGCCGCTGCTCGACCCGGCGGTTCGGGCCCAGCGCCTGCCCGATCAGAAAGTCGAGGGGGTGCCGCATCCGGTGGTCGAGGTTCGGTTCGCCGAAGAAGGCGGGGGGACCGACCACGAGGACGTGTTTCGCTACTGGTTCGACCCCGAGACCGGCCGGATCGCTCGACTCGCCTATTCGTTTCGAACGAGCGGAGGCGGAGTGCGATACCGCGTGCCGATCCGAACCCGTCGGGTCCGCGGCTTCATCTTCGTGGACTGGGAAAACCATGGACTGGACGACCCGAACGTGCCCTTGGCTGCACTTCCGGATCTGCACACTGCTGGCGACTTGCGGCGGATATCGACCATCCGATCGGTTCCGCTCGACCGGTAGGCGAGTGCGAGCCGAATTCGGAATGCCCGAGGTGGGGTTCGCGCTCCTCTCGCTCCGACGTCTTCATCCACCCAAACGAAGCTCGAACCGGGCCCCGCCCAGGTCACGGCTGCGCGCACACCGGGCCGCGCCGCCGTGCAGTTCCGCCGCCTTCGCGACCAAGGCCAAACCCAGTCCCGTCCCCTGTTGCTTCGTAGTGAAGAAGGGCTCGAAGATCCGGTCTGCATCCACCTCGGACACCCCCGGGCCCGAGTCTTCCACCCAGAGGAGTGCGCCCGTTCCGGGCAAGGGCTCGATGCCCACGCGGACCCGACCCTCCCCAGGGCAGGCCTGCACGGCGTTCCGCATCAAGTTGAGCAGGGCGCGCCGGATCGCGTCCGAGTCGACCGGGTGGCGGGTCGGCCGCGTGGTCCACTCCACCTGGATCGCCTTGGTCCTGGCTTCGCCCTCGACCAAATCCCAGGTTCGCCGAGCCAGCTCCACCAGGTCGACCGAGGTCAGGTCCAGCTCCCGCTGCCGGGCATAGTCCAAAAAATCGTTCACGACCCCCGACAGGTTCTTCATCTCGGCCAAGATCCGGTCCACGTGCCGGCTCTTGGGATCGTCCGGAGGGAGGTCCTCCTTGAGCATCCCCCCGAACAACTCGATTCCGCCGAGGGGATTGCGCACCTCGTGGGCGATGCCGGCCAGCATCATCTGCATGCGGGCATCTCGGGAGCGCAGGGCGGAAGCCATGCCGTTCATGGTGCGCGCCAGGACCCGGGCTTCGGTGGGCCCCTCTTCGGCGACGCGGGCGTCCAGGTCTCCCGCGCCGATCCGTCCCGCTGCCCGAGCGAGGCGGGCGAGGGGGACCGACACCCAGCGGGCCACCCCGAACGCCAGCGCCACCAGGATCGCGAGCGAAACCGCCGCTCCCCAGATCAAGCGGCTGCGCTGGCGCGCCAGGGCGTCGCCGTATTCGGGGGCGGCCTGCACCGCGGCGTAGGCCACCACCCGTTCACCGTCGGACAGCGGCGCGTACCCGGTCTTGACCGGCTGTCCGTCCTCCCCTTCGAACAACACCGACGCCGCCGTCCCTCCGGCCCGAACCGCCTCGAGTTCGAACGCGTCGAAGCGGGCCCGGACGTAAGCCGCTCCCGCCGGGAGTCGCCGGGCCGTGTCGACCAGGACCCGATCGCGGTTCACGTCGACCATCAGGATTCGGGCGACACCGGTCTGGTCCTTCAGCTCGGTCAGCTTGCGCAAGGCATTGCGGGCGGTCCGAGACGAGCCGTCTCGAGGGCCCAGGGCCGCCAGCCTTGGAGACACGAAGGTGGTGGCCGAAGCCGCCACGGTGGTCAGCCGACGACCGAGGGACGCCTCCAGTGCGCGAAACGCGGTCCGTTCGGCCACGAACGCCAGCACCGCCAGCACCAGGGCGGTCGGAACCACCAAGGCCGCCAGGAGCTGGGTACGCAGGCTCACTTTACGAGTCCATTCGAGAGAAAAATGCTCGGATCTCCGCGATCCGCTTTCGAATCAGGAGCGGGGCCGATGCGGCCCGCATCCACCGGCCGGTCTGGGCGTCGGCGAGCCGGTGTCCCAGGTCGAGCAAGGTGGGCCCGACTGGCAGCCAGAACGGCTCGGGCCGCGGGTTTCGATCCACCAGCTCGGCCCGGGGACGGGCGAAGGTGGTCAGGGCCCAGGTGCTGTTGGCGATGCCACTACCGCTGGCTCGGGTACCCGCCCACGGGAGCTCCGGCAGGGCTCCCGTGAGCGCATGGTTGTTGACGGTGACGACCCCCACGTCGAGCTGGTTCCCCAAGCGAACCGCCCGGTCCACGTCTCGGCTCCACACCGAGGCGGTCAGGCCGAAGCGCCCTTCGTTCACGAGCCGCACGCCGTCGTAGGCGTTGGACACGCGCACCACCGCCAGCACCGGGCCGAAGGTTTCCTCCTGCACCACCCGCATCTCGGGCGTGCAGCGGTCCAACAGGGTTGGCAGAAATCCGAGCCCGTCGCCGGCCCGATGGCCGCCCGCCCGGAGCGAGGCTCCCCGAGCCAGGGCGTCGTCCACGTGGTCCTGCACCACCGCCAGCTGCCGGGGGTGGGCCATCACCGACACATCCACTTCGGCGGCCGGACCGGGGCCGGTCCGAAGCCGTCGAAACCCATCGGCCAGCCGGTCGACCAAGGCGTCGGCCACCCCAGGCTCCACCGCCACCACTTCCACCGCCCCGCAGGCTTGCCCCGCGTTTTGGAGCGCCCACTGGGTGAGGCCAGCCGCCGTTCGCTCCAGGTCGCAGTCCGACAGCACGATCGCCACGTCGTTGCCCCCCTGCTCGGCGCTGCAGGGTACGTCCCGTTCGGCACAGCGGACCCGCACCTTGCGCCCGGTCTGCGCCGAGCCCGTGAAGTTCACGGCGTCCACGCCCCCGTCGATCAACTGCTCGCCCACGGCGCCGTCCCCCTGGACCACCGACGCCAGGTCCGGCGGAAGCTGGGCCGCCAGCTGCTTGACGAACCATTCGGTGGACGAGGGCGTGTACTCGGAAGGCTTGACCACCACCCCGTTGCCCAGAAGCAGCGCCGGAAACACCGATCGGTACAGCCCCGCCACCGGAAAGTTCCAAGGTGCGATCACGCCGACCACGCCCCGGGGAACCAGCCGGGTTTGGGCTTCTTTTCGCGGGAAGGCCAGAGGGTTCAAATGGATCGAGCGCGGTTGCACATGGGGCTGCACGATCTGGATCCAGGTCTGCAGGGTTTCGAGGGGGCCCAAGGCCTCGGTGAACAGCCCATCGGCTTCCGACTTGCCCATCTCGTCTTCCACCCGGCCAAGGAGGGTCTGCCGGTCCCGCAACATGTTGCGGCACGCCGCTTTCAGCGCGCGCACCCGGGCTTCGAAGGGCTCCCGGGCCCACGCCGCCTGGGCATGGCGCGCCCGCTGGACCGCTTGCTGGACCTCGGCCTTCGTACAGACGGCCACCGGGGGCAACGGCGACAGGTCCGTGGGTCGCCGGCGGCGCAACGGGCTCGGGGTCATGTCTGCCATCAAGCGGGGAAAGGTCGCCGGATCAAGCGTCATCCCGCCCGATTCCGTACCGGCTCATCATCCGATGGAGGATGTTGCGGTGGATGCCCGCGGCCCGGGCCGCCTTGGACACGTTGCCGTCGAAGCGGGCCAGCAGGTCCCGCACGAAACCTTGCTCGAAGTCGGCCAGAACGGCCTCTCGCGCCGCCTTGTAGGTCTTGTCCTGCCACAGGGGCCGGGTGAGGGCGCCGACTTTGGAGCCGTCCGGCGGGGGCCCGGGCTCGATCGATTCGGGGGCCTCGGCGGGCCTCGCCACCGCCTCGCCGGTGGCGAACAGGGTGCCGAAGTCGTCCGGCAGCCGAAATTCGCCGTCCGACAGCGCAGCCCCCTGATCCACCACGTTGCGCAGTTCCCGGACGTTGCCCGGCCAGCTGTGGGCGATGAGCTGCTCCATCACCCGGTCGGGCACGCGCAGCGGGATCGGGATCGACTGCAAAAAGCGCGAGGCCAGGAAGCGCACGTCTTCCGGGCGCTCGCGCAGGGGCGGGATGTCGAGCTGCATGACCTGCAGACGAAAGTACAGGTCCGGTCGAAAGCGCCCTTCGGCCACTTCGCGCCGCAGGTCTCGATGGGTGGCGGTCACCACCCGCACGTCCACCGGCCGCACCCTGTTGTCACCGACCCGGCGCACCTCCTGCCGCTCGAGCACCCGGAGCAACCGCGGTTGCAGGTTGAGTGGAAGCTCGCCGATCTCGTCCACGAAGACCGTGCCGGACGAGGCCTCTTCGAAGGCCCCGGCCCGGTCGGTCTCGGCCCCGGTGAACGCACCCCGAACGTGGCCGAACAACTCGGACTCGATCAGCTCGGCGGGGATGGCAGCGCAGTCCACCACCACATACGGACCGGCTCGGCGGGACCCTTGGGTGTGCAGGGCCTCGGCCAACAGCTCCTTCCCGGTGCCCGTCTCCCCCTGGATGATCACGGGCCCGTCGGCCCAGGCCGCCTCCTTCGCCCGGTCGAACAGTCCGTGCATGGCGGGGCTTTGGGCCCACATGCGGCCGAATTGCTGGGCGGCCATGGTCCCCGGGCCCCTCGGGTCGCTCAGGAGACCTCCCAGGTGTCGCCCGAGCGCAGCAGATCCGACAGCGTTCTTCGACGCTGCTTTCGGGCCGCGCCGATCTGGGCCCGGACTTCCGATTCGTAGGTCGGACGCTCCAGGTCCCGAAACACCCCGAGCACCGTCGGACCTCGGGGGGGCTCCAACTGGGCCAAGCATGCCGCCAAGACCCCCCGGTTTCGCTCGTCGTGCACCATGAGGGCGTCTTCACCCACCTCGTCCACCCGAACCACCTGGGGCTGGAACGTATTCGGGTCGAATCGAAGCCCCCACTGTCCATCGGCGCCGAAGCGCATGGGCTTGCCGTCTTCGAGCCACAGCTGGCGCTCGCTCCGAACGGCCTTCTCGGTGAAGTGATCGAACGCGCCGTCGTTGAACACGTTGCAGTTTTGGTAGATCTCGACGAAGGCCGCCCCGGTATGGGCCGCGGCGCGCTGCAGGACCGCCTCGAGGTTTTTCGGATCCCGGTCGTAGGCTCGGGCCACGAAGCTCGCGTTCGCGCCCAGGGCCACCGCCACCGGATTGAAGGGCTCGTCGACCGACCCCATCGGCGTGGATTTGGTCCGCTTTCCGTGCTCCGAGGTCGGTGAGTACTGCCCCTTGGTCAGGCCGTAGATCCGGTTGTTGAACAACAGGATCTTCAGATTCACGTTGCGGCGGAGCGCGTGGATCAGGTGGTTGCCGCCGATCGACAGGCCGTCCCCGTCGCCGGTGACCACCCAGACCGACAGGTCCGGGTTGGCCAGGCTCACGCCGGTCGCCACGGCGGGGGCCCGCCCGTGGATGGTGTGAAAGCCGTAGGTGTTCATGTAGTACGGAAACCGGCTGGAGCAGCCGATCCCCGAGACCACCACGATGTTCTCCTTGGGGATGCCGAGCTTCGGCATCATCTTTTGAACCGAAGCGAGGATGGCGTAGTCCCCGCAGCCGGGGCACCAACGCACCTCTTGGTCGGTCTGAAAGTCCTTTCGCGTCAGGGTCGCGCTTGCGGTTTCGGTCATGTCGTCACCCCAGTCGGCGCAGCACGGCGTCGACGATCTCGTTCACCTTGAACGGCTTGCCTTGCACTTTGTTCAAGCCCTCGGCATCGATCAGAAAGCGGGCCCGGATCAGGGTGCGCAGCTGACCCAGGTTGAGCTCGGGCACCAGGACCCGGCGATAGCGTCGAAGGATCGGACCCAGGTCCGCCGGCAGTGGATTCAGGTACCGAGGGTGCACGTGGGCCACCGCGTGGCCCTGCTCCCGCAGCACGTGCACCGCCTGCTTGAGGGCGCCGTAGGTCGACCCCCAGCCGACCACGGCCAGTTCCCCTTCTTCGGGGCCGTCCACTTCGGTCGGCGCAAGCTCCCGGGCGATCCCGTCCACCTTGGCCTGCCGGGTCTCGACCATCTTGTGGTGGTTTTCGGGGTCGTAGCTGATGTGCCCGGTGTCGAAGCTTCGTTCGAGCCCTCCGATCCGGTGCTCGAGTCCAGTCGTGCCCGGAATCGCCCAGGGCCGCGAAAGGGTCTCCGGGTCCCGCCGGAAGGGATGGAATCCGTCCGGTTCCGTGGTGAAGCGCGGCGTGACATCCGGCAACTCGTCCTCGTCCGGGATTCGCCAGGGTTCGGAACCGTTGGCGATGTAGCCGTCGCTCAGCACCAAAACCGGCGTCATGTAGCGCAGGGCAATCCGGAAAGCCTCGAGCATGATCGTGAAGCAGTCCGGCGGCGAATGGGGCGCGAGCACCGGCATCGGGCACTCGCCGTTGCGCCCGAACAAGGCCTGCATCAGGTCGGACTGTTCGGTCTTGGTGGGAAGGCCGGTCGACGGTCCCCCCCGCTGGACGTTGACCACCACGAGGGGCAGCTCGGTCGCCACGGCGAGCCCCAGCGCCTCGGTCTTGAGGGCGATTCCCGGGCCCGAGGAACCCGTCATCGCCAGCTGTCCGGAGAAGCTCGCGCCGATCGAGGATGCCACGGCCGCGATCTCGTCTTCGGCCTGCACGGTCTTCACCCCAAAGTCTTTGTGCCTGGATAGCTCGTGAAGAATGTCCGATGCAGGGGTGATCGGATAGCTTCCATAGAAAAGAGGAAGTCCCGATTTCTCGGAAGCCGCGATGGCCCCCCAAGCGATGGCCTGGTTGCCCGTGATGTTTCGGTACAGACCCGGTTCTCGCCGGGTAGAGGCCACTTCGTATGTTCCCTGGAACAGCTCCGAGTTGTACCCGTAGAGATATCCTGCTTTCAGGGCTCGGCGGTTCCCTTCGGCGACCTCGGGTGATCCCGAGAACTTCTTTTCGATGAAGCCCAGGGTGTGTTCCAGCGGCCGATCATACAGGTAGTAGAGCAGCCCCAAGGTCCAGAAGTTCTTCGTGCGTCCGATCTCCTTGAACGAAAGCTGCGATCCCTCTTGGGTGCGTTCGACCTGCGTAGTGATGTCGATCGAAAAGACGCGGTAACTTTCGAGCGAACCGTTCTCCAGCGGGTCTTCTTCGTAGCCGGCTTTGTGCAGGTTGGCTTTCGTGAAGGCGTCTCGGTTCGCGATCAGAATGCCACCGGTTTTCAGATCCGGCAGGTTCACTTTGAGGGCGGCCGGATTCATGGCCACCAGCACGTCAGGCTGGTCGCCCGGGGTGAAGATGTTGTGGGATGCGAAGTGGATCTGGAACCCGGACACGCCGAAGGTGGTGCCGGCCGGTGCCCGGATTTCCGCGGGGTAGTCCGGGAAGGTGGAGATGTCGTTACCGATGGTGGCGGCTGTGTGGGTGAACTGGGTCCCCGTCAGCTGCATCCCATCTCCGCTGTCGCCGGAGAATCGGATCACCACATCGTCCACGACGTTGGCGGGACGCTTGCTCGGGAGCCGAACCATGGAATCTGTGGTCGTCATGGGAATCTTTCGCACCGGGGTTGTCCCGCGGTCGGCGGTGATCTTCAAGAACGATCGGACCGTCGACCGCGGCCGGCGACGGCTCCGATTGGGGCACCCGGTTCAGGTCCCGGTGGGCCGCTGTCGATCCTCGAGAAACCGAAGCAAGCCTTCGTAGGCGTTGCGAAGTTCGCGGGCCAGTTCGGCGGCGGCCCGCTGGGCGCTCGGCTCGCGATGGCGGTCGGGGTGATACCGGCGGATCAGCCGCCGGTAGGCAGATTTCACTTCGTCCGCGGTCGCCCCCACGGGCAACTCCAGGTTCGCGTAGTACCGGCGGATCTGTTCGGGCACGGCCCGGGGCGGACCGCCGCCGGGTCGGGGGTCGGAGGCCGAGGTCCGCGGACCCGTGAACGTCTCGGCCCCGTCGAACGTCGACGGCGATCCCCGGCGCCACCGGGCCGTGGCCGCCGCCCATTCGGCCCGCACCACGCGAGCCAAGCGCTCCCTCAGTCGCACCGCCGTTCCACCCTTGCTCGAGATGCTGTCACACCTGGACCGCCCCTGCCTATTCCGGGCCGCTTTCGGCCGCCGCCGGGTCGCGTTCGCCGTCCGCCTGCCGTGCGGGGGCGCCGTCCGGCCAGGGTCCCAAGCCCCCCGGCTGGGGGACCTCGGGCTCTACCGGGACCTCCTCCACCCGCAGAGGCGTCGGGGCCGACTGCTGCAGAAGCCACAGCCAGCCCACCGCGCACAGCACCCCGCTGGCCAGGCCGACCGCCCAGGGCAGGAGCCGTTCGGCGCGGCTGGGCCCCGCCGGGGCCGCAGCCCGGGCGACCGTCGGGTTCCGTTCGCGGGGCCGCAAAGCGAAGGGGATCTCCAAGGTGGCGGTGCCCTCGTCCGGCTCGCCGTCGCCGACCAGGCCCTGCCGTTGAAGCTCGGCCCAGCGCCCCGCGAACCGAACATGCATGAACTCGGAAACCTGGGTCTCGGTCCACGGTGTCGGGCCACTTTGCAAAGCAGCTTGCCGAAACCGGGCCGCCGTCGCGAAGCGCCGATTCGGCTCCCGGGCCGTAGCTCGGCGGACCGCTTCGATCTGGTCTGGGCTCACGTCGTCCCGCGGATCGAAGTGGGGTGTGTGATCTCGGACGAGCTTGCGAACCAGCTCCCGTTGGCTCGCGGCGCGGATCAGGGGCCGAGCGGTCAGCAGCGCATACCAGATGGCGCCTACCGCGTAGAGGTCGGCGCGCCGGTCGACGGCCGCCCCTCGGCACTGCTCCGGGGCCATGTAGCCCAGCGTGCCCATCATGGTGCCCGGCAACGTGTGGGTCTGATCCAACGCTCCGTGGGCCAGACCGAAGTCGATGATCCGGGCCCGGCCGTCGAAACCGATCAGAATGTTGCGGGGGGACAGATCCCGGTGCACCACCTCCAGCGGGCGGCCTTGGGGGTCCTTCAGCTCGTGGGCTGCGTGCAACCCCGAAAGCACCTGTTGGATCAGCGAAGCCGTCAGGCCCGGGGGGGGCGGTCCCAGGGTGGACAAGGTCTCCATCAAGGTTTGAAGCTCGATCCCCGGGACCCACTCGGTGGTGAGGTAGAAGTGTTTGCCGACCCATCCCGCGTCTTCGACCGAGACGACGTGGGGATGGTGCAGAAGGGACAAAAGCCGAGCCTCTCGGACGAAGCGGTCCAGCGAGTCCTTTCGAACGAGGTGGTCCGGCCGCATCCACTTCAGCACCGAGGGCGTGAAAGCGCCGGATCGGCGGACGATCCACGTTTCGCCCATGGCGCCTTGCCCCAGGCGGCGCAGCACCTCGTAGCCTGGAATGTCAGGATCCGACGACATCCTGGGTCAGATCTCCGGCCCGGAGGGCCCGCAGCTCGAGCTGCAGCACCCCCGGTTCGTCGCGCATGGGACGCCATGGCCATTTCGAGCTGTCGGCGCTGCGGTACGCGAGCAGCCGTCCCCAACGGGCCCGCCGCAGCAGGGCCGTGGCCCCGTCGAGGGCGTTGCCGTGCACGAACCACCACTGGGTGGCCTCATGCACCCAGGACTGGCCTTCGAGATCGCCCAAAGCCATGCCGGCCCGGAGGCGCCGGGGGTCGAAGCGGCCGACCAGGCGTTCGAGCAGGTCGTCGGCCAGGCTGCGGGGTCCAAAGGGAAAGGCGCTCACCACCCGGCCCGCCTCGAGGCCGACCACCGTTCCATCGAAACGAGCCACCGTGTCGACCCAAGGATCCAAAAAGCCCTGCCAGGCGCCCGCGGTCTCCTCGTGATGCTCGCCGGCCATGGTCTGGGCCCCATCGGTTCCGGGCAGCTGGGCCTCGACCGCCAAGACCAGCCCCCGAACCGACCCGTCCCAGCGCCAGGGAGGCCGGTCGCGCTCCCACCGGCGCAGCAGCTGCGCGATCAGGCACGCCGCGGGCTCGAGCGCTTGCAGCTCGGCCTCCAGGTCCGACCCGTTCCGCTCCACGTACAGGGCCCCGATCAGGTGCCCGTCGGTCGTCAGGGGCAGACAGGCCACCGGGCCATCCCGCTCGGTCCCCGCAAAGCGGTCGTCCCGGCGCGGCGAGGGCGAAGCCAGCGGAAGCTGGTGGCGCACGGTCCATTCGACCACCGGTCGCACCAGGTTGCCCGAGGTCTTGGAGCGATTGCGGACCACGGTCAGGCGGCCGTTCCAACGCCGGCGGACCACCGCCAGCCGGTCGGCGTCGAGGTGGGCCTCGAGCAGGTCCAGGGCCTGGTCCAGGCTGCCCGCTCGCGGAGGCTCCGCATGGGTGAGTCGGACGAGCTCTTCCCAGGGCAGGCCCGACCGGGGCGCCGTGACCGGCTCCGGCACCGCGGGCGCCTCGGGCGCGTCGGGAGCGGGACCCCGGCGGAAGCTGAGCTGGAATGCGCCGATGGCGATCCGGTCTCCGTTTTGGAGCAGGTGGGTCGTCACCGGTTGCCCGTTCACCTGCGAGCCGTTGTGGGAGCCCAGGTCCTGAAAGGTCGCCCGGTCCTCGAAGAAGCTGATGCGGGCGTGTTGGCGGCTGATGCCGCCTTCGGCCAACACCACGTCGTTGGCAGGCAGGCGGCCCACGGTCGTGATGCCTTCCTTGAGCGGGATGACTCTGCCCTCCAAGCCGGGGCCATCGATGACCACGTAGGCCGACGGGGGGCTCACCCCCCAAACTTCGCAGCGTCCGGACCGCAGGTCCAGGGGTGCCCCCCGGCCGGTCCGAGCGGGGGCCCGCGAAAACGACCGCGCCGCTCCCGGGGAGCGGAAGGTGCCTCCGATTGTGCAGTTTGCGGCTTCGTCCGTGCCTGGGACGTGATAGGGCCCGCACAACCGCATCGCGGAAGAATCTTCAAGCAAGGAGCATCGAGATGAACATGATCGGACAAAAAGCCCCCCAGTGGACCGCTTCGGCCTACGTCAACGGTGAAGACAAGACCATCAGCAGCAAGGACTTCGAAGGGAAGTGGTACGTCATCTACTGGTACCCGCTCGACTTCACCTTCGTGTGCCCCACCGAGATCCGCGGGTTCCAGGCGATGCTCGACGACTTCAAGGACGACGGCATCGAGGTGATCGGCGCCAGCACCGACTCGTTCTTCAGCCACAAGGCCTGGTTCCAGGACAAGGACACCTTCAAGGACAACATCACCCACCCGGTTCTGGCCGACACCAACCACGAAGTGAGCCGGGCCTTCGGCGTGCTGAAGGAGGACCAGGGCATCGCGTTCCGCGCCACGGTGGTCGTGGACGACAAGGGCGTGATCCGAGCCTACAGCGTGAACGACCTGTCCGTCGGCCGAAGCCCCGCCGAGGTTCTGCGCACCGTGCAGGCCCTTCAAAGCGGCGGAATGTGCGGCGCCGACTGGAAGAAGGGCGACTCCTTCGTCGCCTGAGCTGCGCCGGGCGGAGGCGCCGCCTTCGCCCAAACCCTCCCTTCCGTCCGAGCCCGCGCCTTCGCCCTGCCACCCGAAGGCGGCGCGGACTCCATCCGGCCCCGCCTGGAGCCGAAACTGGTTTTCCGGAATGCGAACGGTGCGTAGGTTCGTTTTTGGAGACGAGCGATGGCAAAACTGGAGCAGCTGGACGGGAAAACCTGGGAAGAGTTCTTGGCCGCACCGAAAGCGGTGCTGGTTTTGGGCAAGTCCGATTGCGAGGCCTGCTCCGCCTGGAGCCAGGAACTCGAGGCCTTCCTCGAGGAAGATGTGGATCATGGGGATGTGCGCTTCGGGAAGATCCTCCTGGATACCCCGGGCCTGGTGTCGTTCAAGCGGGCGAACCCTTGGGTGAAGGACGTGGATACCTTGCCAACCACCATCATCTTTCGGGATGGTGCCCAGTGGAAGTCGTTCGTCGGCTCGGGCGTGGAAAGACTCACCAACCGCCTGGCTCGACTCACGGACGGGAGCTGACGACCGGCATGGGATCGATTCGAATCATGAGCGTGGCCGGCATTCCGGTCCACGTGCACGTGACCCTGATCCTGACCTTCCTGCTGCTGACCGGCCAGTGGGGCGCTTGGGGGGTTCCCGCCGGGCTCTTGCTGTTTGGATCGGTCCTGCTGCACGAACTGGGGCACGCCCTCGTGGCCCGCGCGTACGGATTGCCGACACTGGGCATCCACCTTCATCTGCTCGGCGGGGTGGCCATGATGGGGGCCCAGCCCCGCCGTCCGGAGCACGAGGTGCGGATCGCCGCCGCAGGTCCGGCCGTGTCCGCCGCCCTGGCAATGGTTTTCGGTCTCGCAGCCTCGGTCTTCGGAGCGGAGCTGCCTTGGCGGAATCCGCGGGCCGTGGACCTGCTGGCGTACGCAGCCCTGCTGAACGGAGCCATGGCCGTGTTCAACCTGATCCCGGCTCTGCCCATGGATGGGGGTCGGATCTTGCGGGCCTGGCTCAGCGGACGCCACGGGAACCTGTCGGCCACCCGTATGGCGGCCCGGGTCTCCCGGGTGTTCGGAGGTTTGTTCGTCCTCGGGGGCCTGCTCGGGGGCGCCTGGTCCCTGGCCCTGATCGGCTTGTTGCTGTTTTGGATGTCCCGCCGGGAAGAGACCTTGGCCAACCAAGTCGATGCCGCTGCCCGGTCCCGGGACACCCCACCGAATTTGGCGTGGCCCCCGCCGGGCGTCCGCCGGGGCGTGGAACACGTGGCCCGCCCCCTCGGGTCCGACGACCGCCACCGCTGGGTGATCTTGGAGCCTTGATCAACGCTCGATCACGTCGGTGCCCTCGGGCGGCGTGATCCGAAACCGGTCGTCCGGGATCTCCTGACCCGTGCGGATGTTGCGAAACACGAACCGATTCACGTTGCCGTCCCGGCGGAGCAAAACGGTCCCGCGGACCTTGCCACTGTCCGGTTGCACCGCCAGCAGAAGCCGTTCGTAGGTGGCGCTCGCTTTGGGCGTCAGCGCCAAAACGGGCAGTCCCTCGGGCAGGCCTCGGGTGCCCGGTTCGGCCCAGCCCACGCGAAAGGTCTCGGACAATCGACCCTCGCCGGTCAAAAAGGCCAAAGACTGCTCGGCTTCGTTGCTGTCGAAGCCTCGCTGCACCACCATCTGGTCCTGCTCGGGCTCGTACCACCACAGGGTGTCTCCCCGGACGACCCACTCGGAGACCCGGGGCGATGCGTAGCTCCACCGAAGCCGCCGGGGCTTTTTGAACGAGAGTCGACCGCGACGCTCCAAGGTCCGGCTGGTGGCGATCTTGAAATAGGTCTGAACGAAGTCGGCCTCGAGCGTCTTCGTCGCGTCGTAGAACGACTGGACTTTTCGGGCCAAGCGAACCGCCGCCTCCGCGGACGTCTCGCCGGCGGTCCCGGGCGAAGCGCTCGACGGGTCGGGGGTCGCTCGGGAAAAGGTTGGCGCACCGACCGCCAGGCCGACGCCGATGATGCAAGACAGGACCTGTCGCATGCCTCCCATCCTATGGGGGTCCGACGGCGGGGAGGAGACAATTATTGCCTCGGCGAGCCCGGGAAAGTGGGCGGGGGTCCGAGGCGGCGCGAACCCGGTGGGGGACACCGAGTTTGCAGCGCCAACTCGGGATTTTCCCGGATGGCACTGCAGCTCCCACCCGCCTAGGCGTGGAGGGTAGGCCGGCCGTGAGCGCGAGGGAAAAAGACTGGGCGACCCAAGTGGTTCCCCTTCGGCCTGGTGCGTCCCCGCCGGAAAGCGATCCCTCGCGGCTGATCGGGGCCGAGGTGGCCGGCCGCTACCGGGTCGAACGGCTCCTGGCCGGGGGCTCCATGGGACACGTCTACGAGGCGGTCCAACGGCCGTTCGGTCGAAGCGTGGCGCTGAAAATCCTTTCGGTGGATCGTCAGCGGATCGACCCGCGCTTTCACAAGCGATTCCGTCGAGAAGCGTCGGTGGCCTCCCAGCTTTCGCATCCGAACATCGTGACCATCTACGATTTCGGGACCACCGAAGGCGGCGACGTGTACATGGCCATGGAGTTTTTGCCCGGACGGCCCCTGTCTCGGGTTTTGCAAGAAGCGGGGACGCTGCCGGCCCGACGCGCGCTCAACGTGGCCATTCAGGTCGGTCGGGCCTTGCGTCGGGCCCACCGGGTCGGCGTGGTCCATCGCGACCTGAAGCCGGCCAACATCATCGTCATGCCGGACGAAGACGACCTGGACTTCGTCAAGGTGCTCGACTTCGGGTTGGTCAAGATGTTCTCCGACACCGAAGGGGTCTGGGGCGACACCTTTTCCGAAGAGCAGCTCACCACTGCAGGGGCCATGCTCGGCACGCCTGGCTACATGGCTCCCGAACAGGCCATCGGCGAGACCGTGGACACGCGGGCCGACACCTATGCCCTCGGCGTCGTGCTTTTCCACATGCTCACCGGTCGCCTGCCCTTCCGGGCCAAGACCATTCGCGAGATCGTGTCCCAGCAGGTCACCCAGTCCCCCCCGCAGATCACGCAGGTGGCGCCCGACCTGGCGGTGGGGCCGTCGGTGGAGCCGATCCTCAACCGGTGCCTGGCCCGTTCTCCGCACGATCGCTACGACCGCATCGAAGACCTGCTCGCGGCATTGAAGGGGGTCTGGCGGCTGGAAAACGACGACACCTTCGGGACCGAGACCGGGCTCGTTTCGGTGGACCTCGAGGGTCTGCCACCCCTGCAAGACCCGCCCGGCGGCATCGACTCGGACGACCTGGCATCGCCGGCAACCGATCGGTCGCGCCGGCGGGCCCCCGGAAGGTGGATGGCCGCGGGCCTCGTGGCCGTGGCCGTGGCCGCGGCGGCGGTGCTCGGGGGGCTCGGGTTCGAGCGTCCGACCGCGGCCGACGCCCCAGCGGACCGGTCGGCGCCCGCATCGGGCGACTTGGAGCTTCAGCCCTTGGCTCCGGCCGCCGGGGAGTCCGAGGCCCGTTCGGAGGACAGCGGGTCGGGCGGTGCGGCTTCGGCCTCCCCGGAGGCGCCGCCGGGCGCCCAGCCCGGTGCCGCCGAGGAACCCCGGCTGCGCGCTCTGGAGCCCTATAAAGGGAACCCTTACTGACGCCGGGACCCCCAAAATCCCTGGCGCCCTTTTTGCCCCCAGGTCCGACTTGTCCCACATTCCGGGTCCATGGGGCGCGAGTCCTCTTGGCCGCGGGAAGCGGCCGCGCTGTTGAGCTGTCTCGCTTCGGTGGCGATCCTGTTCGCCCTGGCCACCCGCCGGGAAGAGCGAAATCTGCTGGGGCCGGTCGGGCAGGACCTGGCCGACGGGCTGATCGGAAGTCTGGGGGTCTTGGCGTGGGGGGCTGCGGGCGCCCTGGCGCTCGCCTCGGGCGTGGCCTTGGTGTGGCGGCTCGGGCCGCTCCGCATTCGCCACGGGCTGTGGGCTTTGGTGGCCCTGAGCGGGGTGGCCATCCTGCTCGACCGCTTCGGACGGGCCGCGTACGGCCGCGACACCTGGCTCGCCGGCTGGGTCGGGGCAGAGCTCGCCGGACAGCTGGCGCCCTTCGTCGGCCCCCTCGGCACGGCCTTGGTGGGCGTGGCGGCGGTGCTGGTGCCCATGCTGGCGCTGTTTCGGTTTTCGATCCGCGGCGCCCTGTGGGACGCGGCCGACGGCATTCGCTTCGCGGCATTCGCGATCGGCCGATGGGGTGCCAAAGGAGCCCGGGCCGCTGCCCGCAGCCTGGCGCCCGATCCCGAGGGGCGCCTGGTCTGGGCCCAGGGGCGGAAGCCGGCCATCGCCGAGCCCGAGCCTTCCACCCGAGCGAAAAAGGGCACGAAGGCCCGGGCCACGCCGGAGTCGGCGAGCGGCGCCCCTGCGGCCGACGGGGCGCCAAAGGGCCGCGGTCGATACCGTACGGCCCCGCCGGGCCGGGCACCGTCCGGCGCCTCGAAGGACGGAGACCAGGCTCCGGCGGGCCCGCCCGAAAGCGCCGAGCCCTTGGTGTTGCCGCGGGAGCCCATGCTCGAAGTCCCGCCGGTGATCACCGAGTCGGACGACGAGCTGGCGGCCGTGGACCGGGCGCTGTTCGGGGAGCCCGAGGCTGCGTCGAAGTCCGCGGCTGCCGGGATCGCGCCGCAGTCCTCGGCTCCCGGGGCCCCGTCCGGGGGGAGCCGGGCTCGAAGCGCACGGAAGCAGGCGGCGAAGACCGAGGCCCAGCCACCGAAGGTGGGCGAGGTCGAACCGATCTTTGCCGACGGTGCGGTCGAGGCGGTCGAGGTGATCGAATCCTCGAGCGAAGGGCCGGTCATCTTGGAGCGCCGACCCACGGAGGCTCCCCCGGAGCGGTCGAAGACCGTGAAGGTCAAGGCGGAATCGGACCGCAAGACCTACGAGCTTCCGCCGCTGCACCTGCTGGACTACGAGGGCGACGGGGCCGAACCGGTGGACGGGTCGGAGCTCAAAGGCCGGGCGACGCGGCTCGAACAGAAGCTTCGCACCTACGGCGTCGAAGGCAAGGTTGCGGCCATTCGGCCTGGGCCGGTGGTCACCACCTACGAGTATCAGCCCGCACCCGGGGTGAAAGTGAGCAAGATCGCCAATCTGGCCGATGACATCGCCATGAGCATGGAGGCGGTGCGGGTGCGCATCGTCGCGCCCATACCGGGGCGCGGCGTCGTGGGCATCGAGCTTCCCAACGACACCCGGGAGAACGTCTACTTGAAGGAACTCGTGGCCCACGACCGGTTCCGAAAGTCCAAGGGCCTGTTGACGCTCGCCATGGGCAAGGATGTCGAGGGTGACGTGCAGGTCCGGGACCTTCAAAAGATGCCGCACCTGCTGATCGCCGGAACGACCGGCTCCGGCAAATCGGTCAGCATCAACACCATGATCCTGTCGATCCTCTACAAGGCCACGCCGGATCAGGTGAAGTTCATCATGGTCGACCCGAAGATGCTGGAGCTGTCGCTGTACAACGACATTCCGCACCTTCTGCTGCCGGTGGTGACGGACCCGCGCAAGGCCAGTCGGGCGCTGCAGTGGACGGTCGACGAGATGGAGCGGCGATACCAGCTGCTGTCCGACCTCAAGGTGCGGGACATCGATGGCTTCAACAACAAGCTCGCAAAGCTCCGAGAAGCACGGAAGTCCGGCGACACCGAACCCCGGGGCGAAGAGCCACCCAAGTTCAAAGACCCGTGGCCGGGCCAAGACCTGCCGGACCCGATGCCGTACATCGTGGTCCTGATCGATGAGTTCGCCGACCTGATGTGCGTGGCCCCCCGCGACGTGGAGGCCTCGGTCCAGCGTCTGGCGCAGAAGGCGCGGGCGGCGGGAATCCACGTGCTCTTGGCCACTCAGCGGCCTTCGACCGACGTCATCACCGGGGTCATCAAGAACAACTTTCCCTCGCGGGTCTCGTTCCGGGTGGCGTCGCGTCACGACAGCTCCACGGTGCTGAACAGTCCCGGCGCCGAGAACCTGTTGGGACGGGGCGACAGCCTATTTTTGAGCGTGGCGTCTCCGATGGCCGAGCGGATCCACGGAGGATTCGTCTCGGAAGAAGAAGTCGAACGGGTAGTGGAGTTTTGGAAGAAGCAGGCCCGTCCGGAGTACGACCCCTCGATCCTCCAGCCCAAAGACGACGACGGACCGGCTGACCTCGACAAAGAAGATGTGGACGAGCACTACGACATGGCTGTCAAGATCGTGGCCGAGAGTCGCCGGGCATCCATCTCGGGTCTGCAGCGCAGGTTGCGGGTGGGCTACAACCGGGCGGCCCGGATGATCGAGATGATGGAGCAAGAGGGCATCGTCGGTCCGGCGGTCGGAGCGAAAGGCGAGCGAGAAGTTCTCGTTCCTCCGCCGCCCGAAGACTGAGCGGCGGGTCCAAGTCGCCGTCGCGGCTCACAGCGCGTCGCAGCGGACTTCGCGGATCTGCAGCTTCCGAACCTCGATCACCACCGGTTCCGTTTCTCCCTCGAAGAGAAGCTCGGCGTTCAGGTTGAGCTGTTGGGGGTCGGGAAAGCGGCCGTCGAAATTTGCGGCGCCCGACGCGTCCACCAGCGGCAGCACCACGACCTCTCCCGGGTCCGCGGAAAGTCCGCAGTCCGCGACGCGTTCCCGCAGGACCCGGCGCCCTCGGACCAGCTCGAGGCCCCACCGGAATTCGAAGTCGGAAAAGGCGGGGGGAGGCCGGCGCTGCGGAAAACGGGTGAACTCGAGCTCGATGCAGCCCGCCCCGAAGTCGTTGCGCTGGGTCGAAAGTTGGGTCGGTCCCAGCACGGCCAGGACCCGGAGTGTGGGCGCGGCGGTGCCGAGCGGCTCGCCCGGGACCCGGGGCACCCCTGGGTCGTCTTCGAGCGGGGGACAGACTTTGCGCACGGTGACCAGGTCCCCGAGGTCGGTGAAGACCGCCGAGTCCTCCCCCAGCAGGTCGCAGCTCGGCAGAAGGCCCACAACAGCCCCCAATCGCACCCGGCTTGCCCACCTCCCCATGGTGCGGACGCTAGGGGGCCCCGGGGGCGCGAGCAACCCAAAGCGGGTCCAGCGCGGGTCGAAGCCGGCAGGACGCGGGCCCTTCGTTCGCCCGGTTCCTCGAACACCCTGGTGGGCAGGCCCTCGTGAAACACGGTATGTTGGGATGGTGGGGCGGCCGGACTCGGGTGCAAAAGCGGAGTCGGAGCTCGATCGGACCGAGGACGGCTCCGAGGGCCATGCGCCGTCGGTCCGCCACATGGTCTCGTCCCGAGCCGGCGAGGCTTCTGCCGAAGTCACCGGCGACGGAGAGCGCGGGCCGGCGCCCGACACTGGGCCGGGCCCGCGGGGGAGGGACCCGTGGATCGGCCGCTCTCTCGCGGAGCGCTATCGAATCGAACGCCTGGTCGGCAAAGGCGGCATGGGGCGCGTGTATCGCGCCACTCAGATACCCCTGAACCGCCCCGTAGCGGTCAAGATTTTGAGTGCAGAATTCCTTCGAAAAGATCCACAGTTCGTTCGTCGCTTCTACCTCGAAGCGGCGTCTGCCGCGCGACTGACCCATCCGCACACGATCACCGTCTTCGACTACGGCGAGACGCCCGACGGGCAGCTGTTCATCGTGATGGAACACCTGCAAGGGCGCTCCCTGTCCAAAGCTCTGGCCCAGGATGGTCCCTTTTCGGCGCTGCGAACCCTTCACGTGGCCATGCAGATCTGCCGCGCGCTTCGCGAAGCCCACGGCAAAGGCATCATTCACCGGGACCTGAAGCCCGGAAACATCATGCTCTCGAGCGAGGGGGACGACGCGGACTTCGTAAAGGTCCTGGACTTTGGCCTGGTGAAGCTGTTTACGCCGCCCGGGGGCCGCCGGAGCCCTTCGATCCCGCGAGACCTCGCGGACGCGGACGACGAGGCCGATCCGACCGACACCGGAGTGTTCCTGGGCTCGCCCAAGTACATGTCACCCGAGCAGATTCAAGGACACCCTTTGGACCCTCGCACCGACGTGTACAGCCTGGGCGTTCTGTTGTTTCAGATGCTGACCGGCAGGCCGCCCTTCACCGGGGCTTCGTCGGTCGAGGTGATCTACCGGCACGTCAACGATCCGGTCCCGTCCGCGAGCGACTTCGGGCCGGAAGTGCCCCCGGGGCTCATGGAGCTGGTCCAGCGGTGCCTCGCCAAGGCTCCCGACGACCGGATCCCCTCCATGGCCGAGCTTTTGGTGCGCCTGAAGGACCTGCGGCGCTTGCTGACCGGAGCCAGTGCAGACGGGGGCAGCTACGACAGCATGCTGACCAGCCACGGAGGCACCCGGGCTTCCGGTCCATCCGCCGGCTCGGCGCCGGACGGCCCGCTGCCCGCGTCCGTTCGACCGCTGCGTCCGGCACCGGCTCTGGGCTGGATGCTGGGGCTGGGGGGTGTGGTCCTGGTCGCCGGTGTGGTCACGGCGCTTTGGGGACCTGGGCTTCCGTTCGAGAGCGACGCTGCCGCCCCCGGTCCGACCCCTGCCCAGACCGAGCCCGAAACTCAGACCGAGCCCACCGCCGCTCCGGTGCGGGTCCGGGTGCAGGCGCGCTCCACTCCATCGGGGGCGGAAGTCTTCGTGGACGGCGAGCACCGAGGGACGACGCCGTGCTCGGTGCAGTTGTCGCCGTCGGCGGCCCTTCGCCGGTTCGTGTTTCGGCGGTCTGGATACCTGGAGGAGGTCCGGGAGGTCCTGGTGACCGAGGCCGGACAGAAGGTGGAGGTGCTGCTCCGCCTCGAAGATGGTCCAGCGCCCAACGCCGACGGGCGGCGGCCCGAAGGACCTACACCGAGCGACTACAAGACCAATCCGTACTGAGGGAACGGTTCGAGGCGGGCCCCGCCATCGGCCGGTTGGCGGTTTTTGATCGGGACGGGTCCGGTGCTAGTCTCCGCGCGCCCGTGCCTCTTCGGTGGTCCAAACTTCTGTTCTGCGTCTCTTTGTGGCTGCTTCCGCTCCACGCCCTGGCGGACTCCAAGACCGACGCCCGGCGGTACTTTCAGCGCGGAATGCAGCTGATCGAGGACGGCCGCTACCGGGAAGGGATCGCTCAGCTACAACGCGCGTACGAGATTCGGCCGCATCCCAACGTTCTCTTCAACATCGGTCGGGCCTGGGCAGCTGCCGAGGAGCCGAAGCGCGCCATCGCTTACTTTCGACGCTACCTATCCTACGACCCACCGGACAAAGCCGCGGTGCAAGAACTGTTGCAGCAGCTTCGACAGCGTCAACGGCTTCGCGCCTTGGTCGACCAGGGCATGTCGGCCGTTCGGTCGGGGCGATATCTGGAGGGTGTCGCTCTGCTCAAGCGTGCCCATGCCGAGCGCCCTCACCCCAACCTGCTCTTCAACATCGCCCGGGCCTACGAGGACGCGAACCGCTGGTCGGAGGCCGTGGTGAATTACCGGCGGTATCTGCGCAGCGACCCGAGCGATGCCGAGGCGGTGCGTCGACGGATCCGACGTCTGGAGGATCGGATCGCCCAGGCCCGGAAGGAGCGGACGGGATCGGGAGTCCGTGCAGCGCGGCGCCAAAAGCCCGAGCCCGAGCCCAGGCCGAAAACCGAATCACAGACGCCGCCTTCCGCGCCTCGGCTGGACGACGCCCAGATGCAAGCCCTGGCCGACCTGCTGGTGGAACGCCTCGAGGAGGAGGGGGCGTTCGCCCCGGCCGAATCCGAGGCCGACCGCGCTGCCGAACCCGAGACGGCCCCTCCGGCTGCTGGGCCGCCCCCGCCCACCGCCCTGGAACCGACCCGAAGTTCCACCGCCGCCATTCCACAACCGCAGGTGAACCTGCAGGCCAAGACCGCAGAGGTCTACGAGGACGTGGTCGTCACCGCCAGCCGCCGCGCCCAGTCGCCCTTGGACGCCCCAAATGCAGTGACGATTCTGACGGCGGAGGACATTCGTCTGTCGGGGGCTCGCACGTTGCCCGACCTGCTCCGGCGCGTACCCGGCGTCGACGTGATGGCCATGTCGTACTCGGACTACAGTGTGGCCGTTCGGGGCTTCAACCGCCGGATCGCCAACAAGGTTCTGGTCCTGATCGACGGTCGCACCGCCTACTTGGATTTTCTCGGCATCACCCTGTGGAGAGGCTTTTCGATCGACCTGCAGGACATCGAGCGGGTCGAGGTGGTCCGCGGCCCGGGTTCGGCGATCTACGGCGCTTACGCCTACACCGGGATCATCAACATCATCACCAAGCGCCCCGAAGACCTTCGCGGCGGCCGGGCCTACGTGGCGGGTGGAAACGGAGAGCGGTTCGAATCTTCGCTTCAATATGGGACTACCCTGGGCGATCTGGGCTTTCGCTTGTCGGCGGGCTACGAACGGGCCGACAAGTACGACAACGAGTTCGACCCCGAACGGGTGGATTTCAGCACCGAGCTGGACGACATCGACGAGTCCTTGGACATCGCCCGCGTCGACGGGGAGCTCGACTACCGGGTCGGGCCCGGTGAGCTCTACCTCGGGGGCGGAGCTCGAGCAGGCTTCAGCGAGATCTACGGGGTCTCATCCCTGCGCAACCAAGCGGTCGAGGGGGTCGTGTCGAACGTGCGGGCTGGATACCGGAGCGGGCTGTTCTCCTTTCGCACCTACTGGAACGGGGTCTTCGCCGACTCCCAGCCCCAGTTCTTTCGGACCGGCACCACCAACATTCGCTCCGATGTGGAGTCCCACATCGTCAGTCTGGAGCCGGTGCTGCGCCCCGAGTTCGAGCTTTGGGGGCGGCACCGATTGGTGCTGGGCGGTGAATACCGCTTCAAGGCCGTCGACTGGACCTACCTGAACGACGAACAGACCGAAAACCATTTTGCTCTGTTCTTTCAGGACAGCTGGGCCATCGAAGACCGCTTCAGCGTCATCGCCAGCGCTCGCCTCGACATTCACCCCTTCATCGGTCCGCTGGGCTCGCCCCGAATCGCGTTCATCTACAAGCCCACCCCGGAGCAGGCCCTGCGGCTTTCGGTCGGCACGGCATTCCGGGTACCGACCTTCGCCGAAACCTATCTCGACATCGAGGCCCAGACTCCGGTGTCCGGTGCTTCCTTGCGCTTGGTGGGAGGATTCTTCGACCTGGACGAAGAGCGGATCGCTTCGGTGGATGCCGGCTACCGGTACATGGGCTCCTCGTTCGACCTCGAGGCCGTAGCCTACTTCAACCGGATCACGAACTTGATCACCCAAACGCCGCTGCAGTCCACCGGGAACGAGGCGTCGTTCGATTCGGGAACCGACAGCTTCGTCGTGGCCGAGTCCTTTTATGTGAACGATCCCCGCGACTTCCTGTCCCTCGGTACGGAGCTCGCGTTTCGCTGGTACGCGGTGGAAGGGCTCGACGTGGGCACGAGCTACACGTTCCAATACATCTTCGACGAAGATACGGGCGAGCGGTTCACCGACTCTCCGATGCACAAGTTCAGCATCTGGAGCCAACTTCGAACGAAAGTCGGATTCGATGCCGGTTTGTCCTTGAGCCTGGTCTCGGACCAGCGGTGGGTCGAGCCCAGGTTCGATCCCGAGGACCCGAGCGGCTTCGATACCACGCCTCTTCCTTTGGACGGATCGGCCGTGCTGATGGGCCGGGTTGGCTACAGGCTGCTCGACGACAAGCTGGAGGTCGGCGTCAGCGGAACCAATCTGTTGGACATTCGAGACAACCGGGCCGAGGAGCATCCCTTCGCCAACCGCCG
>DAPKRQ010000317.1:0-14314 GCA_031800475.1 Myxococcales bacterium LLY-WYZ-16_1
CCTGACCCGAGCACGAATCGACCAGCGACTGCAGACCGGCGTGTCGGTCATCGACGTGCCGTGCACGGTGGGTCGAGGTCAGCGGGTCGGCTTGTTCGCGGGCGCCGGTGTGGGAAAGAGCAGTCTGCTCGGCATGCTCGCTCGACACTCCGAAGCAGACGTCAATGTGGTTGCGCTCATCGGCGAACGGGGCCGAGAGGTTCGCGCATTTCTGGAAGACGAGCTGGGCAACGAGGGTCTGCACCGAACCGTCGTGGTGGTGGCCACCGGCGACGCCTCGCCGATATTGCGGATCCGAGCGAGCTTTCTCGCCACGACCATCGCCGAGTTCTTTCGAGATCGGGGGCGGCACGTGCTCTTCTTGATGGACAGCCTGACCCGATACGCCCACGCGGCTCGAGAGGTGGGCTTGGCCGCCGGCGAGCCTCCCACCACCCGCGGTTATCCGCCGTCGGTCTTTTCGGGCATGCCGCGGCTGTTGGAGCGGGCCGGAAATGCCGAAGGGCCCGGGAGCCTCACCGCGTTCTACACCGTGCTGGTCGACGGCGACGACTTGACCGAACCGGTGGCGGACGCGGCCCGGTCGATCTTGGACGGCCACATCGTACTGTCTCGCCGCATCGCCGAAAGCGGTCGTTTCCCGGCCGTGGACGTGGGTGCCTCTTTGAGCCGGTTGGGCCACGACCTGGCTTCGGAAGAGCATCGCGAGGTGGCGAGCCAAGTGCGGTCGGTGCTGTCTGCCTACGACGAGGTGAAGGATCTGATTCAGGTCGGAGCCTATCGCCCCGGAACCGATCCGGAAACGGACCGGGTGGTCCGAGCGAAGCCTCGGATCGATCACTTCTTTCGACAAGAAAAGGCCAGCCGCCGAGAGCTCGATGTGGATCTGGCCAGCCTGAAGGCACTCTTGGGGGAATCATGAAGCACGCCATCGTCAGCCTGTTGTCCATGGTGGTGGTCGGCTGCCACCTGGTGGAGGCCGCCGAGTCGGTCGACGAGACACCGCCGGAGCCGGCCGAGTCCGAGGAAGCGAAGGAAGAGGAGCCTTCGGAGCTTCCGTTGCCGAGAGCGCTCGCGCAGCGCCGAGCGGAGCTCGACCGACGGGAGGCCGAAATCGAGCAAGCCGCCGTAGACCTAGAGGCGGCCCGCTCGGAAGTGGATGAGAAGCTGGAACGCCTGGAGGCGAGGCTCGAAGAGCTGAAGCGCGTCCGCGACGACATCGCCACCAAGAAGCAACGGAAGGAGGTCGAGCGGCTCCTGCAGCTGGTGGAAACGGCCGAGCGAATGAAGCCGGAAGCTGCAGCCCGCTACCTCGACGAGTTCGACATGGAAACCGCCAAGGATATCTTGCATGGAATGAAGATCCGAAAAGCGGCCGAGGTCATTTCGAACATGAACCCCTCAAGGGCTGCCAAAATGAGCCGACGTTTTCTCATGAATGGACATCCAAGCCCTCCCTCCGAACGCGAAAGCGAGCGCTGAGCTTCGATCGTCCGAAGCTCCCGAAAAGGAGTCGACACCGGAGGCCGACGCCCCGAACCGCGTTGACGACGGTTTCGAAGAAGAGCTGCTGGCCTGGCTGAAGTCCTCCGCACTGCCCGAGACCGCTTGGATCGAGAGCGCCCTCGGGCCCGACCCGTCCTCCGCCGCCGCGGGCGGTGCCAAGGCCACCATCCCGGCGGACGGCGCCGAGACCGCCCCGAACCCATCTCCGTGGACTGCGAACGGGCCGACCTTCGCAAAGAGCTGGGCCGCTTCGAGCGGGGACGCGTGGCTCCCGGGCGCATCTCGGGCACAGCCCGAGCTCCGTGCGACCGAAGAGACCGCGAACCTCCGAAAGCTCCTGGCCTACGTCGACGGACATCGGGCGGACGGTGGAAACGGCTCCCCCGACGCCGCTCCCAAGGGCCCGCCTGCCGAGCCCATGAAACTCCTGGTCTCGGACGAGCCCCCTGCCGAACGGGCGCAGGCCGCCAAGAACTCCCAGACCGACCGGGCCTCCACGCCGGTGAAGACTTCGGTCGAGACGCCGAACTGGAAGAACCCCGCACCCGGCCTCGCTGCGACCGGACCGGAGCTCACCGGCCTGGACCTGGGCAGTGGCGAGTTCGGGGGCCGAGACCCAGCCCAGACCTTCGGGCGGATGGCCGCCGAAGCCTCGGCAAACCAAAGCACGCCGTCCCAGCTGGCATCCTCCGCCCGGAGGCTCATGGCCGAAGCCAAGCAGCGGCCCTGGTCCCCGAACGCTCGAGTGCCCCTGGAGTTGCGGCTCGACGAAGCCCAGGTCCCGATGCGGCTCCGGATCAGCCCGACGCCCGACGGGCAGCACCAGGTCAAGTTCTTGGTGCAGTCCTCCGAAGCCCGGCGCGAGCTTCGAAAACTCCTGCCCGAGATCGAAACAACCTTGGCTGAACTTCCGATCGAAGTGGCCGATGTGCAGGTACAGTTACAGGGCAATCAACCTGTCGAAACGAGGAGCGCGAAATGAACGTCAACCAGATCACCAACGCGAGCGGTACATCGGTCACCCCGAACGGCACCCCCTCCAACGAGCTCGGTCAAAACCAATTTCTGGAGCTGATGTTGGTCCAGATGCAAAACCAAAGCCCGCTGGACCCGATGAACTCCGAGCAGTTTTTGGGGCAGCTCGCCCAGTTTTCGACCATCGAGCAGCTCACCTCGGTGAACGCCGGCATCCAGGACCTGGCCGTGGGTCAGGCCGGCATCGTCGCGGGACAGACCGTCAGCATGATCGGTCATCACGTGGTCTACGACGGAGCCGACACGCAGCTGGTCGACGGGAAGGGAACCATTCGCTACCAGCTCGGCGCCCCCGCTTCGTCGGTGCTGGTCCGGGTCAAGAACGAGGACGGGGTCACGGTGCGGACCTACGAGCTCGAGCAGAAGAAAGCGGGCGAGCACAGCTTCCGGTGGAACGGCAGCGAAGACGGCTCGTCCCTTCCCGACGGGACCTACACCTTCGAGGTCGAGGCCCTGAACGCCGAGGGCAACCCGGTCACCGTGGAGACCTTCAGCTCCGGCCGGGTCGAAGGCGTCACGTACAAAAACGGCATTCCCGAACTGATCATTGGAACGAGCCGGCGCGAGCCTTCCCAGGTGATCCGGATCGGCGACGACTGAAGAAAACGAGGTATTTGAACGATGGGACTTTCGAACGCACTGTACGCCGGGCTCACCGGCCTTTCCGCCAACAGCCAGTCGATCGCGGTGACGAGCGACAACATCTCCAACTCGAATACCGTGGGCTACCGCGGTTCCCGGACGAGCTTCGAGGACCTTTTGACCCGCTCCGTGCTCGGCGTCGGTGAGCTGGGGTCGGGCGTTCGCTTGGCCAAGATCGAAAAGCTCTTCAGCCAGGGCGCGATCATCGGCAGCGCCCGGTCCACCGACATGGCGATCAACGGCCGGGGCTTTTTCGTTGTGAACGGCCAGTTCGACGGGGTGGAAGGGAGCTTCTACACCCGGGCCGGCAACTTCGCTCCCGACCGGGAGGGCTTTTTGGTCAACAACGACGGCCTCCGGGTCCAAGGCTACGTGGCCGACGAAGACGGAAACCTGAGCTCGGTACCCGGCGACATCCGGGCGGCCCAAAGCGTTCCGCCCTCTCCCACCGAGGACATCACGATCCACGTGAACCTGGATTCCCGAGACGAAGTGCCCGTCCAGACCTTCGACCCGACGGACCCGGCCGGCACCTCGAGCCACTCCACCACGGTCACGGTCTACGACTCGCTCGGAGAGCCTCGCCTCGTGACCGTGTACTACACCCGAACGGGGCCCCAAAGCTGGGATTGGAACGCCGTGGCCGACGGTGAGGATCTGGCGGGCGGCCTCACCGGGCCGCAGGTGGTGGCGAACGGCAGCCTCACCTTCGACACCCAAGGCCGCCTGGTCGACGAGAACACGGTCAACAACACGGTCGATTTTCAGAACGCCGCGCCCGGGCAGGTGCTGAACTTCGACTTCGGCGACAGCATCAACACCGACGGCGGCGACGGCTCTGGCAGCAGCTCCTTCGCCGAGGCCTTCGACGTGTCCTTTTTGGACCAAGACGGCTACGGCACCGGGGAGTTGGTGGACATGCAGGTCACCGAAGACGGGACGATCCAGGCCGAGTATTCGAACGGCGAGATCCGGACCGTGGCCCGGGTGGCCTTGGCCAGCTTTCAGAGCCCGGTGGGCCTGCGGCGGGCCGGCGGCACCATGTTCCGACAGACCCTCGAGTCCGGCGACGCCACCATCGGCTTCGCCAACACCGGCGGCCGGGGTGCCATCTTTGGCGGGGCGCTCGAACAGTCGAACGTGGACATCTCCACCGAGTTCGTGAACCTGATCAACGACCAGCGAGCGTTCCAGGCCGCCACCCGCACCATCACCACCGCCGACGAGCTGCTGGCCGAAACGATCAACCTCAAACGCTGATCGACCGGCGGGCCTCGGCCAAGCGGACGAGCCGCTCCACCAGGCGGGGAAAAGGAAGGCCCGCAGCCTCCGCGGCCTGAGGAAGCAGCGAGTTCGTCGTGAGCCCGGGAATCGTGTTGGTCTCCAGCAGCCAAGGCCGGGGATCGGCGCCCTCCGCATCCTCGACCATGAAGTCGGTCCGGCTCACGTCCCGGCAGCCCAGGGCCCGGTGGGCCTGCAGCGCCAGGGTCTGAAGGCGGTCACGGGTCCCGTCCGGGATCGGGGCGGGGGTGACCTCGGCGGTGGCCCCGGGCCGATACTTGGCTTCGGTGTCGAAGAAGCGGTGGCCATCGCCCGGGATGAGCTCCGTGACCGGAAGGGCCCTGGGCCCGTTCCCCGGCTCGTCGAGGACGGCGCAGGTGAATTCGCGACCGGCGATCCGCGTTTCGATCAAGGCCTCGGTCCGTCCTTCCGCCGCAAGCCGCTGCAAGGCGCTGCGCACCTCGCCCTCCGTGTCCGCCAGCACCACCCCGAAAGAAGAGCCCTCGCAAGACGGCTTGACCACCCACGGTCCGGGAACCGCCGCCAGGTCGGGCGTCTCGCCGCCATCGCGCCGGGACCACGCCGCAAAGGGGGCCGTCGGCAACCCGGTGGAGCGGTAGACGTGCTTGGCCCGGAGCTTGTCCATGGCCAGGGCGCTGGCTGCGGGCCCCGACCCGGTGTACGCCACGCCCGCGGCCTCGAGCAGGGCCTGAACCGTGCCGTCCTCGCCGAAGGGTCCGTGCAGCGCCAAAAACGCCACGTCGGTCCGATCGGCCACGGCATCCAAGGCCCGTCCCAGACTCGGCTGGACGTCCCCGTCGACCGCCCAGGTACCGTCGCGACCGATCCGCACCTCGAAGCCCCGAGCGCCCAGGGCCTCGAGCACCTGCCCCCCCGAAGCCAACGAGATATCGTGCTCGTGGCTCGGCCCGCCCATCAACACCGCCACCCGGGTCATGGCTCGCGCGTCCGGACCGGGTCAGCGCATGAACGGCGGCATGCCCTTCGCGCCGCCGCCCATGCCCCGCATCAGGCCCTGCAGGCCCCCGGGACCCATCTTGGAGAGCTTCTTCATCATCTTCCGCGCTTCCTTGAACCGCTTGAGGAATGCATTGACCTCCGCGACGGTCGTTCCACTTCCCGACGCGATGCGCTTTCGACGGGAGCCGTTCAGAACGTCCGGATGGCTCCGTTCGTGGGGGGTCATGGAGCAGATGATCGCTTCGATGCGCTTGAGCTCCTTGTCTGGATCCGGCCCCGAAGCGCCCATCTTCTTCATGGCCTGCGACATGCCCGGGATCATGGCCATCAAGTCCTTCATGTCCCCCATCTTGCGGATCATGGCCATCTGCTCTCGGAAGTCGTCGAGCGTGAACTCGGCCCGTTTCATCTTCCGGGCCATCTGCTTGGCCTGTTTTTCGTCGTAGGCGTCTTGGCTCTTCTCGATCAGCGACATGACGTCGCCCATCCCGAGGATCCGCTGAGCGATGCGTTCGGGGTGGAAGGGTTCGAGGGCCTCCATCTTCTCCCCGACACCGGCGAACACGATGGGGCTGCCCGTGATCTTTCGAATCGAAAGAGCGGCCCCGCCCCGAGCATCGCCGTCGAGTTTGGTCATGACCACGCCATCGATACCCACCTGGTTTTGGAACTCGGTGGCCACATTGACCGCGTCCTGACCGGTCATGGCGTCCACCACCAAAAGGGAGGCTTTCGGATCGAGAAGCTCTTTGGCCTCCCGCAGCTCCTCCATCAGCTCGGCGTCGATGGCCAGACGGCCGGCCGTGTCCACCAGCATGACCTGGTTGCCCCGGCGGTCGGCCTGCTCCCGGGCGGCGTTCAGGACCTGGGCCAGATCCTGCCCGGGGTCCGTGTCGAACACGTCGACCCCGACCTGCTCCCCCACCGACTTCAGCTGCTGGATCGCCGCCGGGCGCTGCAGGTCGGCCGGAACGAGCAGGGGCTTTTTGCCCTGATTCTTCAGCCGCAGCCCCAGCTTTCCGGTGGTCGTGGTCTTGCCGGAGCCCTGAAGCCCCATCATCAGGACCGGCACTGGCGGCTTGCCCTTCAGGTCGAGCTCCGCCGCTTGGCCGCCCATGATCGCGGTCAGTTCCTCGGACACGATGCGAACGAACTCTTGGCCGGGCGTGAGGGACTTTTGGACCTCCTGCCCCAGGGAGCGCTCCTTCACCTCGGCCACGAAGGCCTTGACCACCGAGAAATGGACGTCGGCTTCCAGGAGGGACAGGCGAACGTCCCGCAGGGCTTCCTTCAGGTTTTGTTCGGTCAGCGTACCGTGGCCGCGGACCTTGCGGATCACCTCGGAAAACCGGTCCTCGAGACTGGCGAACACCCACCCGACCTAGCGGAATCGGAGGCGCCGACGCCAGCGAACAAGTTCGCGCGGTCTCAATCCGGTCAAACCCTGCGATGTCTCGCCGCGGCCCCTTGTCGCTTTCGCGCAACCTCCAGGCTCCGGCGCCCGATAAGTTCGATATCGCCCGACTTGCGTCCAGCGGGGCGAAAAGGAGAATCGCAGCCCATGGTGAAGGTCGACTCCCGCCTCGGCGATCTGTTCGGACAGCTGGGGCTGTCCCCCCAGTCCATCGAGGCCCAAGCCCGAGGTCTGTCTCAGCGGCGGCTGGCCCAACTCGAGGCCAGCTACACCCAGTCGATCGAAGCCCTTCGCTTCGTCCAAGGGTCCGACGGATCCGAGCGGATGGCCCCCTTCGGATACGTGCCGCCGGCCGGGGACGTGAAGGCCCGGCTCGCGGCCCTCGTCGGTCGACTGTACGGCGAGGGCGACGTGTTCGCCCCCCATCCTTCCGTCGAGCATCCGCTGCAGCTGGCCTTCTCCCGGCGGCGCAACGCGCTGGTGATGAACCGCCGCATCGAACGGGACGACTCGTTCCGCCAGCGTCTCGAGCCGCACCTCGGGGGCAAGGTGATCGCGCACGGCCGCCACGACGGGGGGGTTACGGTGCAGCGCATGCGCTCCCACGGGACCTCCAGCGGCTGGACTCCGGGGGCCCCCGCAGGAAACCCCTACGCCGGATCGACCAACGTGTACGATCTGTTCATGCAACTCGACGCTGCGGTGCTGGGCCAGGCCAGCAACATCGGCTCCTACGAGTCCGGGGTGGGCTGGCTGAACCTGTACGGGGACGTGGACGGCTGGGGACCCTCCGGCTACACCTCACCGGGCTACAACGCCTTCGGCATGTCGGCCGGGCGAGACCCCACCGAGCCCACCGTGAACCCGGACGGCAGCTCGCAAAACGCCACCCGCATTCCAGGCACCCGATACGGCGGGCCTGCCATCGGCGTGCAGTCGGAAAAGCCGGACAGTACGACCGACACCGCAACCCTTCGTTTGGAACGACTGATGCGGAAGCGCTCCGAGATGTACGACCTGTACAAGAACATCTGGTCGAAGTACAACGAGGCCGCGAAGACGGCGGTCGACAACATGCGGGCCTGAGTCCATCGGCCGGCCGACCGGGTCACTCCGTGCGAGGAGCCCCGAAAAAACTGCGGATCGCCGACCCGAAGGTGGATTCCGCCCCCCACACCGCCCGGTTCAAGCCTTCGACCCCCGCCGACTTCAAGAAGTCGGTGGCGTCGTGCAAGGCGGTGTTCAGCTGGCTGCGCTCGCTGCGAGGGCGGGTATAGAGGTTGAGCCGCACCGACCCGAGCAGCCCCAGATCGGGCGCCGCGTCCGAGACCTCGGTCGGATCGAGCCCGGTCAGCACCGCCACCACACCGGCGGCAAAGCGATGGGCTTCGGAATCCCGGTGGTCGGGGCAACAGCGTCCTACCCGCTGTCGCACCTTTTCGGAGCTGGTCAGGTCTTCGAGCCGGGTCGCCGAGGCTTGGCGCAGGATCCGCTCGCTGACCCTGGGGTTGCGAAGGAAGACGTCTTCCACCACCTGCTCGAACGTCCGGCCGCGAAGGCGGTCGTCTTCGAGCCCCAATCGGGCCGCGACCCCAGGGATCCGGGCTCGCATCCGTTCCGCGAAGCGCGCTCGGGGGCTCGGCCGGTCCCCCAACTCGGCGCGGTCCGCGAACAGTTCGGGCAGCCCCGAGAAGGCTCCGCTTGCTTCGGACCGAGTGGTTCGGCCCGGGGGGCCGGTGCGCACCTGGCCGAAACCGACCTTGCTCGGGGGCAATCTCGCTTCCATTCCGGTCGAGCCTAGGGACTCGGACGGGCCTTTGGCGTCCGTCGACCGGCGGATGCCGGGCCGCCTCAAAAGCGGGAGCCGACGCGGCAGGCCAGCCCGTAGACCCCGCCGTCGAAAGAGGGTCCGGCCGGTGGATCCAGGTTGATCCGGAGCCGGAGCTCGGCGTACGGCCCGGCGCCCGGACCCCACAGATCGGGCCACCGAAACCGCACGTCGGGCTCGACGCTCAGCTGGCCCACCGTGCCGGCCCGGTCGTTGACCCGCATGACCCCTTCGAAGGCCACACCGAGCTCTGCCGGTCCCCGCCGCACCGAAGCCCGCACCGATCCACTCAGCCCGAACAGAGCTTCGGACCGGCGCGTGTTCCAGGCCAGGGCCGGTGCGCCCTGCCACTGCAGACGCACCCCCTCCCCCGGAACGGAGGCATGGCGAACCCGCACCACCCAGGCGGGCTGGTCCGGTGCGAACAGCCACCACCGAGACAGGCCCCGGAGGCGTTCGGACCGCTGCAGCGCCACGCGGTCCCCCTCTCCCTCGGCGGTGGCCGAGGGCACCACGAAAGCGCCGAGCAACTCCACGCCACCGAACGCCTTCAAGTCCCAGATCCGGCCCGCCCCGAGCAAAACGTTGCCCAGCTGCCCCGAGACCGTACCGTCGTTCCCTTGAATGGCCCCCGCCGCTTCCACCCGACCGAACCAGGCATCCGCGAACGGGACCTGCAGGAAGATCAGCGGCTGAAGGCGAGGATCGCCCCCCCCGTCGAAGAACACCACCTCGAGGGCGGCCTCGGCGCCACCGAGCTCGGACGCCGGGGTCGCGGGTTCGACCGCTGCCAGCGCTCCCAGGCCGCAACCCGCGGCGCAAAATGCTGCGGCGAGGCTCAGACCGTCCCCTTGGCCAGGGCTCGACCGATCACCAGCCGCTGAATCTCGGAGGTCCCCTCGTAGATCCGAAGGGCCCGCACCTCGCGGTAGAGCCGCTCGACCGGGCTGTTCCGCCGAACGCCCTCGCCCCCGAACACCTGAACCGCCCGGTCCACGATGCGCTGGGCCGCCTCGGTGGCGAACAGCTTGGCGGCACTGCTGAACGGGCCGGCCCGTTCGTCGCCCCACTCGAAGGCCCGGGCCGCCCGAAAGACGAGCAGCCGGGCCGCCGACAGTTCGACCCACGAATCGGCCAACTGAGCCGTGATCTGCTGAAATGTCCCGATGGGCTTGCCGAACTGGCTGCGACGTCGGGAACGCTCCACCGCCTCGTCCAGGGCGCGACCGGCCATGCCGCAGGCGGCTGCCCCCACGGTCACGCGAAAATGGTCCAGGGTGCGCATGGCAAGGCCAAAGCCCGAGCCGGGCTCGCCCAACAGGGCGTCGCCTGGAACCCGGACGTCTTCCAGGATAACCGCCCCGCAGGGGTGCGGGGCCACCAGCTCCCAGCGTTCGGTCCGGGTGACCCGGTCCGCCTCGACCACGAAGGCCGAGATGCCTTTGGAGCCCGACTCCCCCGTCCGCGCGAACACCACATAGAAATCGGCGATGCCGGTGTTGGTGATCCAGCATTTGGTTCCATTCAAGACCCAGTCGGACCCATCCCGGACCGCCCGAGTGGCCAGGCTCGCCACGTCACTTCCAGCATCGGGCTCGCTCAAAGCGAAGGCTGCGATGGCGAGACCGGCCTCCACCCCTTCTCGATACCGGCCGAGCCACCGATCGGCCTCGGCCAGCACCAGCGGCGCGAATCCGAGCCCCTGCAAGGCCAGCATCGAGTCCGCCAGGCCGCTCGACCGAGCGACCACGTCGCGGAGCACGCAGATCGCCGGGACGTCCAGGCGAGTGCATGCTCGCAAAAAGCCTGCCTGCCCCAGGGCCCGCACGAAGTCCCGGGCGGCCCGATCGTCTTCTTCGTGCTCTCGAGGCCGCAGGGTATTTCGCGCCCACGCCGACGCCCGTTCACCGAGCTCGCACAAGCGGTCATCCAGCTCCACCGACAGCTCGGTCCAAAACGCCTCGGCCATCTCACTTGCTCCCAAAGCGAGGCTTTCGCTGGTCCACGTAGGCGGCATGAAACTCGCGAAAGTCCGCCCCCATCATGCAGATGGTCTGGGCTCGGGCCTCGGCGTCCAGCGCGGTGTCCAAATCCATGGAGAGGGCGTTGTTCAGCAGTTCCTTGGTCATCCCCAATGAAAAGCGCGGGCCCTCCAAGAGCCGTCGGGCTTCGTCCCGAGCCGCCTGCATCAGCTCGGCCGCGGTGACCACCCGGTGCACCAGACCGATCCGCTCGGCGTCGATGGCGTCCACCGAGTCGCCGTGCATCAGCAGCTCCGTCGCCCGGCCGAGGCCCACCACCCGGGGCAACAGATAGGCCGCTCCCATGTCCGCTCCCGTGAGGCCCACCTTCGTGAACAGAAAGGCGATCTTGCTGCCGGCCGCGGCGATCCGAAAATCCGAAGCCAGGGCCAGCACAGCCCCGGCTCCGGCCGCGGTGCCGTTGATCGCCGAGATCACCGGCTTTCGAAGCCGCCGCATGTTGCGGATGACCGCCCCGGTCATCCGCGCGAAGCGGGTGACGTCCTCCGCGGGCGCATCGATGAGGGAGCCGATGATCTCGTGGACGTCGCCTCCCGAACAAAAGCCCTTTCCGGCCCCGGTCAGAACGACGACGCCCACGTCGTCCTCGTCCTGAAGCTCGGCAAACAGCTGCTCGAGTCGTTTGTACACGTCGAAGGTCAAGCTGTTCAGCCGATCTGGACGGTCGAGGGTCAGCGTCAAGACGCCTTCCTGCAGCTCGGCTGTCAGTCCGTTGGGTAGATCCGCGAATCGAGTCATGTCGCTTTCTCGGTATCTGCGGGTCCGTGACTCGGCCCGCGGTCGGGGATGACGGCGGTGGCCTCCACCTCGACCAGGGCCCCGGGCTCGAGGAGCCCCTTCACTTCGAGCAGCGCCATGGCCGGATAGTGCCGGCCCACCTGCCGGCGGTAGGCTGCACCCACTTCCGGCAGTTGGGCCTCGTAGTGCCGTTTATCGATCACGTAGAGGGTCAGGCGAACCAAGTCGGAGGGCCGGCCTCCGGCCGCCCGCACCACCTGGACCACGTTCGCCAGGGCCTGCTCGAATTGGGGCAAAAAGTCCGGCGACACCACACGGCCGTCCCCGTCCCAACCGATCTGGCCCGCCACGAACAGCAGCCGTCCCGAAGCCGCCAGGATCCCGTGGCTGAATCCCCGGGCCTTCGCGAGCGCCTCCGGATCGATGATCCGATGGTCGGTCATCGGATGGTCTCCCCGCCGTCGAGCACCAGAGCTTGACCGGTCCAGTGCCGGGCCTCGGGCCGGGCCAGGTAGGCGACCAAAGACGCCACCTCTTCGGGCGACAACACGCGACGCATGGGGATCAGGCCGGTGATCTCGCTTTTGGCTTCTTCCAGGGAGCGACCGGTCTTCTCTCGAATGTTGCGCAGGGTGGCATCGAACATGGGCGTGTCGACCCAGCCCGGACAGATCGCGTTGACGGTGATTGCGTGGGATGCCAGCTCCAGCGCCGCGGATTTGACCAAGCCCAAGACCGCGTGCTTCGAGGCCGAGTAAGCCGAGGTGTAACGCATGCCTTTCACGGCGGCGGTCGAAGCCACCACGACGATGGCTCCCCCTTCCCCCTGCTGTTTCATCTGGCGGGCAGCCACCTGAATCAGGTGAAGTACGGATACGGCGTTGGCTTCCAGAAGCTGACGAAGCCGGTCGGCCGAGGTGTCGAGCAGGGGCGCCGAGTGGGCTTGCCCCGCGCAGGCCACTGCCAGCCGCAAGGGCCCGAGCTCTGCCACGCAGCGCTCGACCAGCTCCTCGGCGGCGGCCCGCTGCGTCACGTCACCGGGAACCACCCGAGCCCGGCCCCCCACCGCTTCGATCGCCTCTCGCGTGTCGTACAGCTGGGCCTGGGTTCTGGATTGAAGGGCCACCGGCCGGCCTTCCTCTGCCAGGGCCAAGGCGATGGCGCGCCCGATGCCTCGACCGGCTCCGGTCACCACCGCAGCCCCCGGTCCGCGCCCGTTCACCATGGCTCGGCGCTATCAGCGGGTGAACCGGCCTGCCAACTCCGCTGGGCGCCGGTCAAACCGGAGCGCGGTCCGGCGCCACCGAGCTTGAGCCCCGGGACCGAGCCGAGTACGGTCCCGCGTGCTGGAGAGCCTCAGAATGCAGCAGCGCGTGTTGGTGTGCACCGACGACCCGGTCCTGGCCAAGCGGGTCCGTTTCCTCCTCGCCCGGGACGAATGCGAGGTGAAGATCGTCGAAGCCGACCAGCTGGAGGCCGACGCCCAGACCGATCCGCCCCAGCTGATGGTGGTGTCGCACGCCGTCGCCGAAGCCCTCGACCTGGATCGTCTGCAGAACCTGGCTATTCGCACGTTGGTGCTCGGCGCCCCGGCCGAGATGGCCAAAGACCGGGTGGAGGTGGTCCCGGACGCCAGCAACGCCCAGGCTTTGTACGCCACCGCATCCCAACTCCTCAATCGAGCGGGACCGACCGGCGCCGAGCCTGCCGGCGACGGTGAACCTGCCACGGAGCACGCCATGCGCATTCGGCCCGATACCGAGATCGAGCTGCCTCCCGAACCGGCCGATACGGTGGCCGAGGGGGACGAGCCCAAAGACGCCGATGCCCCCCTGGCTTCGGTGGACGCGAGCGTCGACGGCCCCCCCACCGAGCACACCGGCATCGACCCGGGCGAGCTCGCCAAGGCGATCTTCAAGACCCACGCCCAGCGGTCGAGCGGAGTCCTGATCATCGAGCGCCCCGACGAGACCTTGCGGCTCGAATTCGAAGCCGGGGCGCCGGTTCGCCTGGCGTCGAGCGTGCCGGGTGATCGCTTCGGCCGAAGCTTGGTGGAGCGCGGTCGCCTGAACGAAGCCCAGTACGCCGAAGCCGCCAAACGGGCCATCGAGACCGGCATCGAACTGGGCCGGGCCCTGGTCGAGACCCGAGCCTTCACGCCGGAACAGCTGGCCGAAGAACGGGCCGAGTACGCCCGGCTGCAGGTGGTCGACCGGTTCAAGCCCGTCACCGGCAGCTTTCGATACGAGCGAGGCGCCAAGGTGCAGGACCCGGAGCGCACCTTCTCTCTGCCGATCCTCCCCGTGGTGGGCGAGGGCTTCAAACAATACGCCGCCGAAGACGTGGTGCGACGGATCGTGGGCGACCGGGAGGAGCGCTACTTCGAAGTGCGCACGAGCGCCGAGGAGGTGGGCGAGCAGTTCGTGCTGCCCGAGGCCGAGGTCGAGTTCCTTCGCTACGGCGGCCGGGCCTACAACGTGGCGGACGCGGCGGAAATGGCGGGTCTGGACCTGGGCGAGGCCCTGACGCTCTTGGCCATGCTGTGGACCTGCGAGAAGGTCCAAGACTTCACGCCGGGCATCGAGGAATTCGAGGCCCGGATCCGAGAAGAGCGGCAGCGAACCAAGGACCTGGAATCCAAGTCCCAGGACCTTCCAGCGCCTCCGCCTTCGATGCCGATGTCCTCGGCCGTGCCGGTGCCGCCGCCCGCAGAGCCCGAGCCCATCTCATTTACCGAAGCGCCGGACGACGAGCCGGTGCCGCTGTCGGGCAACGGGGTGCCCGGCCTATCCAGGTCCGAAGCGCCGGTCTTTTCTCCACCCGCGGTCCCGCCGCCCGCGCCGCCGC
>DAPKRQ010000318.1:0-14807 GCA_031800475.1 Myxococcales bacterium LLY-WYZ-16_1
GCGGGCCGTCGAGGCCATGCTTTTTGACCAACCCCCGGAACATCCGGGCGACCGAGTCTGCGTACGGGCCTGTCCCTCGAAACCGGCTGTGAAAGCGGGGGTCGTTCAGCCCGCCGCTCCGGGCATCCCGGATCCGGGCCAAGGTCTTTTCGGCCGTCAGGGGCAAGCGCTCCCGCAGCCGGGACGCGAAGACCTCCTTCACCGACCCGGGCAGCCGGAGCATGGTGGTCCAGGCTCGGGTGGCTCCAGCATCGGCCGCCCGGTGCAGCAAGGTGTCCAGGTCGCGCTCGGTGAGACCGGGCAGAAAGGGTGCCACGTTGATGCCCACGTCCAGTCCCGCCGCCGCCAGCCGCTCGACCGTGCGCATGCGCCGTTCGGGCAGGGCCACGTACGGCTCCACCGCCCGAGCCCGGTCCGGATCCCACACCGGGATGCTGATGCTGACCGAGAGGTGGGTCACCTGGTGGAGCGACGCCAGCAGATCCAAGTCCCGCTCGATCAAAGGCGCTTTGGTCACGATGCCCACGGGGTTTCGGAACGCCCAACACACTTCGAGGCAGCCGCGGGTGAGCCGGTGCTCGGCTTCGAGGGGTTGGTAGCAGTCGGTGACGCCCGAAAAGAGCACCAACTCGCCCTTCCACCGCGGGGAAAGGAATGCCTTTCGCAGCAGCGCCGGGGCCTGTGGCTTGACCATGAGCTGGCGTTCGAAGTCGGTGCCGGCCCCCAAGCCCAGCTGCTCGTGGGTGGGGCGGGCGTAGCAGTATGCGCAGCCGTGGTAGCAGCCGCGGTATGGGTTGACCGTGAAGTCGAAGCCGATGTCGGGGCTGTGATTCTGGGTGAGCACGTTCCGGGATGCGTCGGCATGCACTCTGAGGACGGCTGCGGGCGCCAGCCCGGGCTCGTGGTGGAGCACGTGGCGATCAAAGGGGTTGTCCGGGTTGCTTCGGACCCGCGGCATGGTCTGGAGATATGCATGAACGCATGTTCAGTCAAGCCCGCACCCGTCCCGTCCAGGTCGAGCGGAACAATCGGGCATTGTGCAAGTGCGGGCATCCGGCATAGGCCGCGCCCGTCGTCGGTTGACACCCGCGTCGCGGGCAGGACCAGAGGTCCCCCCATCCGGGTCGGGACGAGGAGTTCGGTTTGAGTGGAGCGAGTTTGGCATGGGTGCTGGGCGCGGTGGCCGTTGCAGCAGAGCCTACCGGCGCCCTGAGGCTGTCTCTGGGCGAGGCCGTGGAGCTGGCGCTGGCCCGGAACCTGGCCATGATGGAAGCTCGGGTCGACGCCCAGCGTACCGAGCAGGACGTGCGCGACGCGTGGTCCACGCTCTACCCGCGCATCGATGGCAGCGCCTCCTACAACCGTCAGTTCGCCCAGTTGAACCCCTTCGCCGGTTCCGACGCCGCCAACCTGTTTTTTGGCGGGGCGAGCGTCGACCAGTACCTGTTGAACAACGAAGTTCGGCAGGCCCGTGGACAGCCCGAGCTGTCCTTCTTCGAGTTCCAAAACGAGTTCTTCGCCGAGCGCGCGCAGGCGGAAAGGGCGGCGGGGCTGAGCCTGGACCCCTCCGACAACCCGTTCTTCGTCGAAAATCGGTTCAGTCTCGATCTGACCCTCACCCAGGTCCTGTACGACGGCTCGGCGTTCGCTGCCTTGAAGGGCATCGAGCCGCTGCGGGCCGCGGCGAGAAAGGCACTGCAGGATGAGGCGCGCCAACTGGTCCGGGATGTGACCGAAGCCTACTATGCGGCGCTGCTGGCGGCGGCTCGGGTCGGGGTCCTCGAACGCCGGGCCGACCGCGTCCGGGACGAGGTCCGAGAGACACGCCAGCGGGTGGAGCAGGGCGTGCGCCCTCGCTACGACCTGCTGTCCGCCGAGGTCGACCTGGCCAATACCGAAACCGAGCTGCTGCGGGCCGAAAACGACGCGGCGAGCGCCCTGGACCGGATTCGGGTGCTGGTGGGAATCCGTGAAAACCTCGCCATCACCTTGCAAGACAGCCTGACGGCTCCGAACCCGGGAGAGCGGATGCAACCGGACTTGGCCGAGGCCCTGGCCACCGCCCGGGCCGACCGTCCGGATCTGGCCCGGCTCGAACTGCAAGAGCGGGTGGCCGACGTGGAGACCCGGGTCCAGTTCGGCAATCTGGTGCCCCGCTTCGAAGCCTTCTTCACCTTGGGATTCATCGGGCAGGTGCCCGACAACCGCACCTCGGTCTTTCAGAGTCAGGCCTCCTTGGATCTGCTCGGCGACGGGGACGCCATCGACCCCGGGACGCCGTACGACCCGACGGCCTTTGCGAGCCAAAACCGGGGTTTTTTCGACGGTTCCTACTGGGGGCCGGACATTCAGGGGGGGGTTCGGATGAGCTGGAAGATATTCGATGGATTCGCGCAGTACGCCCAGCTCGAGAGAAATCGCTTGCAGGTCAGGCGCCTGCGCTTTCGACGATGGAACGCCGAGATCTCGGTGCAGACCGAGGTGGAGCAAGAGGTCCGAGACCTTCGGACCGCCGCCAAACAGTTGGAACTTCAGGAGAAGAACGTTCAGCGGGCGGAACTCAACTACGATCACGCCAGCGCCCGGGTCGAAGAGGGGGTTTCGTCCGTCAGCGAGCTTCGAGACGCCAACGACCAGCTCGACGAGAGCCGACTGAACCAACTGCAGGCCGTGCACGACTACCGGGTGGCCGAGGTCGCCTACCTGGTGGCCATCGGCCGGCCGCCCTTCGTGCCGAGCGAATTGAGTGCTGAACTGCCGGACGAGGACCGGGACCGGGACCGGCGAGCGGAAGGAAAGTAGAAGAGCATGAACCTTCGAACCCAGGCAGTGTGGTGGGCCGGCCTCGTGGTGGCCTGCAGCGGCGACCGTCCGTCGGCGGGGACGCCCGAGGCGGAAGCGGCCCCCAAACAGGCGCCCGCCGCAAAGACGAATCGGGGGACCCGGGTCGTGGTCGAGCGGGTGGAGCCCCACACCTTCGTGGACCGGCTCGACGTGAGCGCCACCGTCCTCACCTCCCGAGACGTGGTCCTGTCCGCTCGGGTGGAAGGCACGGTGGAGCGGATGGCCGAACTCGGCCAGCGGGTTCGAAAGGGTGCCGTGGTCGCTCGGCTCGACCCGGAGCTCGCCCGGGCCGGCCTCGCTCGAGCCGAAGCGAATCTGCAGGCGGCCAAAGCTCAGCTGGCCCTCGCCCAGCAGACCCACGACCGGCAAAAGCCCCTGTTCGAGCGGGAGGTGATCAGCGCCCTCGAGTTCGAAGAGCTGGCCAGTCGGCTCCGGCAGGCCGAGGCCCAGGTGGCCCAGGCCGAAGCCCAGTCGCGCCAAGCGCGCGAAGAGCTCGCTCGGACCCGAATCCGGGCTCCCTTTGCCGGCACGGTGGAGGCGCGTTACGTGGAGGTCGGCGAACAGGTCGCGCCCTGAAGCCAGGTCGTGCGTTTGGTCAACACCGACCAGGTCCGGGTCAGGGGCTCGGTGCCCGAGCGCTACGCGCAGGACATTCGAACCTCGGATGAAGCCCAGGTCCGTTTCAGCGCCTACGGGATCCCTCCGAGGACCGGACCGGTTCGTTTCGTGGGACGGGCCATCGACCCGGCGACCCGGACCTTTCCGGTAGAGGTGGTGCTCGACAACGCCGACGGCGTCTTGAAGCCGGAGATGGTGGCGCGTTTGCAGCTGGATCGGGCCACGGTGAAGGGCGCCCTGGTCGTGCCGCAGAACGCCGTGCTGAACGATGAGCGGGGCCAAAGTGTCTTCGTGGTGCGGCGGGACGGCGAGGTGGCGACGGTCGATCGCCGTCGCGTCCGAACCGGAGCCCGTTCCGGCGGACAGGTCGTGGTTGAAGACGGCCTCGCCCGCGGTGACGAAGTCGTGATCGTCGGTCAGGCCAACGTCAACACCGGCGACCGCGTCGTCGTTTCGTCTCGAACGAACGACAGTGCCGAGGTCGCGCCGTGAAGATCGTCGATCTGGCCATCCGCTACCGGATCACCGTGGTGGTGCTCGTCGTTCTCTTGGTGTTCGGAGGCCTGCAGGCGTATCAGACCCTTCCAAAGGAATCGAATCCGTCCATCGAGATCCCGAACATCGTGGTCACCACGATCTACCCGGGGGCCTCCCCCTCCGACATCGAAAACCTCGTTACCCAGATCATCGAGCAAGAGGTTCAGACGATCAACGGCATCGACGAGATTCGGTCGACTTCCGTCGAAGGGGTCTCGACCATCGTTGTGGAGTTCACGCCCGACGTGGATCTGGACGAAGCGAATCAGAAGGTTCGCGACAAGGTCGACCTGGCGAAGGTCGACCTTCCGACAGAAGCGGAAGAGCCGATCATCAGTGAGATCGATCTGTCGGAGTTTCCGATCATGAACGTCAACCTCGCTGCCAACTACCCGTTGGCCGAGCTGAAGGACGTGGCGGAAGAGCTCGAAGAAGAGATCGAAGCGATTCCGAGCGTGCTCGAGGTCGACCTGGTCGGCGGCCTCGAACGAGAAGTCCAGGTCAACGTCGATCTGGAAGCGCTTCAAGGCTACAATCTGTCGTTGAAAGACGTCGTCGAGACGATTCAGCGAGAGAACACGAACATCCCGGGGGGCTCCATCGACGTGGAGCGCATGAACTATTTGGTGCGGGTGGACGGCCAGTTCGCCGTTCCCCGCGAGATCGAGGATCTGGTCGTCACCAGCATCGGCGGAACGCCCGTGTTCGTTCGAGATCTGGCCGACGTCAGGTTCGGCTTCAAGGACGTGGAAAGCTTTGCCCGTCTCCGGGTGCTGCGGGAAGAGAACGAAGACGATGAGTTGGTCGAGGTTGGGCAGAAGGCATACAAGCAAGTCATCTCTTTGAATATAAAGAAGCGAAGCGGTGAGAACATCCTTGACGTGTCTAACCGGGTGAAGGCTCTCATCGCGTCTTACCCGCTACCGCCCGGGACCCAAGCCCTCGTGACCGGCGACCAGAGCGAGCAGGTCGAGCAGTTGGTCAAGGATTTGGAGAACAACATCATCTCGGGATTGGTGTTCGTGGTGGCGGTGCTCTTGTTTTTTCTCGGCGTTCGCACCTCCGTGCTGGTCGGCATCGCCATCCCCTTCTCCATGTTCGTGAGCTTCATCGTGTTCCAGGCCATGGGACAGACGCTCAACTTCATCATCCTGTTTTCGTTGATCATCGCTCTCGGCATGTTGGTTGACAATGCAGTGGTCATCGTAGAGAACATTTATCGCTTTCGCGAGGAGGGCTACGAGCGGTGGGATGCGGCCGGCCGCGCCACCGGCGAAGTCGGCGGCGCGGTTGTCGCTTCCACCGCGACAACCGTGGCGGCATTCGTGCCGATGCTGTTTTGGCCCGGGATCATCGGCGAATTCATGAGCTACATGCCGCTGACCCTGATCGTGACCCTGTCCTCGTCGCTGTTCGTCGCTTTGGTGATCAACCCGGTGGTGACCGGCTACTTCGTGCGGGTGGGCGCGGACCCAGTTTCGAGACCTTCCAAAGCCATTCGATGGGTGGGGTGGGGTGCTGTCGCGGTGTTGGCCGTCCTGATCGGGCTGGTGAACCCGGTGGCTCTCGCGGTTTTGGCCGGCACCGCCGTGGGTCTGGTGTTGCTGTACCGGTGGGCGTTCCAGCGACTGGCGGAAGGGCTCATCGAGCGAGGGCTCCCGCGGCTGGTCGGGAGCTACCGCATGTTTCTCGAGTGGATGCTTCTGCGGGACTATCGCGTCCGCCTGGGGTTGCTGAGGAACGCCGGTGCACTGGCAGCGTTTGCGGTGGGATTGCTTCTGTTGGTCGTGGCGGGCGCCGTGTCGGGGCTGGGTATCGCGCCCATGATGCTCTTTGCAGGTCCGGGGGGGCTGTTGGCAGGGCTCGGGCTGCTCGGCATCGTCGTCCACAGCCTCGAGGTCTTGGCCCTGGGGCGCATGGTCAGCGTTCGGGCGGGGCTCGCGGTGGGAGCGGTCATGGCAGCTGTTCTCGGCGTGATGTACCTGAGCCCCCGGCCGCTGGAGTTTGCCACCATGTTGCGTCTGATGGCGGCTCCAGTCCTGGTGGTTGTCGTGGGGCTCGGTGGCAGCTTGCTGCTGGGGACCCGGCATCGACTGATCTTGACCGACAACCGGGCCAAGCTCATGAATGGCGTCCTCGGCACGCTCGTGGCCATCGCAGGCCTGTTCGCCCTGGCTCCCACCGGCGTGGAATTCTTTCCCGACACCGACCCGAACCAGATCAAGGTGGTGGTTTCCGGTCCTTCCGGTCAGAACGTAGAGACCTCCAACGAAGTGATCCGGACCGTGCAGGATCGTCTTCAGGCCCTGTTCGAAGAAAGCCGACGAACCGAAGAGAACGTGAAAAACGTGGTCGTCAACGTGGGTATCGGTGGTGACGCGGAGTTTGGCGGCGGGGCAGAGACCGCCGAAGAGGGTACGGTGACCCTCAACCTAATCGACTTCGTGGATCGAAGCGAAAAGAGTTCCCAGACGCTCGATCGGGTGCGCGAGCGCCTCGTGGGCATCGCAGGCGTCGACATCAAGATCGAAAAGGACGAGCAGGGCCCACCTACCGGTCCTCCGATCAACATCGAAATCTCCGGGCCATCGTTCGAAGAGATCATGCGGATCTCCGAAGAAGTGAAGTCGCGGCTGCGCGAAGGCGTGCAGGTCCGCAAGCTGTCTGGCCTGGTGGATATCCGCGACAACCTGGATTCTGGACGACCGGAGCTGCAGGTGGCCATCGACCGGGAGCGGGCCGCCCGTTTCGGGCTCAGCACCCGGGACATCGCCGCGACCGTCCGGACCGCGATCCAGGGCGAGGAAGCCTCCACCTGGCGAACCGGCGAAGACGAGTACGATATCACGGTGCGCTTGAAGGAAGAGGATCGCTCCACCCTCGACAGTTTGCGAGACCTCACCATTCTTCATGAGGGCCAGCAGATTCCCCTGGTTGCGGTGGCAGACCTGCAGGTGGGCAGCGGCCTGGGATCGATCACCCGTCTCGACTTGGAACGGGTGGTCACGGTTCAGGGGGACGCGGCCACCGGAGTCAACGCCCAAGAGCTTCTCGGGCGGGTGAAGGCCTATCTGGCAGACTACCAAGCAGATCTACCCAGCGGCTACAGCATGAACTACACCGGAGAGAGCGAAGACCAGCAAGAGAGCTTCAGCTTCCTCGGTACGGCCCTGACCGTTGGTGTGGCACTGATCACGATGATTCTGATCGCTCAGTTCAACTCGGTCACCGGTCCGCTGCTGATCATGGTGGCGGTGGGACTCAGCATGATCGGCGTTCAGCTGGGGCTGATCCTGACCCGTACGCCGTTCGGGTTGATGACATTCATCGGCATCATCAGCCTGGCGGGGATCGTCGTGAACAACAACATCGTCCTGGTGGACTACATGCAGCAGCTCCGATCTCAAGGCATGGCAAAGCAGGAAGCGATCATCGAAGCAGGAGCGACACGACTGCGTCCGGTGCTGCTCACGGCGTTGACCACCATCTTGGGGCTCGTGCCCCTCACCTTTGGCATCAACGTGGACTTCGTTGGCTATGTTCGATCCTTCGATCCCGACTTCAATCTGGGATCGGCGAATACGCAGTTTTGGGGACCGATGGGCACCGCGATCATCTCCGGGCTCACCTTCGCCACTTTTCTGACTCTGGTGATCGTGCCGGTGATGTACTCTCTACTCGACTCGCTCTCGAACCGCTTGGCGCGATGGTTCGCGCCGAGCGTCCAGGCGAGCGTCGGTGCTGGACGGGCCGAGCCGAGCGGCCCGCGTGCGTCCTGAGCGGCATGCCTCACATGTTGCGGCGGTACTGGCCGCCGACTTCGTACAGTGCCGTGGACAGCTGGCCCAGGGTACAGACCTTCGTGGCTTCCATGAGGCTTTCGAATAGGTTGCCGTTGCCCAGTGCGATGCGTTTCAAGTCGCCGAGGGCCGCTTCGCCGTCGCGACGGTGAATGCGCTGAAACGCATCGCGGTGGGCGATGGCCGCGTTTCGTTCTTCCTCGGTGGAGCGGATCACCTCGGAGGGGACCAAGGTCGGAGAGCCTCGAGAGCTCAAGAAGGTATTCACTCCGACTACAGGAAGGTCGCCGTTGTGCTTCATGGTCTCGTAGTGAAGGGACTCCTCCTGGATCTTGGTCCGCTGGTATTGCCGCTCCATGGCCCCGAGCACGCCGCCGCGCTCGGACAGTCGCCGAAATTCGTTCAGGACGGCTCGTTCCACCAAATCCGTCACTTCTTCGATGATGAAGCTGCCCTGGAGCGGGTTTTCGTTCTTTGAAAGACCCAACTCCTTGTTGATGATCAGCTGAATCGCCAAGGCCCGCCGCACGCTCTCTTCGGTGGGAGTGGTGATGGCCTCGTCGTAGGCGTTCGTGTGCAGGCTGTTGCAGTTGTCGTTCAGAGCCATCAGGGCCTGCAGGGTCGTCCGGATGTCGTTGAACGCGATTTCCTGGGCGTGCAGTGAGCGACCCGAGGTCTGGATGTGATACTTGAGCTTCTGGCTGCGTTCGTTGCCGCCGTATTTCAGCTTGATCGCCTTCGCCCAGATCCGGCGGGCGACCCGCCCGATGACCGAGTATTCCGGATCCAGCCCGTTGCTGAAGAAGAAAGACAAGTTCGGTGCGAAGTCGTCGATGTGCATTCCTCGGCTGAGGAAGTACTCGACGAAGGTGAATCCGTTCGCCAGGGTGAAAGCCAGCTGGGTGATCGGGTTCGCTCCGGCCTCTGCGATGTGGTAGCCGGATATCGACACCGAATAGAAGTTTCGGACCTGGTTATCGATGAAGTACTGCTGAATGTCGCCCTGCATTCGGAGGGCGAACTCGGTGGAAAAGATGCAGGTGTTCTGTGCTTGATCCTCCTTGAGGATGTCGGCCTGAACCGTACCCCGCACCGCCTTCAGCGTGTCGGCTTTGATGCGCTCGTAGGTCTCGCGGGGCAGCACTCGGTCGCCGGTCACACCCAAGAGCATGAGCCCCAGGCCGTCGTTTCCTTCGGGAAGCTCCCCTCTGTACCGGGGGCGGTCCTCTTCTGGAAGAAGCCGGTCGATTTGGGAGCGAACCTGCGCCTCGAGTCCCTCGGCACGGATGTGCTTTTCGCACTGCTGGTCGATGGCCGCGTTCAAAAAGAAGCCGAGCACCATCGGGGCGGGCCCGTTGATGGTCATCGACACCGAAGTCTTCGGGTCGGCCAGGTCGAACCCACAATAGAGCCGCTTGGCGTCGTCCAGGTTCGCAACGCTCACGCCGGAGTTTCCAACCTTTCCGTAGATGTCTGGACGGTGGTCCGGGTCGTGGCCGTAAAGGGTCACGGAGTCGAATGCCGTCGAAAGCCGGGCGGCTGGCATTCCACGGGACAAATAATGAAAGCGCTTGTTGGTCCGCTCCGCGATCCCCTCGCCGGCGAACATCCGGGCCGGATCTTCGCCGCTGCGCCGCAGCGGGAACACGCCGGCGGCGTAGGGAAAGAAGCCGGGGACGTTTTCGGTGAGGATCCAGCGCAGGATGTCGCCCCAGTCCCGGTACTTGGGCAAGGAGACTTTTGGGATCCGTGTACCGGACAAGGAGGTGGTGTAGAGGTCCTGCTCGATGGTCTTGCCGCGGACTTGGAACGTGTAGCGATCGGCTCGATACCGCTTCGACAAATCCTCCCATTCGTCCAGCGCTCGACGGCAGTCATGATGCAGTGTCGCGCGAAGCGATTCCAAGCGTCGTTTCAGGTCGTCGAGGTAGGTCGGGGCCTCCTCGATCCGTTCTTCTGCCCGCACTTCTCCGGCCTCACCCTGCTCCAAGATCTCCACGGAACGGGCGCCCACTCGTGCTTCGACCGCGTCGATCGTGCCTCGAAGCTGGTACATCCGAGAAGCTATCTGGCACTGGGCTTCCACGAAGGCGTCGTATTCGTCGCTCGATTCGGCGATCTCGGCGAGGTAGCGGCTGCGAGCGGGCGGAATGATCAGGTGGGCCTGAGAATGCCGCTCGGTCAAGTCGGTCGCAGGCTGTAGCGGGGCGCCGGTCTTCTCCACGATCTTCGCCATGACTGCTCGGTACAGTCGGTTCGTGCCCGGGTCGTTGAACTGGGAGGCGATGGTCCCGTAGATCGGCAGGTCGTCGTCTCGAGCGTCAAACACCAGGTGGTTCCGCTTGTACTGCTTGCGAACGTCGCGGATGGCGTCCAAAGACCCGGGCTTGTCGAACTTGTTGATCGCGATGATGTCCGCGAAGTCCAGCATGTCGATCTTCTCGAGCTGGGTCTGGGCCCCGTACTCCGATGTCATCACGTACAGCGATGCGTCCGAATGCTCTTCGATCTCGGTGTCGGACTGACCGATGCCCGACGTCTCCACCACCACGAGGTCGAAGCCCGCGGCACGCAGGACGTCGATGGCACCCTGCACGTGTCGGCTGAGGGCCAAGTTCGACTGACGTGTAGCCAACGATCGCATGTAAACCCGATCGCCGTGAACCGAGTTCATGCGAATTCGGTCGCCGAGCAGGGCGCCGCCGGTCTTTCGTTTCGAGGGGTCCACCGAAACGATTCCAATGGTTTTTTCGCCGTGCTCGATCAGGTACCGGCGAACGAGTTCGTCGACCAAGGACGACTTGCCCGACCCGCCGGTCCCGGTGATGCCGAGGACCGGCGGCTTCCCGACAGCAAGGCGTTCTCGGATCTTTGGGTGCAGATCGGCGGCCGTGTCGGGGTCGTTTTCGAAGATCGAGATGATCCGGGCCAATACCGCGGGGTCTCGCTGCGGAAGCCGTTCGACCAGGGCGTGGGCGTCCTGCTTCCAGGTGGGGAAGTCACAGTGGCGGATGACCTCGTTGATCATGCCCTGCAGGCCGAGGGCCCGGCCGTCGTCCGGGCTGAAGATCCGGGTGATGCCGTGTTGGTGAAGCTCCTCGATCTCCTCCGGGAGAATGGTGCCGCCGCCTCCACCGAAGATGCGAATGTCCGCGCCTCGCTCCTGGAGCAGGTCGTGCATGTATTTGAAGTATTCAACGTGTCCGCCCTGATACGAGGTGATCGCGATGCCTTGTGCGTCCTCTTGAATGGCACAGTCGACCACTTCGCGGACCGACCGGTTGTGCCCCAGGTGGATCACCTCGGCACCGGTGGTCTGCATCAGCCGGCGCATCAGGTTGATGGCCGCGTCGTGTCCGTCGAACAAGGACGCCGCCGTCACCAGCCGCACCGGGTGTCGGGGCGTGTACCGAACCGTTTCCGTCATCTTTCGGGGCTCCGAGGTGCGGCAGTCTGGGCCAAACCCGTAAACCGGTCAAACCAAACTCCGACTGGACGCTGGCCGTTCCCTGATTACTACTGGCGCCGATGGCAGAGCTTCCGCCGAAAGCAACCCCTCGGCCCGTCGAGCGCACCCTGCACGGTGATACCCGCGTGGACCCCTACGCCTGGCTGCGGGTGGAAAACTGGCAAGAGGTCATGCGAAACCCGGACATCCTGGACCCGGAAGTCCGGACCCATCTGGAGGCCGAGAACCGGCATACCGAGGCCTTCTTCGCGGGAAAAGACCTCCGGCCGGCGCTCTTCGAAGAGCTGAAAGGTCGGATCAAAGAAGATGACAGCTCGGTTCCGGCGCCGGATGGCCCGTGGGAATACTTCGCCCGCTTCGAAGTGGGGGGCCAGCATCCGATCCACGTGCGCCAAAAGCGGGGCCAGGCCGACCAAGCCGAGGTGCTGCTGCACGGTGACCGCGAGGCGGAGGGCCACGCGTACTGGAACCTGGGCGCGGTGGAGCATTCTCCCGACCACGGCCTGCTCGGCTTCGCCGTGGACCGAAAAGGCTCGGAGTACTATAGCCTTTGCTTTCGGGACCTGACCCACGGCAAGGACCTGGAGACCGTCGAAGACACGTCGGGCGACTTCGTCTGGGCGAACGACTCGAAGACGGTGCTGTACACCCGCCTCGATGAAAATCACCGCCCATCCAAGGTCTTCCGACACGTGGTCGGGACCGACCCGGCCGGCGACGCGCTCGTGTACGAAGAGCCCGACCCCGGCTTTTTCGTGGGGGTCGACAAAACCGAGAGCCGGGCGTTCTTGGTGATCGACGCCCACGATCACGTCACGTCCGAAGTGCGACTGATCTCCGCCGATGCGCCACATGAAGACCCGTGGGTCGTGCGGGCCCGAGAAGTGGGCGTCGAGTACGACGTGCACCATGACCCGAGCCCCAGCGGGCAAGGGCGACTGTTGATCCGAACCAACCGCGACGGAGCGGAAGACTTCAAGGTGGTGACCGCCGAGGTCGGCGAGGACACTCCTTGGGTCGATTGGGTTGCGCACCGGCCGGGCCATTTGATCTCGGGTTTGTCGGTCTTTGCCCGGCACGTGGTTCGCCTGGAGTGGACCGACGCCCTTCCGAGCCTGGTGGTCACGCCCCTGTCGGATGAGCCCGAGCACCGGATCCGGTTCGAAGAAGAGGCGTATGCCCTCGGGCTTCACGGTAGCTACGAGTTTGACACTCCGATCCTCCGCTTTTCGTACAGCTCCATGACGACGCCGAATCGGGTTTTCGACTATGACATGGTCGCCCGGTCTCGTGTCCTTCGAAAAGAACAAGAAGTTCCGTCGGGTCACGATCCCTCGCGGTACGTGACCCGACGGCTGACGGCCACCGCGGAGGACGGTGCCGAGATTCCGATCTCGCTCATGCACTCAAAGGGCCTCAAGATGGACGGAAACCGGCCGGTACTGCTGTACGGCTACGGCTCCTACGGGCTCAAGATGCCGGCATCCTTCTCCACCAGCCGCCTGTCCCTCGTGAATCGCGGCTTCGTATACGCCATTGCCCACGTGCGGGGCGGCATGGAAAAGGGATACCGCTGGTATACCGAAGGGAAGGCTGACGAGAAGCGAAACACGTTCTCGGACTTCGCGGCTGCTGCTCGGCGTCTGATCGAGGCGGGCTACACCCGTGAGGGTCGCCTCGCCGCTCACGGCGGAAGCGCCGGGGGCATGCTGATGGGCGTCATCGCCAATGAGTATCCGAAACTGTTTGGCGCGATCGTGGCCGAGGTACCCTTCGTGGACGTGTTGAACACCATGAGCGACGCCACGCTGCCCCTCACGCCCCCAGAGTGGCCCGAGTGGGGCAATCCCGTGGAGGACGAGTCGGCGTATCGAACCATTCGCGATTATTCGCCGTACGAAAACGTAGCTGCACAGACTTACCCGGCCATTTTGGCCACGGCCGGTCTGACCGATCCCCGCGTGACCTACTGGGAGCCCGCCAAGTGGGTTGCCCGACTGAGAGAGCACAAACTCGGGGACGCACCGCTCCTTCTGTACACCAACATGAAAGCGGGCCACGGCGGCGCGTCGGGCCGATTCGACCGACTCGAGGAGACCGCATTGATGCAGGCGTTCCTCCTCAGGGTCTTCGGTTTGGAGGACGAACAATGAGTTCGGTCCAAGATCCCTACGCGGTGCTCGGGGTCGACAAGAGCGCCAGCCAGGACGAGATCCGGCGGGCTTACAAAAAACTCGCTCGAAAATATCATCCCGATGTCAACCCGGGAGACTCCGCGGCCGAAGAAAAGTTCAAGGACGTCAGTGCGGCGTACGAAATGCTCGAGACCGAAGAGAAGCGAAAACTCTTCGACGAATTCGGCGCCCAGGCGGCGAGCCCCGGTTTCGACCCCGAGCAGGCCCGAGCCTATCAAACATGGCAACGGGGCCGGAGCGCCACCGGCCAGGGCCCATGGTCCACCACGGCCGAAGAGGTGGAGTTCGACTTGGGCGACATCCTGGGCAACATGTTCGGCGGCGGCGGACGGCGCGCCCGGGGCTTTCGGCCCGAAGACTTTCGCATGCCCCGCAAGGGCTCCGACGTGACCACCGAGCTTCGCATTCCGTTCGTCGATGCGGTCCGTGGAGTGGAACGCGACTTTTCGATGACCCTTCCCGGCGGCAAGCCGGTGCGGACCAAAGTGCGGGTGCCGCCTGCGGTCAAAGACGGCCAAAAGCTCCGTCTTCGGGAGCGGGGCGCCGAAGGCACCGACGGAGGGCCGCCGGGTGACCTCTTCATCACGATCCGCGTCGACCCCCATCCCCACTTTCAGCGGGATGGTGCCGATATCCACGTTCGCGTCCCGGTGACGGTCAAGGAGGCTTTGCTCGGGGGCTCGATCTCGGTGCCGACCCTGGAACAGCCGGTGAAGCTCAAAGTCCCCCCGAAGACCCAGTCCGGAACCAAGATGCGCCTGCGCGGCAAGGGTGGGCCGCAGGCCGGCGGCGGTCGGGGCGACCTGTTCGTCGAGCTGATGGTGCGGGTTCCGGAAGGAGGCGACCCGAAGGCCCTGACCGAGGCCGCCGAGGCCTTGCAGGCGGGATACACCGAACCGGTGCGGCGTCAGCTCGGGGTGGAGGACTGAGCCGTGCAGCGGTGGAGTCGAAAGGAGATCGTCACCGTGCTCGGGGTCGACGAGCCCTTCATCGTCGAGCTCGAGGCCGAGGAGTTGGTTCATGCCGACGACGGGGGCATGTTCAACGCCCGACAGGCCGAACGGATCCGCTTGTGTTGGACCTGGATGCGGGAGCTGGGCGCCAACCTGGAAGGTGCCGCGGTGGCCCTTCAACTGGTTGAGCGGCTGGAAGAAGAACGCCGGCAGGTTCGGGAGGTTTTGCGTCGTCTGCGAGAGCGGGTCGAGTCCGACGGCGGCGATTCCTGAAGCTCAATCCAGCGGCAGCGCACAGCCGGCGGTCCCGCAGTCGATCCGTCCGTCTCGAAAGAACGTGCGCAGCATCTGCTGGACCTCGGGAGCGTCGAGCAACGAGGGCCCGGGGTCC
>DAPKRQ010000319.1:0-15315 GCA_031800475.1 Myxococcales bacterium LLY-WYZ-16_1
GACCGCCCCGAGAGCGCGACCCCGGGCGATGCGCTCGGTCTCACCCTGTCGCTTTCGGCCGACAGCGCCACCGTGGCCCTGGCGGATCGGCCGGTGGGTGGGGGCCTGCGCATCGACCACCTGGAGCTGGAGCTGGCCGAAGTCGACGTGCCCCTCGACCTGGATGGAGGCCCCGAGTCGTTTCGGGACCGCAGCACCGAGACCCTGGACCTGGCTGTCGGTTGGGATCTGGCCGAGGGAGCGGAATGGTTGCGATCGGTGGCGGGCGAGGTCGGCTTGCCCGCGGACCTGTCGTTGGTGGGCGAAGGGGGGCACCTGAGCCTTCGGGGCCGTTGGCGTCCCGAGGATCCGCCGTTCGAGGCGGTGCTGCATGTGCTTGCCGAGCAGGACCCGGGTCAGCGGGGTGTGAGGGTGGTGATGGAGGCGGTGCTCCCCTTCGGACGTCCCGCCGAGCCCGTGGATCGGTTGTTCGACGGACTCAGCGGCGCTTTGGAGCGGGTGCTGGGCGGCTCGGGCCCGCGGGGTCTCGAAAGCTTGGAGCGCCCCGGCATCCGGTCGTTGCGGATCGACGTGGCCGAAGCGCTGCTGTGGCGGGTCTTTCCCAGCCACGGCTGGAAGATGCCCTCCCTTCGGCGGGTGGGTCTGGAGCGGGTGCAGATCGAGCCGGACCGCATGGTCCTGACCTACGGAACCGGCTCGCGCCGGCCCCCGACGGGCCCGGGAATGCGGGCTTGGGCCGAAGAGCAAGAGGTGCCGGACGATGCCGAGCTCTTGGTGGCCCGGGGGCGTCGCCGGGATGCGGCCGAACTCTTGTTGGGGTCGGGCGGGCCCCTGTCGGCCCCCACGTCCGTGCTCGAGCGGGTTCTCGAGGTTCTGTGGAACGAGCCCGAGGCTGCCGAGCTGCGGCGGGCGGTAGCGGATGCGGCTCGGGGGCGGTCTCCGTCCCCGGTGCTGGCATTCTTGGAGCAGGCGGTGTTCGGACCGGAGGCCGGACCGGAGGCGTTCGTCGAAGTGGCTGCCATGCTGCGGGAGCGGGGCCTGCGGCGGGCGGCAGCGAGCGCCCTGCAGGCTCAGGCTGTTCGGGTGTCGGACCCCGATGCCGCCCTTCGGCTTTGGGAGGACGCGGTCTGCCTCGATCCGGACGACCCGCGGCTTCTGCACCAGGTGGTGCAGCGGCTGGCTGCGGTGGGACGGACCGCGGCGGCCCTGCGGGCTACCCGCCGATTGGTTCGGTTGGCGCCGGAACGCGCTCCGGCTGCCTGGGCCCAGGCCGGCGAGTGGTTCCTGCATGCAGACCGGACCGCCGCTCGCCGGCTGTTCGAGCAGGCCCTCGCCATCGATCCGCTGCAGACCCGGGCCCTGGGGGGCCTGCTGCGTCTCGACGCCCTGTCGGGGGACTGGGCCTCCGGAGAGCGCCGGCTGCAGACGGTCGCTGCCGGCGCCCGACAGCCCGAAGACCAGGCCCGGCTCGCTACGGTGTGGGCGCTTTGGGCCCAGCTGCAGCTGGAATCCGAGCAACCCGAGGCGGCCCGGACCGCAGCCGAAACGGCCCTGACCCTGGACCCGAGCCTGCCTGCACCCTGGGCCGTGGCCCTGACCACGGCCGGTGACGATCGGCAGCTCGCGGCCACCGCCGACGGCCTGCAACAGGCCTTCGACCAGGTGCAGACCACCGACGTCGCCGGGGCCGGGGCCCTGCTCACGGCCGCCGCGGACGCGCTCAGCGACGTGCGGCCGGACCTGGCCCGCCGGATTTTCGATCGGCTGTCGGCCGTGCCGGGCCTCGAGCCCGTGGCCGTCTTCGACGCCGCCACCCGGCTCGGCGAAGATCGGCGCGCGCAAGCCCGAGCCCAGGTGGATGCCTGTTGGGACGCGAAAGACCTGGCAGGGGCGACGGCGATGGTGGGGCGCTTGGCGGAGCTGGCCCCCGACCCGGAAGCGGTCGGCTGGGTCCGGGAACTCGCCGGCCGCAAGTCCGACGACCCCGGGTGGCTCGACGCCGTGGCTCGATTGGCGGCCCGCCATGGTCAGTCGGACCTGGAACTGGAGCTCCTGCAGCTGCGGCTGGATCGGTGGCCCGACCCGGAAGCGGCCGGTCGGCTCGGCGAGCGGTTGGTGGAAGGGGGGCGTGTCGCCGAAGCCTTGCCCTGGCTGGAGCGGGCGGTGGCGGTGCCCCATCCGGGGCCGACGGTGCTTCGGGCTTGGGCCGAGGCCCTGCGCGCCACCGGGTCCCCGGAGCGAGAGGCGGAAGCCCTGGTCCGAGCCGCCGAAATGGCCTTCGAGCCGGACATTCAGTGCGAGCTCCTGCAGCGCCTGGCCGCCTGCCAATCCCGCAGCGGTCGCGACGACCAGGCGCTCGCCACGGTGCGACGGGCTTTGGCGGTGGCTCCCCAATCCCGCGACGCCCGCCGGCTCGGGGTCGAGCTGGCCATTCGACAAGGGGATTGGCCATCTGCCGAAAAGTGGGGTCAGTCCCTTCGCGACGAGTTCGAATCCTTGGCACCGTCCGATCGGGTCCGGTTCGCGTCGGATCTGGCTCGGGCCCTCGGGGCGCAAGACAAGCTGCGAGAGCAGGCCGACTGGTTGGCGAGCGCCTGGGCCCGCCTGCCCGAAGGCACACCCGGGCGCGAGCGGTTGCGGACGCAGTTGGCGGACGTCTTGCGTTTGGCGGGCGACCGGGAAGGGCTCGCCCGCCTGCACCGGCTCGAAGCCGAGTCGGCCCGAGGACCCGAGCGCGCGGTGCGCTTCGTCGAAGCCGGTCGCGCCGCCCTCGAGCTCGGGGATCCGGCGGCCGCCGCCCGAGATCTGGAGGCGGCCGCCGAGGCGGCGTTCGACCAGCCGGACCTGCGGCGGCGAGTCCTGGACCAGCTGGTTCGGCTGTACCGGGACCGGCCGGAGCTTCGGGACCGGTTCGGCGCCGCATGCTCGGCCCGCTGGCGCCTCGAGCCGCCGGGATCCCGCGAGCGCTACGTCCTCGAGCAGGTGGACGCGTGGCTCCGAGAGGGCTCGGTGGACGGCATCGAGGGGTGGCTCGCGGAGGCGGCGGCGGAGCTGTCGGACGCGGTGGCCCTGGCCGCGCGCCTGGGGCAGGTGCACGAGCTCCGCGGGCAGCTTCGGGCCGCCGCGGAGGCCTACGGACAGGCCGGACGCCGGGCCGATCGTCAGGGTCGGGTCGAGGACGCGGCGGCTTGGGCGGCCCGGGCCGCCCAGCTGTATGCCCAAGTCGGTGACCTCTCTTTGAGCCTGCACCACGATCGGGCCGTCCTGTCCCTGAGCCGCGGTCCCTCCGCGGCAGTGGCCGAGAGCCTGTCCCGCTTGGAGGATGCTGCCCGGGAGGCGGACGCCCACGGGGAGTTGGTGGACTGGCTCGACCGCCGGGCCGAGCTGTTCGAGGTGGATCGGTGGCGCGCTCGGTTCGAACAGGGCCTCGTTTATGCCCACGCCTTGGATCGGCCCGAGCCGGCCCTGGAGGCCTGGACGCGAGCCGAAGCCGAAGCGCCCGAGCCGCTGCGCGACGTGGTGTGGGCCGAACGTTCCCAGCTGCTGGCCCGGCTCGGGCGTCATCGAGAACGGGTCGACCACGAGCTGCACCTGGCGGAGCGCGCCCGCGATCCGGTTCGAAAAGGGCAAGCGCACTTGCGTGCAGCTCGGATCCTCTGGAACGACCTCGACGATCGTGAAGCCGCCATCGATCGGCTCGATGTGGCCCTCCGGGCCGATCCCGCATCGGACGAGGCCCGGCGGCTTCGCTGGTCCTGGGGGTCTGAAAGCGGCGACCCGGCCGCCCGAGCCGAGCTGCTCGCCACGGAAGCCCGTCTGACCGAAGACGGCGACCGGGCGGTGCTGCTGTGGAAGAAGGCCGCCGAGGCCTACGAGGCGGCCCTCGAGGCTCGGCCCGACGACCCGTCCCTGCGGGCGACGGCGCTCCAGACCCTGGATCACGCTCTGCGGATGGCGCCCCAGGACAAAATGCTCGCCCAATCTCGGGTTCGGATCGGTCCGGGACCGGAGGCGCTGGGAGCCCTCGGATTGGTGGAGCGACACGCCGAAAGCGCGGAGGAGCGTTGGGCATGTCGGACCGTCCGGGCGTGGTTCAAGGCGTCTCGACCCAGCGTGCCCGAAGACGTGTCCACCGCGGTGGAACGGGTGCTCGAACTCCTGCCCCGCCTCGATGAGGGGCGGTTCGTGCGGTGCCTGTCGGAACTCGGGTGTCCGGTGGATCCGGCCGACCTGCGGGGTTTCATCTTGGACGTGGGGCTGGAAGCCTCGGCCGCCCGCGGTGACTGGCGCAGACACGCCGAGGGCTTGGTGGCTCGGGCCGAGACCATGTCCGACGTCCATCTTCGAGCCGAGTTGCGGCTGCGGGCGGGGCACGTGTTCGAATGGAAGGTCGGTGACGCAGCCGCCGCCGGCGACGAATACCGGGCCGCCTTGGCCCTTTCGCCCGAGCATCCCGAAGCCAAGGCGACCCTTCGCCGCTTTCTGACCGACGAGCAGCGCTTTTCCGACGTGGCGGATCAGCTCGGCGTGTCGGTCCTGCGAGAGATCTGGGATCGAATTCGCGACGACGACACCAGGGGCACATTGGCTGCCGGTGAGGCGCTCTTCCCTCGAATGGAGTCTGCCGATCCGGAGCGGGCTCGCGTGCTGCTTCGGGTGGCCGATTTGTATCGCCGATTCGACGACTCCCGGGACAACGAAGTCTTCGCGCTCGAGCAGGTGGTCGAGACCGGGGCCCCCGACGCGCAGCGCGATGCCCTGGAGCGCCTCGACGTGCTGTTCCACGAAGCGGAACGGCCCGAGCTCCGGGCCGAAGTGCTCCGCAAGTTGGTCGACCGGCTCGAAGCGCCGGAAGTCCGGGCCGCCCGGTTGGCGGAGCTGGGCGGCATCCTGGAATCGGCCCTCGGGGATCCGGGCGCCGCCGAGACCGAGTACCGGGCTGCCCTGGCCCTAGACCCGGCTTGCGAGCCGGCCCGCCAGGGACTGCTGCGCCGACTGGGCGCCGAAGGCCGGTACGCCGAAATCGTGGATGCCTTCGGCTCGGAGGGCCTTCGGGAGCTTCGGCGCGCCCACCTCGATGCGGGCGACCTGGACGGTGCTTGGAACCTCACCGAGGCCTGGGAAAGGGCGGTCCCCGAGGTGGCGGCGGATGCTTGGATCGAGCTGGCCCAGCGATTCGGCCCCGACGACGGGCGGCAACACCGGGCGCTGGCCCATGCAGCGCGCGGAGGCTCCGTGCCCGCTTTGGACGGACTGCGACGGGCCTGGGCCGAGGCGACCGAGCCGGAGCGCGTGCGGGAACTCGCCGCTCTGCTGATCGATTTGACCGCCGGCGCCGAAGAGGCGGCCTGCGCCACCGCGCTGGCTCGGTACGCCGAAGACCCGGAAGCTCGGCTGGCCTGGCTCGAGCGCGCGCTCCGGGCCGACCCGAGCTTCGAGCCGGCGCGCGGTGCCTGGATCGAAGCACAGGCCGCGCGCGGCGAGCTCGGCGCCATCGCCTCCCGCTTCGGGGTGGAGGCCCTGTCGGGCTTCATCGAAGAAGGGCCTCCGCCGCTCCGGGAGGCCGCCCTCGAGGTGCGGGCTCGGGCATCGAGCGGTCCGGCCGCTGCCGAAGACTGGATGCAGCTGTGCCGCTGGGCCCTCGGCCGAGGAGAATCGGAGCTGGCCTGGCGCCGGCTCGAACGGGCCTTGGCCTCGGGCTGGGAGCCGGCAGGGGACGATCCAGTGCTTGCCGAGCTCTTGTCCGCTTTCCACGCCCGCCGCGCCCCGCTGGAGCCCGAATGGGTGGCCCGCATGCTCGACGGGCTGGATCCGGACGCGTTGACCGCGGACCGCTGGCTCGACCTCGCTCGGGGGGTGTTGGCGACCGAGGGCGCCGACGGTCTGGCCCGGGTTGCCGACGGCCGGCCGGAGCGGCAGCGCGCGCTGGTGGAGGCGCTGCGTGAGGGGGCCGAGTCCCTTCCACCCCGTGAACGGATCGAGGCCCGGCTGGCCGGCAGCCGGATGGCTCCCGCGGATCCGTCGGTTCGCGCCTGGCTCGACGAGGCCCTGCGCATCGCCGCGGAGTCCGAACCGGACGCGCTCGAGCGGGTGGCGAGCCCGTGGCTGGAGCTGCGGATGCAGGACCCGGACTTGGACCGGCGTCGGGCGGCCATCGAGCACCTGCGCGGCCTGTCCGGCGGCCTGGCGTCCCCGGAGCTCCTGCACGCGTCGTTGTCGAACCACCTGGAGCAGGGTCGCCCGACCGAAGCGATGGCCGACGCCGAGGCTCTGTTCGACGCGGAACTCGCCCCGCCCGGGCTGCGTCGGAGCGCCGCCGAGCGCTTGCTCGCGTGGATCCGGGTCCAGCCAGACCGAGGGCCCGAGACGGATCGGATGGCCGAGCGAGCCTGGTTGGAGCTGAGTCGGTCGGACACCTGCGAGCCCGACGAGCGGCGGACGGCTCTTGCGGAGCTGGTGGCGCTTCGGGAACGCCGGGGTGCGCCGGCGGAGGCGTTGGTGCCACCCCTGGAATCGGCCCTGAGCCTGTCTGCTCCCAAGGACCAGCTTCCGGTCCGTCGAAAGCTCCGGGAGCTGGCGGAAGAAGCCGGCGATTGGGCGACCGCCGAGCGCCACCAGGCGGTGGTGGCGGAACGTTCCCAGGCGGCCCAAGACTGGGTGGAGTTGGCGGAGCTGCGGGCATGGCTCGATGACCCGGACGGCGTGCGGTCCGCCCTCGATGCGGCCAAGCGCAGGGACCCCGCATCGACCGCGGTCCACGACCTTCGGGTGCGGTGGGCCGAGCGGAACGGGGATTGGGAAGAGGCCATCGCCGCTCGGCTGGACGGGGCGGCGGATCCCGCTGCTTCGATCTCAGAGCGCACCGAGCGCTGGCTGCGGGGGGTGGAGCTCGTTGCCCGCCACCAGCCGGAACGGGTGCAGGGACTGGCGTTCGAGGGCCTCGAACTGTTCACCGCAGGGGCGCCAGAGGTCGAAGCCTACGTCGAGCGCGTGCTGCCCCGACTCGCCGAGGTGGATCCGGAATCGGTGGAGTCTTTCGTGCAAGCGGCCTTGACGGTCTGGCCGATGGGAGCATCTTCCGCCGCGCGACGGCTCGAAATCGCGGAAGCGATGTTCTCCCGAAACGAGTTCGAGGGAGCGCGCCAGCTTCTGTTCGAAGGCCTCGGCGGACTTGCTGACCCGGAGGATCCGGTGCTCGAGCGCTGGCTTCGGGCGGTCGCCGACGCACCAGCGCCGTCGCAAGCCCTCGACGCGGGGCTTCGGGTCGTCCGAGGGGGAGCTCGGGTCCGTCTGGCGGCGGCTCGGCTGGCCGCCGAGGATCCCGAAGATGCCCTCCCGGAGGATGATCTGGTCGAGGCTTTCGACGCCCTGCCTCTGGCGCCACCCCGCTGGCAGCAGACCTTGCACCAGGCTGTCCAGGGCTGGACGGGCCCCCAGGGGCAGCGCCTTCGGCAGGCTCTCGAGTCCCGGGTGAGCGCCCGAGATCCTTTGGGCGCCCTGCAGCGTCGGGCGGATGCGCACCTGCTCGAGGGTCGGCTGGAGCAGGCCTTGGCGGTGCTGGAAGAGGCGGAACGCACGGATCCCGACGACCCGGAGCTCTGCGCGGAGCTCTTTCGGCTCCGGGTGGCCCTGGAACGATACGCCGAGGCCGACGCCATGCTGGAAGGCCGGACCGGCTTGGATCCGGATCTGCTCCGCCGTCGGGGTGAGATGGTGCGCGAGCACCTCCGAGACGGGCCCCGGGGGGCACGGGTTCTGCGCCAGGCCTTCGAGGCGGACCCGAGCTTCGAGCGGGGCCGACACGCGACCGACGCGTTGGTGGAGTCGGGATTGTACGAAGAGGCCCTGGACGTAGGGTCTCGGGTGGTGGATTTGGCCCCCTCCGAGGACCGGCGGGTCGAAGCGGAGCTCGGGTGGTCCGCGGCGTTGCGGGGCAAGGACGAACTGGAGCAGGCGCTCGAGGTGGTGGTCACGCGACCGGGCACCGAGGCTCAGCTTCTGTACCGAGCCCACCTGCTCCAGGAGCTTCGGGGCTCGGAGGCGGCGGCGGCCGTCCTGAACGAGCCCTGTCGCGACCCAACGGTCCCCGGTGACCTGGAACGGGCGCGGGTGCGCCTGGTCTTGGACCCGAACGCGCCGGTTGCGCCGCCGCCGAACGCAACCGTCGACCTTCTGCACGCCGAGGACTGGACCCGTGCTTTGGACATGTGGGCCCGCCAACACCCTGGCGAAGCAGCCCACTGGGGTTTGGAACTGGGACTGGATCCGTTTTGGGCCCTGCAATGGGACCCGACCGTGCTGGACGCCGTGCACGGGGTGGCGCCCCCGGACGCCGAATCTGCCGTGCGAGCTTCTCGGATTGCCGAAGCTGGCGGCGATCTGGAGCAGGCTTTCGAGTTCCAGACCCGGGCCCTCGAGCTCGGTGCCGCGGACTTTCGGTTGGAGCGAGTCGAGCGGGCGGGAGCCTGGCTGCGGACGTCGGCCCTGGCGTTCCAACGAAAGGACACCGACGCCGCCCTCGAAGCGCTGCGCGTTGCGCGCTGGCTCGATCCCAGTCTGGACCTGTTCCGATTCCGAGACGCCCTGGAGTCGGGACCTCCGTGCGCGGAGCAGGCGGAGCTCTTGGAACAGCTGGCCGCGGACGCCCAAGGAGAGGCGGCTGCCTCCTGGCTGCAGCGGGCCAGCCGGATCTGGCGGGACTTGGGCGCCGAGGATCGGGCCTTGGTTGCCGAGGCCTCGGCATACGCACGTTGGCCTTCCGAAGACTTCGCCGACCTGGCCGAGCGTTGCGCCCAGGCCGGTGCGCAAGGTCACTTGCGGAGCGTGTTGAGCGCGGCGCTTCACGGCGAGCAGCTCGACATGTCGACCCGCATGGCGGCGGCGCGCCGCCAGGTGCAGCTGGAGATCGAGGCGAAACGTCCGGCCGAAGCCCTGGCCGTAGCCCAGCGTGGACTGTCGATCCGGGCGCCCGGAACCGACCTGGGCTTGCTCGAAGTGGCCGCCCGCCTGGCCCGGCAGTCCGGGCTCGACACGGTGGAGCTGGATGCCATCAACCGCCTCGGGCGGCTGGTCGAGCCCGATCGGCAACAGCACTTCACGCTGCGGCGCGCGGCCCTGCTGGAAGACCGAGACCCGGACGGCTCTCTCGCCTGTTTCGAGGAGCTGACCCGCGTCAGTCGCTCCGCCGCCGAGCGCTGGGCGCGGCTGCTTCGGGCCCGCAGGCCAGGCGCGGAAGCGGAGCTTTGGGCCCGGCTCGCCAGCCGTTGGACGGGGGTCCGCAAAGGTGCTGCGTTCAGTCGCGTCGCCCACTGCAGGGTCCAGGACGGGGATCGGCGCGGAGCCCGGGCGGCCTGGAGGGCCGCGGTCCTCGCCTGCCCCGACGACCTGTCCTATCGGCGAGGGCTGATCGAACAGCTCGTCGCCCTCGGCCAGGTGTCGGACGCCCGCGCCGAGGCCCTGGCCGCATACCGCAAGGCCCACGATCTGGGTCGGCTCGACGCGGCTTTCACCTTTCTCTTCGAGGGTATTCAAAAGACCATCGAGCTGGGGCTCGGTGAGGCGGAGCGAGGCGAGTGGGAAGAGGCCTTGCAGCTCGGCGTCGAAACCACCCTGCTGCTGTCGGCGATGGTCGCCCGAGCCCGCGACGGGGGGTCCGCCGAAGAGCTGGCCGAGGTGATGGTCCGAGCCGAATCGGATACTTCCGATCGGTCGTTGCGAGGTCAGATTCGCTTGGCCCGAGCTCGCCTGCTCGAAACCGTGCTCGGCAGGTCCGACGAAGCGGACCGGTTGCGCCGCCTGGCTCGCCACGAGGACCTCGCGCCCGGCGCGGCCGATCCCTTCGACGTGGCTCCGCAGCTCGACACGACCGAGCTCGGGGTTCCGTTTTCGCAGATTCCACTCACCAGCAGCCTGGTCGACCGGGCCGCGTCGTCGGAGGCCCGGGCTCGGGCCACCCGAAACCCCGTGCTCCGGAGTCAGGTCTGGCTCGCGGTGGCTCGCATTCACCTGGAGCGGCGGACCGAGCGGGCCGATTCTGCCCGGCGGGCCCTCGACGAATCGATCCGAGCGAATCCAGTCCACGTTCAGGCTTGGGCCGACCGGGCCCTGTTGGCGATGCAGGAAGAGGACCACGACGGAGCTGCCGAAGCCCTTTCGCGGCTCGAGCGGCTGGGTGGGCCCAGCTGGCTCGCGGCGGAGCTCGAGGTCCGAGGGGCCCGGGTGGCGCTGGCGCGGCGCCGGTCGTCGGACGCTCGGCGTTGGTTGGACGCGGCCGAGCGGCGGGACCCGGACCACCTGGCCGTGGCCCGCGGCCGGGTGGCGTCGGCCGAGCCCGAGGACCGAGGGCCTGCGCTGGACGGGCTGCTGGCCAAGCTCGAACCGGAACTGGACGGGCCCGAGTTGGATCGCACCTTGCTCGAACGGGCCAAGGTGGCCCTATCCCAGGGCCAAGCGGAGGTGGCTCGGCGCGCCGTGGACGCGGTGCAGGAGCGCTCCCCCCGGATCCCGGGCCTGTCGAAGCTTCGCGAGCGAGTGCTCGAAGCGGTCGGGGCGCCGGAGCACGAGCGGCTCGAAGCGCGTAATCTGGCCAACCCAGACGAACCCGAGCCTTTGATCCGGTTGTTGCAGCTGCACCGTGAAAGGTCCGACCCGGCCGGGGCCGACCGTTGCGCCGAGGCTCTGTCGAAGCTCGACGACCCGGAGGGACTGCGGGTTGCCTTGGACGAGTTTCGGGCGAGAGGTGATGCCGATCGCTCCATTCGAGCGATTGATCGACTCGGTGGCGTCACCGCCGCGCCCGACGCCGACCCGGCGGAATGGGCGGCGTGGATCGGCGTGCTGTCTCGGGCGGGCCGAGGCGCCGACGTGCTGCGTGCCGTGGCCGAAGTGGACGAACGAGGGCTCGTCGAGGCCACGTTCGAGGCGCTTTGTCCCGGTTCGTTCCAAGAGATCCGATTCTGGCTTCAGCCCTGTGCGGAGCTGCCCCGGGACGCTCTGGCCGATCCCCGAGTCCGGGCGGGCCTTCGGACCGCGAATCTCCATTTTCGGGACGCCCACCTCGTCCACGCCCTTGCTGACGCCGAGCGGATCCACGGAGACCTGCGAGCCGCGGTCCGGGCTTATCGGGATGCCCTGCGCGCCGATCCGGTGGATCTGCGTCTGCTGGACGGCCTGGCAGCGGTGGCCCCGACCGAGCTCCGGGCGGATCTGGAAGCGCTCGAAAGCTACGTGCGCACCGGACAGGGCCCCCTGTCGGGAACGCCCCCGGATCTGGACGGATGGTTGTGGCCCCGGGCCGCGGCCGTCCTGGGCAGCGAGCGGGCCGAGTCGTTGCGGGCCGGGTACGAGGCACAGCGCGACCAGGATCGGGGCACCCGGCGCCGGGATGCGATGACCTGGGTGCAGGGGCCTGACGGTGCCCAAATCCCCGTGGTCCGAAGCTCGAGCGGTGGGTTCGAGGTCACCGTGATCTTGGGGGCTTCGCCGCACGTCGTGGTCGGGTGGGCGGCGGCGGAGATCTGCGATCGGGCCACCGTCCGGTTCGCGGCGGCCCAGGCCCTGGCGATGCGGCTGTTGTCCGGGCCGGACGTCGAGTCCGCCCCATCGAAGGCGGTGGGCCAGATCGCCCGAATGTGGGGCCTCGCCCAGGTCCGAGACTGGGCCGCGGCCGTGCGGGCCGTGGCCCGGTGGGGCCCGGCCTCTTTGCTCGACATGCCCGCGGACCCGAACGGCCGCTCGGAGCTCTTGCGGGCCGAACCGTTGCGGGGACTGGTCGAGGGCGTCCTGGCTGGACAGCTCCAAATGCCCGGCATGCCGGGCTGAGCCCCCGGTCCGCTTCTTGCTGCCCTCTCGGGCATTTGCTAGTTTTTCGCTCGGGTGCGCATCGCTGGAATCCTCCTGGCCACGGTGGGGTTGAGCTGGCCGACGGCGGAAGCGCTCGCCCAGGCTCCCGGCCCGGATGAGTCGACGGACGCGTTATTCGACGAGTCGGAGTTCGAGGGTCCGGACGAACCGGATCCCCAGGCGGACGAACGGGAGGTGACCCGGTCCGACCCGACGGGGCCGGCCGAAGAAGCGGCCGCCACGGATCCCGCTCTGCAGCCCATGCCGCTGCCGCGCCGGGGAACCTTGCGGCCTGCGGTGGGTCCCGAGTCGGACGACGGACCGGACGCCCGCCTGCCCTCTGGGGTGCGGGACGACGGGCCGCACATGTTGACCGAAGAAGCGGTGCGCCGGGCCCTGGAACGAAGGGCTTCCGCGGCGGCGGTCGGGGACGCGGAGCGCAAGGACCTGGCGACCCGGGAGCTGCTCGAAATCAAGCGCAATCTGGGCTTGCGCAACCTGGTCTTGGGCTCGGCGGTTCTCCTGCGCGAAGCGCGGGTCGAGCTGGACGCAGGTCGGCCGAAGCGAGCCGCCGACCTGTCGCGCTACGCGGCCCAGCTTTCGCCGGACTTGCCGGCGTCCCATTGGATGCTCGCCCGGTCGCTGTGGGCCGAGGACCCCTCCCAGGTCGTGCAGGTGGCGGCCGCTTTGCGGGGTTTGGTGGGCGCCACCTTCGGCACCTTTCGCAACGCCGTGAGTTTTTGGGGTTGGGTGCTCGGCGTGACCTTGGGGGCCCTCGGGATCGTGATCGCGGGCTACGCCGTGGTGCAGCTCGCGAAGTACGTTCGCTATCCTGCTTCGGACATCGCCCAGCGACTTCCGGGCGTGCTCGGAACCGGAGAGTTTTCCTTGGTGCTGTGGATCGTGGTGCTGTTGCCGATGGCGTTTGGCTTGGGGCTGACGACTTCGGTGGCTTTGGCCCTGGCGGTTCCCTTCGCCTACCAGGGCGTGAAAGAGCGCATTCTCACCGGAGTGTTCGGCGCGGTGCTGGCGGCCGGACCCCTGACGGTGGCCGCCGTGTCCCCATTCGTCCTCTTTCACGGCTCCGAAGCAGACGTCCTGGCGGCGGCATTGACCGAAAGCCTGTCCCCGGACGTGCGGGCCCGGTTTCGGGCCTTGTCCGCCGATGCGTCGGACCTTCGGGTTCGGGTGCAGGCCTATCGGGCACGCCAACGGGGCGAGATCGACGAGGCGGTCCGCCTTTATACCGAGGCGCTTCGCAGCCGGCCCGATGACCCGGTGCTCCTCAACAACTCCGCGGTGCTCGATCTGCAGCAGGGCAACGAAGAGCTGGCCCGCCCCAAGCTCGTGCGGGCCTCCACCTCGGACTTGGCCGAACCGCGGTTGAACCTGTCGCTGCTTCTGGCCGACGAAGGCGACTTTGCTCGGGCCGACCGGTTGCTGGAAGAGGCGCGCCGCCTGGACCCCAGCCTCACCGCAGCGTTCACGGAATTCGAGGGATCCAAGACCACCCGGCAACGCCTGTTGGAGGTCCCGTTGAACGACAACCTGCTGTGGAGTCAGCTGGCGAGTCACGACCCCGAAGAGCGGGCCGAGCTGGTTCGCCAAGCCTGGGAGCCCGTCGGCGGTCGGATACCGCCCGAGTGGTTCCCGGTGTGGGTTCTCACCTGTGCCCTCGGGGCTGCGGTGGTGCACCGTCGGCGGCGGAACCTGTCGGTGGGCTGCACCCGGTGTGGCCGTCCGGCGGCGAGGGGCGAGCAAAAGCCCCTCTGCGAGCAGTGCTTCTCCGTGTTCATCACCGGCGCCGCGGTCGAAGCCCAGATGCGCCGGGAAAAGGAAGCCGAGGTGCGGGGCTATCAGCGTCGGCGCCGCCTCGTGGAGCGGCTGATGGGTCCGGTCGGCCTCGGGTTGGTTTGGGGGGAACGGCCGCTGCTCGGTGTCGGGGTGGCCCTGGTCATCGCGTTCGTGGGGCTGGCGGTTTGGACCATGGACGCCTGGACCGTGTCTGCGTGGACGGTGCGCCTGGACGGGGGGCTGGAGCAGATCGGCATGGTGGTCTTGCTGGCGCTGGCGGTGCTGGCAGCGGGCGTGTCGCTGCAAAAGTCGTTCGAAAGGTAGGCTGTGGCGTTCAAGGGCAACATCCGGGACTTCGGTGTGGCCGACATCGTGCAGCTGATCGGCCAGCAGGCGAAGACCGGCGTCCTGGTGCTCAGCAACGACGTCGACCAGGTCCGGGTGTACTTTCGGGAAGGCGCGGTCGTCCGGGCCGAAAACGTGACCCGTCCCGAAGACATGCTCTTCGGCAATCTGATGGTCCGAGCCCGGGTGATCTCGGCAGAGCAGCTGGACCGGGCCCTCGAATCGCAGCAGCGAAGCCTCAAGAGATTGGGCTCGGTGTTGATCGACCTGGGCTTCGCCAAGTCGGCCCACGTGAAGGAGTTCGCAACCCTTCAAACCACCGAGACCATCTACAAATTGTTCGAGTGGAACGACGGCCACTACGAATTCGAGAACGCCAAGGTCGAGCCGTCTCCCGACGGCATCGCACCTCTTCGGTCCGAGACCATCGTGATGAACGGCGTCCGCATGATGGACGAGTGGCCCACCCTCCGAGAGCAGATCCCTTCGTACAGCTGGGAGGTCATTCGCTTGAAAGAACTGCCCCGTCCGGTTGCGAGCCCAGACCTGGGCGGAGACTCGGAGGTGGGTCCTCACGAGCGCACCGTGTTCGCTCTGACGGCGCTGCGGCGTTCGGTTCAAAGGATTATAGACGAGAGCCGCCTCGGCGAATTCGAAGCTTGCCGTGCTCTCGGCACCCTGATCAACCACGGCTACGTCAAAGTCACCAAGCCCACGCCCCGCAGCGGGAATTTGGGCCCGCCCCCGGTCACCTTGGGTCAGCGGGTGGCGCGGGGTTTGGGCATCGCCGCCCGGGTGGCGGTGGCGTCCGGATTGATGGTGGTGCTGGCGGGTCTGGGACGGCTGGCATGGGTCGGTGCCGAGCCGATCCGCGGGCTCCGTCCTGCGGCGGTGGAGCGACACTTGTCGGTGCCTCAGATGCGCGTCTTGCGCCGCTCTTTGGAGGTGTATCGGCTGTCCTTTGGAAGCTACCCCGAGGACCTGCAGGCCCTGGTGGACGCCCAGCTGGTCCGGGACCGAGACCTTCGGTTTCCCTTCCAAAACCCCTACCATTACGCGCGGACGCCGGACGGCTACGTGCTGTTGCCGCCGGTGCGCTGACCATGGGCCGGACGATATTTCAGATCTTTGCCTCCGCGGCGGTGGTTGCGGCGGTCCCGGTGCTCCTTGGGCCGCCGTCGACCGCCCCGGCTCGAAGCGCCCCCCGGACCGTCGTTCGACCTCTCGACTTTCGGGTGGATGGGGTCGAAGGCGCAGCCGAGATGCGGGCGGCCGGGGGCGTGTGGCGGGGACTCGAGCCCGGGACCTCCGTGGTCCCGCCGGCCGAGCTCCGGG
>DAPKRQ010000320.1:0-30682 GCA_031800475.1 Myxococcales bacterium LLY-WYZ-16_1
GCCCGCGGGGCATGCGGGCGGAAATACAGCAGCTTTTCGCGGCTTTGGCGAGTGCCCGGGTGACGGAAGGGTCCACGGGCGGGCTCCTGGGTGCCTGCAACTTGGCAAGAGCTTGAAATGACTGCGAAAATTGGAGATCGAGCGACCCGCGAGGGGCCGGCGGAACGGTGGCGCTCGATTTCGTGCGGGTTGTCACGGAGCGGCTCCGTCAGAGCACCTTGGCCGACTTCTCAGCAGGCTCGAGGCGCTTGCCGATTGTTTGAATATTGGACTCGTTTTGTCCACCCGCAGGACCGAGGGGGGCGATCAGAACCTGGTCCTCCCCATGGTGGATGATCTGGTCCAGGCGGGTCATCAAACGCACTTTCCGGGCGTCCGAAAGGACGCAACGAAACACCGAATACTGCCAGTGGTCCCCGAAGCCCCGCAAAATCTTGTAGACCCGTCGCAGGCGCTTCGGATCGCATATGTCGTAGCACACCAGATAGGTCCAGCGCCCGCTCATCGCGTCGTGAACTCCGGAAACTCGTCAACCTCTCGCATCAGGTATCGCCCGAGCAATCGGGCCTGCACCTCCAAAGCCTGACGATACGAAATGCGATACCCGAATACGGGATGCGTGATCTGCTCGTCCAAACGACGCTCGAAGGCGGCGATGGTCTTCTTGCGACCCGGCTGCTTCAGCGTACACCCAAAGTCGGAGACCTCGAATTCCGACGCAGTTACCTCCTTGCGACGCACCATGCCGAGTACCACCGAGTCCGCCACCAATGGTCGAAACTCCTCCATCATGTCCAGGGCCAGAGCTGGCCGCCCGTAGCGTGGTCGATGATAGAAACCGAGATATGGATCGAAGCCCACCCGCTCGACCGTTTCGCACCACGTGCGGCTCAGCAGCGAGTAGCAAAGCGACAGCAAGGCGTTGATCGGGTCTTTCGGAGGGCGTCGGTTCCGCCGCCGAAAGTCGAAGGCTCCCGTCTCGTCGCCCGCCAATCGAAGCCGTGGAGCGAGCCCCCGAAAATAGACAAAGGCTGCTTGGCCCTCGATGCCGAGCAAGCTCTCCTTCGATTCACATCGCTCGGCTGCCGTGCGCATCTTGTCGAGCTCATCGAGCTCCGGGCTGCGCCCGCCGGAAGCGTTTCGGCGGAGCATCGTACGGCTGTTCTTGATCTTTGCCAAGACGAAGCGCTTCGCCAGCCGAAACGATGCCGCTTCCTCGGATGCGTGCCGGTACTGGGCCAAACGCAATTCGACGTTCTTGTGCCAGGGGCCCCGAGTATGGCCGAGCATCCACCCGCTGCCACTCAGGTACGACACCGGAATGTCTTGCCGCATGAACGCATGCAAAGCCGGCGTGGTGATCTTGCTCGAGCCGTGCACCTGGACTGACGAGATGTCGAGAAGCCGAAGCCGGTGGACGTCGCCCGACCGCATTTCCACCACGATCTCGTCTGCGTCTTTTCGAATCACCGAACCCGGCTCGGTCACGTGCAACGGCAGGCTGTCATGGACCCGGGTGCGAATGGTGCGTAAGCGATTCTGCACCCGAGCGTCGCGAAGAAACGCGTGCTCATCTGGCAGGCAGATTCCCGATAGCGAGCAACCCTCGCACTTTGGGCTGTCGACCAGCGGCGGCGGGGCGTTGGGCTGCGCCGCTACTCGAAATGCATCGTCCCTTTGGCGCAAAGTCTCCGCGATCAGCTCCTCCGTGAAAGGAATTTCGACCCGCTGCTTCGACGCCGAAAACCACAGCATCCCCCGATCGCAAGCGTAGCCGTGGGCCCGCAAGAGCAACCCCTGTGCGCACAGCTGGACCCGCTCCGGAGCCCAAGCGCCCTCGGGGAGGTTCGGAGTGGGGCTCCGCTTGTAATCTACGGGCGTCACCGTGCCGTCCGCCTGTTCGAGCAGGTCGATTTTGGCAATGAGCCGCAGCTTCTCGTCCGACAGCTCGACCGAAGTGCGGGTCTCGGGGGCGCCGTCCGACTTGGGCCCGCGCTTCATCGGCCGGTCGACCCGCTGGTGTACCCGGGAGCCGTCCAGCGTGAATGCGTTGTCGGCCCACTCCTTCTGCACCCACTCCAAATGAAAGAGCCTCGGGCAATAGGTGTATTCGTTCAACATCCGGGCGGGAAGGAGCTCCGGTACGTTCGAAAGACCGTTCGACATGCCTCACCTCCGTCGCGACTTGCCGCGACACATGATCGGTGAGCCACACTACGGCGGGCAGCGCAGCAGATCGAAAAATCGGCCGACGTGCTCGGCCCATCCTTTCAAGGTACGCAAATTTTGCGCAGAGGGATCGATCTCAGAGGCGTGCTTCGCGCGCGGGTGGCGGACCCCTGTTCGAGAAATATGGACTCCGCGTCGAGTCCGGTGGGTCCGAGGAGGGCGACTCTTCCACAGCTTGCCCGAATCGACGGCCGGTGATGACCGCTTCGCCCGGTGTTCGTCGGACTGCCGAGAGGGTCGCGCCCGGCAAGGAGGGGCTCGTTCCTCGCGCAGGGGCATGACCGCCTCGCTCGGCGCGAAGGGCCGCTCTTGCGGGGAATTTCGGCCCCGAAGACCCATGCGCATGCCGGTTGGTTGGGTGCGGGTCGGGCGCTTGCGTTGGAGGGTGGTCCGGGGCCTGCAAGAACAGGGGACATGGAACTCGCCGAGATCATCGATCGGGACCTGGTCGAACGGGGGCTGCGGCTGCCGGAGGGCGAGGTCGAGCGCATTCGGAGGGTCCTGCGGGTCCTCGGTACCATCGTGCAACCCGACGATCGGGCTGCGCTGACCGCGGAGCTCGAGTTACCCGACGGTGCGCCACTGCTCGCAGAAGGTTACGCTGGACCCCGGAACGAATCGTCGTTCTTTGCCGACGTGGAAGAGGCGACGGGCCTGGGCCCCGGTGAGGCGCGAGAGCTCACCGAGATGATCTGCACCCACATCTGCCAGCGGATATCCCCGGGGCTCCGAGAGCGTCTGGAGCGCCACGCGGACCCGAGTTTGGTGCACTTGTGGCGCGACCACGGGGTGATCGAGGCGCCTGCCGTGGAGGCGAGCCCGCACCATCCGCCGGCGCCACAGCCGGGCCAGGGACACACCCTGGCCAGTGGCCGTCCGGGGAGCCGGCACCCGGTGTCCGAAGCGGGGCCGCCGGCCCACCCGGACTCGGTCGTGGCGAACCCGGACCCCTACGGAGACCGCAAGCTGTCCAGCGCCCGCGGCTCCAGCGCGGAGCAGAAGGGCCGGACCCTCTCCGAGGGGCGCTCGGGAAGCGAGCACCCCGTCAGCGAATCCACCGATTGACCGATAGCGCCCTGCTGGGCGGCGGTCGGCGCGCTGCCCGGCGTCGGGTTCGTCAGGGGATGCGGACCTGGGTCTCCAAGGCCAGGCGCGGGCAGATGTTTTGGTGCACGTAGTCCACCAGGCCCCGGGACAGACCGCGGATCCGCTTTTCGACCCCCTCGTCGTGGCAACGCCCTTCTTCGTCGAACACCTTCCTCACCCCCGCCACCGACACCGGACCGGGCAAGACGATCGCCCCGGTATGAGACAAGCAACTGCGTAGCTGTTCCAATGATTTGATCGCTCCAATGGAACCTGCTGCCGCGCCGAGCAGCGCCACCGGCTTGCCGGCCACGACCGAGGGAAAGCCGAGGTTTTCGATGATCAGCTTCGCCTTGGCCGCCATGGTTCCGTGGTATTCTGGCGTCGCGAACAGCAGCGCCGTGGCCGAGCTCACGAGCTCCTGCAGCCGCTCTTGGTCTCCCGTGCCTTCTCCCGGAAAGCGCAGATCGAAGTCGCCGGGCCGGATCCGCGCGACCTCGAGCTCCATGGTGTCGAGCTCGGCCTCGGCCAAGGCCAGCGCTTTCGCCGTGTAGCTCCCGGGCCGCCCCGTGCCCAGGATGGTCGCGATGCGAATGGTCATGCTTCGTCGGACCCCGCGCAGCCCGCCGAGTCAAGACGGGCCGAGCCGCCCCGGTCCGGATCTGCTGGGACTGTGGGGCCGTTCCGAGCTCCGGTACCGGGCTTTTCGGTCGCAGATGGCCGGCGTCTCGGTCACGAACGCGTCCCGCTCGATCACATCCAGCATGAACGCCGCCACGTCCTGGCGCGAGACGGTCATCTTCACGGTCGAAAAGTCCAGGCTGCCGGCGGCGTAGGCGTTCGTGGCCGGTCCGTCGGTCAGGTTTGGGGGCCGGACCGCCGTCCAGCGCAGACCGCTGGCCCGCAAGACCTCTTCCTGCCCCTCGTGGTCGGCGATGGCCGGCGCCAAGAACAGCGGGAAAACCACGTTTCGGAGCCACCACGGAAGCGGGTCCCGGCTTTCGTGGGCCCCGAGCACCGTCACCGCCACGATCCGGTCGATGCCCGTGGCCTTCATGCCCCGCACGAGGGCCGCGGTGCCTCGGGTCCGGATCTGGTCGTGGTTTCGGGCCGACGCCCCAAGGGCGCAGAGCACTGCGCCGGCGCCCTCCAGCGTCTTTTTGACCGCTTCGTCGTGGAGCACGTCGCCGAAGACGGGCACCAGGCGGGCTTTCGCGGCTTCGGGAAGGTCGCGGACCGCCCGGTCCAGGCGACCCGCGTCGCGGACGAGGGCCCGGACTGTGTGTCCGTCGGCCAAGGCCCTGCGCAGAACACAGCGCCCGACGCCGCGGGTGGCGCCGAAGAGGGCCAGGGTGCGGGAACCGGTCGAAGGGGGATGGGGGTTCGTGGACTGGGTCATGCCGAGACCGTGTCCCCGTTGGTGCAATGATACCAACTCATGTCATTCATGAAGCCATGAATCAGGATGATGTCGTGGACCGGCTCCGGCGGGTGGACTTGAACCTGCTGGTGGCCCTGCAAGCGCTCTTCGAGGCCCGCAGCGTCACCCGTGCTGGCGAGCGCCTCGGCGTGACCCAGTCGGCCATGAGTCATACCTTGAAGCGACTGCGGAGCCTGTTCGACGACCCCTTGTTGGTGCGAGGTGAAGGGGGCTTGGGACTCACCCCGCGGGCCGAAGCCCTGGCCCAGCGGCTTCCGCCGGTGCTTCGGGCGGTGGAAGGTGCCTTTGAAGAGCCAGAAGGCTTCAACCCGGCCACCAGTCGACGGGTCTTCCGCTTGGCTGCGCCCGATCTATTCGACGCACTGGTGTATCCGCGACTTCTGTCCGATCTGGCGGCGGAAGCACCCGGAGTTCGGATCGAGGCCACGTCCCTGCGGGCCGATCTCGCTTCCGCCCTGCAGTCGGGTGAACTGGACTTGGCCATCCGACCCACGCTGGTCGATCGAGGCTGGGCCGTGTCGTTCGGCCCGGAGCTTCATCCGGACCTGATCCAGCGGAAGCTCTTCGCCGATCGGTTCCTTTCGTTCGTGCGAATGGAGCATCCGGTATCGAGCCGCGAGAGGTTATCCGCACGGGTCTTCTCCAGCTTGGACCATGTCCTGGTTTCGGCTGGCGATCGCGGCCCGGGCGTGGTCGATGCCGCCCTGCAGGCGCGGGGCCTGGAGCGGAACGTGAGGTTCCGGGTCCCTACTTTCTCCACCGCCGTGGCCCTGGCCGTCTCGACCGATGCGACCCTGACCGGACCGGGTGCTTTGGCCCAGTTCGACCGCCGGCTTCGGCCCCTGCGGGTCGACCTGGCCTTGCCCGACCACGCTCTGCTCATGGTCTGGCATCGCCGGGTGGACCGAGACCCGGCCCACCAGTGGATTCGACGGCGCCTCGACGCCAGCGCGGCTCCCCTGGCTGCGTCTTTGACCGGCTCCAGGCCCCCTCGACCCCGCCGGTCCGGTCGATCCGGCCGAACGAAAATGGGACCTTGATCCCCCAGCCCGGTCCGCCAAGCTGGCGCCGTGGATCGAGGGATCGTCCGAGGAGCTCGATACCTCGCCGCGGCCGGGGCCCTGACAGCCTTCGCCTGCGGCGACGACGGGGGCGGGAACGCTGGCGGGCCGCTCACCTGCGCAGAACTCGACTGCGGACAACTCAACCGGAGCTGCGTCGAGACCGACGGGGTCGCAGAGTGCGGGTCGTGCCTGCCCGGCTTCATGCCGGGTTTTGGAGGCGTGTGTGATCCCGACGGAGGCATGAACGCTTCACTTGGAGAATGCGGCTCGCTCGAGCTTTCGACCGAGTCCCCCCGAACCCGACGGGTCGACTTTTCGCGGGACATCGTGGAGCCGATCGTCGTTGCGCCGGCGCTCACGCGAAGAGATCCGGAGCCGGCTCATCCTCGGGTCGCTTCGGTGGATCGAAGGGGATTTTCGGTGGAAATCGAGGAGTGGAATTATCTCGATGGAGTCCATGGTACCGAGCGGCTCGACTGGGTGGCCGTTCCGGCGGGGCGCGGGGTGTGGACGGACGATGCGCCCTTCGAGGCCGGCGCCGTCGAGGTCGGAGCCGACCCGGTGGAAGTGCGCTTCGAAGACGCGGTCCCGGCCCCGCGGGTGTGGGCGTCCGAAGTGACCCGAAACGGAGGCGCCCCCGTGGTGGTTCGGCTTTCGGATCTGTCCGGAACGGGCTTTTCGCTTCGGCTGCAGCGCGAAGAGGCGGCCGAGGATCCGCCGGTGGCCGAGACCGTGCATTGGCTCGCAGTGGCGTCGGCACCGAACGACCCGGACCGGGCCCGCTGGGCGGTGGGCCGTTTGACCGGCGTGACCGATCAGCCGGCCGAGCTGCAATCCCGCTTGATGCAGGCCGGCTTGTCCAACCCGGCGGCGCTGATCGTGTTCATGAGCAGCTTCAACGGGGGAGACACCGCCTGGGCGCGACTGATCGAGCGCAGCGAATCGGACCCGATCCGGGTGTTCGTCGAAGAGGAGCAGTCTTCCGACGGAGAGACCGGCCACACCGAAGAGCAGATCGACTGGCTGGCCTGTCCGGAGCTAGGTCCCTTCGATCGGTGAGTCCGACCCGGCAGCGCGCCTGCGCCGGAGCCACCGCCACGCCCTGCGAAGGGCGTCTGCCGTCTGGACCACCACCACTGGAGCGAGGCTGAGGGACAGAACCACGAGCCAGGCGGTTGGACTCAGGCGCTCCAAGGCCAAAAGGCGCGCCGCCGCCGGGATCGCCGCGGCGGCGGCCAAGATCGCCACGCACAGGCCGAGGGCGCCCCACACCCACGGGTTTTGGGTGATTTCGTTGACGAGCATGCCGCTGGTACGTCGCCGCATGTTGAACACGTGCACGAGCTGACTGGTGGCCAGCGTCAGAAAGGACACGGTCACTGCGCCCCGAGCTTCCAGGTCCAGCGGCCCCAGGGCCAGGCCGAACGCCGCCAACACCGCCCCGGCCAACAGCAGTCCGTACACCCCGATGGTGACCCAATGTCTGCGGGCCAGGACGGCTTCCTTGGGATCCCGGGGCGGCCGGCGAAGGCGATCGGGGGCGCCCTGACCCATGCCGAGTGCCAGGGCGGGGAACACGTCGGTCACCAGGTTCAAGAACAAGATCTGCAAGGGAAGCAGGGGTAGAGGACCGCCACTCGCCACCGCCAACGACACCACCAAGACTTCGGACAGGTTGCAGGACAGCAGGTACACCGCGAAGCCTCGGATGTTCGCGAAGATGGTCCTTCCCTCGCCGATGGCCGTGACGATGGTCGCCAGGTTGTCGTCTCGAAGGACCATGTCCGACGCTTCCCGGGCCGCTTCCGAGCCGCGGCCGCCCATGGCCACGCCGATGTCGGCGCGCTTCAAGGCAGGGGCGTCGTTCACGCCGTCGCCGGTCATCGCCACCACTGATCCGGCAGACTGGTGCAGGGCGATGAGCTCCAGCTTCTGCTTGGGGCTCACCCGGGCGAACACGCAGCCCTTCCGCAAGTTTTCTTGCCGCTCGAGCGGGGCGGAGCGCGCCGATTCCAGATCTCGCCCGAGCCAGACGGTTTCGGCGTTTGGCAAGCCCACTGCCGTAGCCACGTGGCGGGCGGTGGCGGGATGGTCGCCGGTGACCATGACCACCTGGACCCCAGCTGTGCGAAAGGCCCGCACCGTCGAGGAGGCGCCGGGGCTCGGCGGATCCCACATGCCGACCAGGCCCAACAGCTGCAGGTGCTCTGCCGGGGCCTTCGGATCGTCCCGTCGTGCCTCGGCCATTCCCAGGACCCGAAGACCCCGCGTCGCCATGGCCTCGGCGCGCTGGGCCCATTCGCTTCGAGATGCGGCGTCCAGATCGCATGCGTCCAGGATCGCTTCCGGTGCGCCCTTGACCGCCAGCCGATGGGGCGCTGCGTGTCCGTGGACGGTGACCATGCGCCGGGATTCGGCGTCGAACGCGACCTCGCGCACTCGTGGCCATCGAGCCAGCAGTCCTTCGCGCTCGATGCCGGCGTCGCGAGCGGCCGCGAGCAAGGCGACTTCTAGGGGGTCCCCCACCGCCGGTTCGCCGTCGTGGGGGAGGCTCGCATTGTTGCAGAGCAGGCCGACTTCCAAGCAGCGATGCCGGGCTTCTGGGATCCCTTCATGGGGCAAGATGTCCTGCACCCGAAGCCGGTTTTCGGTGAGCGTTCCGGTCTTGTCGGTGCACAGGATCGACGTGGAGCCGAGGGTCTCGATGGCGGCCAAACGTTGGACCAGGGCTTGGTGACCGACCAGGCGAAGCATGCCGCGGGCGAGCGTGATGGTGGCGATGATCGGAAGGCCCTCGGGGACCGTGGCCACCGCCAAAGCGATGGAGGTCTGGATCACCAGAAGGGGCGATGAGCCCGAAAACAGAGCACCGGTTCCGATCAGGGCGGCGATCACGAGGGTCAGAGCCATCAGCCCGTGGGCAAGGCGAGCCAGTCTTCGCTCGAGTGGTGTGGACGGCTCTTCGGTCTCTTCGACCATCTTCGAGATGGTCCCGAGCTCGGTGTGCATGCCCGTGGCCACCACCACACCGGCGCCCGACCCTCGGGCCACGACCGTTCCCTTGAACAGCATCGATGTTCGCTCGGAGAGATCAGCCTCGGGTGACACGGGATCGGGCCTTTTCGCCCGGGGGAGCGATTCGCCGGTCAGCATCGCCTCGTCGACTTCGAGCCGGGAGGACTCGGTCAGTCGAAGGTCGGCCGCCACCACGTCGCCCCCTTCGACGCGGACCACGTCTCCCGGAACCAGTTGCGGCGCCGGCACCCGCTGGGGTCGGCCGCCTCGCAAGGCGGTGGCATCGGCGGTGCCGAGCCTGCGCAGCGCTTCGAGCGAACGGACCGCTTGGCGCTCCATGAAGAAGCCGATGGCGGCGTTCACCAAGAGGACGCCGAGGATGGCCAGGGCTTCGATCCCCTGTCCGACCGCCGCGGCAGCGACCATGGCGGCAGCGAGCAGTGCGACCAGCACGCTGCGAAACTGGTCCAGCCAGATCTGCAGCAGGCTCTTGGGCTTTCGAGGCGCGATGCGGTTTTCGCCCCATTGGCGGGCGCGCCGGGTCACCTCGTCGGCGTCGAGCCCCGCCCCGAGGTCGACATGCAGGGCTTCGGCGACCTCCGCGACGGAACGGGACCATGACGCTTCGATCCCGAGCCCCTGCGGCCGGGCGGCAGAACGAGCGCTCGAGTGGAAAGTGGACACCGGACTGCAGCGGGCCCAGCCCGCCAGGTCCCTGGGTAGCGCGGATGGGTTCGCGGCGTGAAGCGTCCCGTGCGACAGGGGATCCGAATTCCTAGCTGGTCTCGGGAGACCGAGGCGACCCGCTGGGCGGTTTTTGAGGGACCCGCGCTGACGGGGCGCCTGCGAGCGTCCACAGGCCAAGGTGGACCGAAAGGTCGTTTTTTGGGGGCGTCGGGGCCGGCCGAGGCCGGAACGCTACCTGAGGCGATCTGACTCGGGGGCACGATGCCGCCGCCGGCGGCTCCCGAGCCGGCCGTGCTGGACCGGCCTCCCATCCACGACCTCGGCTCGGAGGGGCGCTGCGGCGCTCGCTGTCTGCGCTTTGTCCCAGACCGGGACCGCACGGGCGAAGATCCTCCGGGACCGCACGGGCGAAGACCCTCCGGGCAGCGCCTCATGCTCTTGGACCCAGTCGCCTGTGCACGGGCCTTGCGTACCGCCCCGGACATGTTCATTCGACGATTCGAAAGCGAGGGCTTGGCCCACCACGCGTATTACATCGCAGACGGCGGGGAAGCTGTCGTCTGCGACCCGAGCCGAGACGTGGACCGCTTTTTGGACTTGGCCCGCGAGCGGGGCGAGTCGATCCGTTTCGCGCTCGAGACCCACCGAAACGAAGACTACGTCATCGGCTCGACGGCGCTGGCCGCTGCCACCGGGGCCCGCGTGCTGCATTCGGCCCAGCAAGACTTTGCCTACGGTGAGGGAGTCCGGGATGGGGATCGGTTCGGCGTCGGAGATCTGGACTTCAGGGTGATGGAAACGCCCGGCCACACCTGGGACAGTCTGTGCTTTGCGATCGCCCAACGATCTGCCGGCGACAGAGCCCTGGCGGTGCTGAGCGGGGACACGCTGTTCGCCGGGGACACCGGCCGCACCGACCTGCTGGGCGAACGGGAAGCCGAGCGTCTGGCCCCGGCCCTGTTCGAAAGCCTTCAGCGGTTGATGGCGCTGGGAGAAGGCGTGAGCTTGCTCCCCGCCCATGGACCCGGGTCGGTGTGCGGTGGCAACATCGCCGACCGGCCGATCAGCACCTTGGGGTTCGAGCGTCATGCAAACCCTCTGCTCTGCCAGCAAAAGGCGAACTTCACCGAAGCGAAGCACGGCGAGTCGCACGTTCGCCCACCCTATTTTCGACTGATGGAGGAGTACAATCTGCGCGGCAATGCTCCGATTCTCGAGCGACTGCCGCAGCCGAAGTGGGTGGAGCCCATCGACGTGCAGGACACCCTGCAAGCTGGTGGAACGGTGGTCGACCTGCGCACTCCCGAAGCGTTCGCAGGCGGGCACGTGCCGGGCAGTTACAACCTTTGGCTCGAAGGACTGCCGGCCTATTTGGGCTGGATCGCCGAACCGAGAGAACCGCTCACCCTGATTCTGCCCGAGGACGCGTCCACCGACCGGGTGATCCGCATGGCCGTGCGGATCGGATTCGACCGCCTGTCGATCTCGAGAGGCGGCTTCGGAGCATGGCGGGACAGCGGACGGACCGTGGGCCGCATCGGCACCACAGACGCCACGGGGTTTCGGTCCCGGCCTGCCCGGGACAAGCCCGTGGTTTTGGACGTGCGCAAGCCCGGAGAGCGGCCGGCCCACGCCCCTGACGACCACCTGCCGATCTTCGTCGGGGAACTCGAAAAAAGGCTGGAAGAAGTCCCCGAGCAGCGTCCGGTGGTCACGGCGTGCGGGGTCGGCCACCGGGGCGGACTCGCCGCCAGCATTCTCGCCCGCAACGGCTTCGAGCATGTCGAAAATCTCCTCGGCGGCTTCACCGCCCTCGGCACCCGCTGAGCCGAGAACCGCGTGGGGGGCCTCGGCCTGCCGACTTCAGTAGATCGGCGCCGTGACTCCCCCCTCGAACACCGCCTGCAAGTCGAAGGCGCTCGGATGACTGTCACGGTGGTTTCGGACGAAGCGCCCGGTGGCTTCGAACCGCGGGTCGTGGACGATGGTCCGGGCGTCCCCCGAGAGGTGCAGGAGGCGTTTCGTGCAGACGCAGATCGGATGCCCTCCCGAGCCCGGGTCGGGCCGAGGGCTCGCCATCGCACGGAAGGCCGTCGAGCTTCAGGGCTCGTCGATGGACATTCGGGTCGACCCGGAGGGGACTGACGTGGCCATTCGCTCCGCCGCATCGATGACCTGACGTCGGTGTAGAGGCAGCGCCTGCAGGCTGTACGGGGGCGCATGGACTCCGCCGGGGGTACCCATCGGTGCAGGTTGCTACCGGACGGTGTCGAACGGGGCGTCTTCGCTCGAAAGCATCGGCCGGGAACGAAGTCTGCATGACAGCTTCGGGATGAATGAGGCTGTGATCTTGGTGGCCGACGGCGGGCGGGCCCGATTTCTGACCGTGGCGCCGCCGTCTCCCTTCGAACGACGGCCGAAGGTGCTTGAAGCCCAGTGCTTGATCGCGCCGAGTGCCACGCTCGAGGACGGAGAGCTCTTCAACACCACCAAACCGGGCGTGCGTCATCGTCCGGCGAGGCCTGGCCAAGGGCGAGGGCTTCAGACCTCCGATGACCGACGCGTCGGTCACCGGGCCGAAGAAGAGAAGCGCTTCGCTGACCGGGTCATCGAGGAGTTTTGTTCCTTCGTGCGCGAGCATCCGGGCCGCCGAACCGTCTTGGTGGCCGGTCCGCCGTTTTTGGGAGCGCTTCGAAAGAGTCTGAGTCGTTCGCCGTTGCCCCAGGCCCCGCACGAATGGGACCGAGACCTCGGCAAGCTGGAACCGCTGGAGGTGTACGAGCACTTGGTCGAGGCCGATGTGCTGCGGGCTTTGAAGTAGGGCGATTCGCGCCCCGCGGAAGCTCGGGCTGTACCGAAAGGAATCCCCATGGAATTGCGAATCCACCGAAGCGATGATCCGACGGTCGACGCGTCCGACGTGGAAGTCGTGGAGCGGAAGGGACTCGGGCATCCGGACACGATCTGCGACGCCTTGGCCGAGAGCATCTCTCGGGCGCTGTCGTGGGCCTACGTGGCCGTTTCGGGGAGCGTGCTTCACCATAATGTCGACAAGGTTCTGCTGCGGGCTGGAGCCTCCGAGGCTTGGCTCGGCGGCGGCCAGGTCGTCGAGCCCATGGACATCTACTTGGCCGGGAGGGCGACCCACGTGGCGGCCGGCCGACCGGTCCCGGTCGAAGACATGGCGCTGGAGGAGACCCGCCGATGGCTCGCGGAGCATCTGCACGCTCTGGAACCCGAACGCCATGTCCGGGTTCACTGTGGGATCCGCTCGGGCTCTCGAGAGTTGGTGGAACTGTCGACCCGGCAGATGGCTCCGGGAAAGAAGCTCGCCAACGACACGTCATGCGGGGTCGGCTACGCGCCACTCAGTCGACTCGAGCAGATCGTGATGGCGGTCGAAACGCGGCTTTCGTCTCTCGCCTCCGTAGATGGCCGCAAGGCGGTCGGCGAAGACGTGAAGGTCATGGGGGTGCGGCTGGGGGAAGAGGTCGAACTCACGGTCGCGTGCGCCTTGATCGGACCGGAGCTCCCCCGGTTGGAGGACGCACTGGCGCTGAAGGCGGAGTTGGCCGAGGTCTCAAACGAGGCGGCGAAGAGCGTGGCCGACCTGCCAGTCCGAACGCAGGTCAACACGGCGGACGATCCAGAGGCACCGACTCTGTACCTGACGGTGACTGGCACTTCGGCCGAGTGTGGGGACGATGGCGAAGCAGGGCGGGGCAATCGAGCAAATGGCCTCATCACGCCTTACCGGCCGATGACCATGGAGTCGGTGGCGGGCAAGAACCCCAGCACCCACGTGGGCAAGATCTACAACGTGGTGGCCGAGCGGATCGCTAGCTCCATCGTTTCGGAGGTGCAGGGGATCGATGCTGTGGAGTGCAGGATGGTGAGTCGGATCGGGCACCCGATCGACGAGCCCTGGTTGGTGGACGTTCGGACCCAAGGCCCGGCTTCGGTTTCGGATGTCTACGACGCCGTTCGGGATCGGGTGCATCGCGGCCTTACGAGGCTTTCGCAGCTCGAGATCGACATGGTGTCCGGAAGACCCAGTTTGGATCTCTCTCTTTTGGGGGTTTGAGTGGAAGCGTTTGGAACGCTCACATCTGAGGAGCGGCCCGAGCCTTTCGCGTGAGGAGGACCGTGGCCCCGACCAGGGCCGCAGCCCAGACCGCCAGCAGGATCCAAGTTTCGGGGCGTGGGTTGGACCAGGCGTGTCGCAGGCGCTCGCCCAAGTAGAAGTACGCCGCCACCACCGGCGTGATACCGAGAGCAGTGCTGGCGAAGAACGGCCCCACCGGATAGCCGGCAGCTCCGAGGGCGGCATTGAACACCCCGAAGTGGGACACCGGCAACATCCGTAGGAAGGCCAGGGCCACCCAGCCCCTCGTATCCGGGCGCAGGAGCCGGTCGTTCAGGACCGCGGGCACCCGAGGGGCCACCGCTGCGGCCCCGAGCCGGCGGGCCGCGGCGTGGGTCAGGATGGCTCCGAGCAGGGTGCCTCCCCAAGCGATCGCGAACCCGACGGGCCCGGGCAGGGTGCTGCCGACGGCTACCAGTACGGCGGTGAGCGGCACCATGGCGGCGGTGGCCGCGGCGACGAGGACCATCCCCGCTGGCAGGAAAAAGGAAGACTGGCGCGCCGCCGCGAGGGCCGTCGCCCACGTCTCGGGGTCGCTCCACCGCGCGGGCGAGCCGATCGCCGCGAAGGTCGCGATCAGCGCCGCCAGCAAAACTCCCGCCGCCGCCCTACGCCAGACTCCGTGCCCGAGCGATGATGTGCGTCCTGGCTGCATCTGGCCCCACTCCGCCGTCGCCACCGTACACCAGATGGCTGGCTCGGGCTGCCTCCCGGGCCCGCTCTGCGTAGCGAACGCTCATCGAGGCTTTTGCGGGCTGCGGAGGGGGCCGGCGTGGCTTCATGCCGCCGGGGTTGGGGCGCTCCAGCCGGCCGAGTTCCCCGTCACCCGTCGGTGGAAAGCCCCATGGCTCGAGCGAAGTGGTGGCGGCACAGGGCGGTCTCGTCTTTCGTTCGCTCACGCTCCGCGTGGCACGCCTCGCACCCGGCCGCATCGTCGTAGGAGCGCTCCGTGGTCTCCGACTGCTCCAGGTCTCGCAGCTGCTCCGCCGGGCTCTTTTGGAGCACCGCAGCCGGGTCCCACCCCGGCTTGCGTCGGAGCGCCCGCACGCCCTCGCGGATCTGCCGGTTTCTCTCGCGCTTGCTCATCCTTGCTCGGGGGTTCACGACACCATGGAGGTGTGCGTCGACGCAAACGGATCCCGCGGGCATAGGCCCGCCGGTTAGCCGACCTCGAGCTTTTCGCGGACCTTTTCGACCATCAGGTCGAGCGTGTTGTGCGTGCCTGGGTGGGCGAGGGTGGCCTGAACTCTCGGGACGTGCGCGCCCCGCCGTCACACTCAATGGAGTACTGCTCGGCACAGGTACCGTGGGTCTGGCTCGCCGGGCTTTGACGAACTCTATGGTGGCCACGATCCAGCTCCGAGGAGCATGCGACGCTCTTCTTCAATCGCCGGCCCTCTCGTCGAGCTGAGGGTCTGCGGGCTCTCCCGTACGGCCTACGGCGGGACGGGCCTGAGGGCGCCTCGCGGATGGCAGCAAGGTCTCAATGAGGTAGGCTCGATGGATGTTTCGCTTCGCAACGTGGGCCGCTCTCGCCCTGGCAGGGCTCGCAAGCTGCCAGGACTCGAGCACCTCGAGCTCCAGGCCGCCTCCCGGCGGCTGGGCCAACCGCGCCCCCACGACCGTCGAAAGGGTCGTCAACCGCGCGGACGCCCAGCTGCTCGAGGTCCGCCAAGGAAGGCTCAAAACCTGGGTGCGGGTGCCCCAGGTCGGAGCCGAAGCCGGGGACTACATCCTCCTCGGCCAAGGCACGCCGCGCCGCGATGTCGAGATCCCGGAGGCGGGTAAGCGGGTTGCCGTACTTGTCGAGATCGAGCACGCGCGCGTGGTGGACCGTGCGACGGCCGAGCGCACGGTGGTGTCCTCGGCGCCGGAGGGGGCGCTGAAGGTGGGTGAGGTGTACGGGCGGTTGGACGAGCTCGCTGGTAACGAGGTTGTCGTCTATGGCGTCGCCGTCAAGGTGGCTGGTGCCGTCGGCTGGTACTGGGTGCACCTTCAGGACGGGACGGGAGATCCGTCGAGCGGCACCCACGACCTCACCGTCCAAACCACCGTGGCCGTGGCCGAAGGCCAGCGGGTTGCCTTCCGCGGCGTCCTTCGACGGGACGTCGACCTCGGTTTTGGCTACCAGTACGACGCCCTGGTCGAAGACGCGACGTTCGTCGAGTGACCGACCCGCGCGGACCGAAAAGCCGAGGGCTCTTCAGGACGCCGCTCGAGAAAATGGGTTGGCCAGTGTGGAAGGGGCGGGTATCGAGAAACATGTGCTCGAAACGCAACGCAGTGCTGGCCGTGATGGCCCTCGTGGCTTGCGAATCGGAACGCAACCCAGGGATGAGCCAGGCCGACGGCGGGGCGGATGTCGGGCCCCCAGATCGAGGTCCGGCAGACGGTGGTCCGCTCGCCGATCCAGACGAACCGGAGCTTGCACTGCGCCGCTTCGGCCGGACCGTCGTTCTTCTGGGTGAACCGGTTTCGGTCCCGATCCTGGCTTCCGGGGGGACCCCGCCCTACGCGTTTTCCGTCGCCGGAGGGGCCCCTCCGCCCGGCATGCGTGCCTCCCCCGTCGAAGACGAGCCAGACGTCTTTCGCCTGTCTGGAACACCCGAGGATCTGGGCGACTTCGCGGTGACCATCGAGGTCCGAGACAGCGAAGGCGACCGGGCTTCCCTCCGCGTGGCTCTGTCCGTGCGGCGCGGACCCCGCATCGAGGCGGACACCCTTCCGCCCGGAACCGTCGGTGAGGCTTACGCAACCGAGTTGGGGCGGTCCGAAGGGCCGGCATCGAATGGATGGAGCGTGGTCACTGGAGAACTTCCGCCGGGATTGGAACTCGTCGCCGAAGACGGGGATAGCCCCGCCCGATTGGAGGGTGTGCCGGAGTTGGCTGGCGATTTCACCTTCGAGCTCGAGGTCCGGGGCCGCGAAGGCGGCCGAGACCGACGCGGCTTCGTCCTCTCGGTCGCCGAGCCCCTGCAGGTGCTGACCCCCATCCTGCCTCCGGGGGTGCTCGGAGAGACCTACGCGGCCACCGCCGTGCCAGCAGGGGGCCGAGGTCCCGTTCGCTGGGTCTTCGATTCGGACGCTCTGGTGCCCCCGGGCATCCGGATTCGCCGAGAGGAACGCGTCGTTCACTTCGAAGGTCGCACCGGTGCGATCGGTCGCTTCGTACTGCCGGTCGAAATCGAGGATGCCGACGGGAGAACGGCGTCTTCGGTACTCGTGCTCGAAGTGGTCGATTCGGGCTTTCGCTTGAAAATCGATGGTCCACTCAGTTTGCGGATTCCGGCGTGCACTCCCTTCGAGGCGACGTGGGAAGCTATCGGGGGTGGAAAGGTAGGCCGAAGCTGGACGGTCACGGCCCCGAGCACGATCTCGATCGAAGAGAATCCAGATTCGGTTCGTGCGACCGGTTTCTTCGACCCCCAAGCTCCCAATGCGACGGTAGACTTGGAGGTCGAAGATGCCAATCTCGAGTCCGATCGCGTGACTGCGGTGCTGGAGGTCGCGCCTTCGACGGTTGAACGCCATGGCGCCGTCATTCATCGCAATGCAACGACAGCAGCGACGCGGTTCGATCTGATCGACTTGTGTCATGTGGTGCCCGAACTCGCGAAAAGCGGTGGCTTCTCGGTTTCGCGCGCTCTCAGCGAGCTGACGTTCTCTCCGGAGGAAAGTCGCCTCGCTTTCGCACACGAAGGCTCCAGCGGTGAGCCCAAAATCTCCGTGTTCGAGATGGCACGCACGCCACCGACTCGGGAGGTGTTCACCGTGCCCGATTTCGAGAGGGGGCCATGGTTTGCTACCGATCGTTTTCTGCTGTTTCAGCAGGAGACAGCCGTCGAAGTTCGACCTGGCGCTACGTTCGACTTTTTGCGCTTCTTCGTCATCGACCTCGACGCGTCGAACCCTGAGCCTCGCCCGATCGATCTGGATGATGTGGACCCGGATGCGCTCCCGAACGATCACGATCTGTCCTCCGTTTCGGATGTGGGGGGGCTTTTCGTGCTCGAGGATGGACGAGGTGGACTCTGGGTGGTCGATCCGGCGGCACCCGAGGACCGAGACACCATCGGATTGGATTGCGGACAGGCCGGTAGCCTCTCTTCTTGGTCAACATGGAGCCCGCAGGCTGCTCTTTTGGTCTACCGGTGTACGGATGGGAGCGTGGGCTCGGCCGACCTTTCGGGTGGCCGCCTCGTTCAACTCGTTCCGGCTCCAGATTTTGGGAGCGGAACGACTTGGGTTCCGCCCGACAACGGTCGCTGGCTGGTGACGTTGGCAGGGGATTCGGTTCGATGGACGGACTTGGATGCACGCCATTTCTTGGCTCAGGCGGACGTGGTCACTTCGGTGGCATTCGATCTACTGGCGCCGGTGTTCGGACCGAAGTCTCGATCGGTGGCCATCCGCGGAGGTGACGGCGACCCATTCCTGTTGTTTTCGCTGCCTCCGTCTGGGGTCGACCTGTCCGGTCCACCACCGTTCCGAACCCTCGGTCGGCAGGCGGGCGTTTCTCCTCGAACCGTGTTTGGCGAGCTTGGACGACGGCTGTATTGGGAACAAGACGGGGAGGGCTTCACGGTCCCGCTCGACCCCCCCGGACAAAACCGTCGATTCGACCGCATCGATGGGATCCGGTCCGTATCCGAGCCACCGGATGGCCGGGTCTTTGCGCTAACCCATCCGGCGAGCCCTGGAAGCTTCAATCTCGCCTTGTACGACCTGACGCAACTCCCCCCGCGGGTCGGCTCGGTGCCTGGCGTTCGTCCGCTCATATGGACGCGTCCGGATGGCACCGGGATCTTCTATGAGACATCGGGCACCGTCGACCTGCGCTATGTGGATCTGTTTAGGTCGACGACGTTTCGAACGCATCGAGTCATTTCCAATGGCGGGTCCGTTGTCGATCTCGCGCTGCCCGCACCCTGAGGCAGGCTCGTCCGGGCGTCTGCGAGAACGCAAGAAGCCCGCTGGAGGGTCCTGGCGCGCGGTGTCTGTAATGTGATTCTGGGTGACCACTCCAGGTCACGCCTGGAAGTCCGCGTCCTTATTGGTTGGAGCCGATCGGGGTCGAACCGACGACCTCTTGAATGCCATTCAAGCGCTCTCCCAACTGAGCTACGGCCCCGGTGCCGCACGTGCGCGCGGCGTGGAGCCGGGGAGGTAGCAAAGGGCTGGCAGGCTGTCAATCCAGCCCGGGGCTCCGGACCGAGGCACCCGGATTTTCCTGGAGGTATGCCTCCACCTGGGGCCACTCGGCAGCCGCCCGGTCCTTGCGGCTGCGGGCTTCCGCCGGGTGCTTCTTGCTCAGGCGCAGCTCGTCTGCAGTGAGGCGACGCAGGATGCCGAGGAGCTGGGGCAGTTTTTCGGGCTCTCGACGAAGGTCCTCCAAGACGCCGATCTTCTCCTCGGCGCTGAGGGAAAAGATGGGCCTCAGCCGGTCGACGATTCGGGCGTCCATTACAGTTTTCCTCCTCGCATGCCCATCACGCCGAGGGCCAGGATCAGGTTGATCGCATTGCTTCCGGAGGCCACGTCCACCGACTTGCGCACCTCACGCTGAGCCAAAAGGCTCTTCATGGTGGAAAACTCGGGCCAGCTCGACATGAAAGCGAGCAGGCCGCTGATCATCATCAGCGGAAGACCGACCGCTGGGCCGAGTCCGGTGGCGCCGGCGGTCACCACCGACGCCGCCCCCACCATCATGCCTGCGCCCGGAACGAGTTTCGCGGCCGTCCACGGGTCGAAACCCGGCCCCTGAAGTCCTTTCACCCCCAGGCTCTGCAAGAGCTTCACGAGTTCTCGACCCCGGGCGGCCTCGCCATCGGGCAACCCAGTCAGGTCCATCTCGAACGTGGACAGCTCGGCTCGAAATTCGGGGTCGTTCTGGCTCTTTTCAACCACGGCCTGCAAAGCGGTAACCAAGCGATCCGATGGAGATGGCTCCGGCGCCTTCGCTCCAAAATACGACAAGATCTTGTTGAGCGTCCGTCCGAGCTTTTCGAGCAGCTGCCGACTCGGCGGGTTTTCGGGGTCGAGCTTCAGGCTGTCCATCAGCTCCTTCATGGTATCGAACAGCGCATCCACCTCGGGATGCCCATCTTCACCCACGTGTTGGGACCACAGCGCTCGAAAATGCTGCAGTTGATCCGGCTCGAGGTCGCGCACCGCGGCGTCGGCCTTGGCCCGGGTACCGAGCAGGTTGGTGGACACATAGATCCCGACCGCGGTGGCAGCGGTGGCGCCCCAGGCGATCAGCGACGCTCCATCCATCTCCGGATTGCCCAGGAAGGCCGTGGCGAGGGTCGCAAACCCCGCTGCCCAAGCCAGCTTGTCGCCGCCCTCCTGCACCACGTGCAGCATCATCTCGGTGGCCGACCGGCCCCACGTGGGCCGGGAGCCGGTCTGGGCTTCCGCATCGTCCCGATATTCGCCGACCATGCGCGGGAAGGCGCTCGTTGTCGCCAGGCCCCACAGGAGCACGTTGGCCGCGTTGCTGCTCAGCGAGACCCCCATGGCCTCGTTGGTGCCGACGCTCGGATTTTTGGCCAAGCTGGTCCCGACGCTGCCCTCTGGCAGGTTGGTGGCGCCGGCCAGTACCGAACCCTCCCAAGCGGGGTTCACGAGTTTCTGAACGTTGGGAATGATGCCCCACACGTCGTCGTCGAGGGCGAAGTCCATGCCCTTCATCCCCGCGGCCATGACGGTGGCCCACAGCACGGCATCCCCCGGGTCGCCGCCGAGAACCATGGACAATGCCGCTGCCGAACTCACGAGGATCGGCATGGCAGGGTCTTCTTTGACGGCGTTGACCCACGACTTGAGTTGGGCGGCGAGCTTTTTGTCCTTCAGACCGTCCAACTGCTTACTCCACGCTTCGAGGCGGCCTCGGGCGTCTTGGACGTCTTCCTTCGCGGCATCGCCGACCCGACCAAAGAGGTCCGCGATCTCTTGTTTGGAGCGGAGCGCGACCCGCTCGAAGTCGATGGCGGCTCGTTCTTTCGAAACCTGAGAGCGAATCGCCGACACCACATCCCTCCAGGGCTTTCCGCCCTGAAGGGCCAGCCGCAGAAGCTCGATGCCTTCTCCGTTGAGGTAGGCGGTTCGGTCTTTCGGCGGCAGTGTCGAAAGGGTTTGGGTCAGACGTTCGAACGCGACCTCGGGCTTGGCGTCGATCCGCGTCGTATGCAGTCGGCTGATCGGGCCGCGCTGGAACGCTTCGCCGGTTCGTTGAAGGGCCTCGAAGTCCACGTTCGGATGCTTCAGGGCGATGGCGGCCAGATCCGCCGGATCGAGCCGGTCCTTGGGTCGTGCGCCGTTTCGTTGCGGGGCCGCAGAGGGGTCCGGCTGCACCGAGCGGGTGCGAAGGTGCCGGTCGACGGCGTTGAAGGCCTTGTGGGTGACCTCGTCCATTGCCACGGTTCAGCCCGGAGTCCGTGCCCCGATCGGGGCTGCGACAACCTAACCGGCGGCCATCGCAGGCGCCATCGGTCCAAGATCGGAACGGGTGGGAACCTGCCGAGTCTCCGATGGGGGAGCCGGCCCGTTCCGATCACCCCTCGCGACCACCCCTAGCAACCCCCTCTCGCGAACGGCCCTTGGGAATGGCCCTTCGGAATGGCCCGAGCCGGCGGAGGCTGCCCGGCCCCATGGCCGGCTTCAGCCGGCTCGGGGCCGGTGGAAGACCTTCAGGAGCCGGGGGAGAACTCGAGTTGGCCCCATCCCTTGCCCGCCAAGATCAGGCGATAGCGAACGCCGGGCTCGAGCGGTTTCGGGCCGGCTGTCGACTCGAACCCGTCCGGAGGCTCGCCGTAGACGAGTCGTTCCGCACCCGCGTGGACGCCGAAGACTTCGGCCCGAAAGCTCCACAGGACCGGTGCGGTGCGCGGATCTTCACCGGCCTCCACCACCCGGCCCTCCACGAATCGAGCTTTGGGCTCGCCGCGCATCGACAGCCGGAACTCGGGGGCGGGCAAGGCCGACGACTGCAGCACGATGTCGATCTCGGGCTTGCAGGCGGTCAGGGCGCTGGCGCACGCGACGCCGACCACCCACCGCCACCCGAAGCGAGGGGCTCGGCCCACCGGTCAGGGCGCTCCCGCGCCGCGCTTCACCTGGTCGAGGGCGGCGCGCAGGTAGTCGGTCAGGTCTTCGTCCACCCCGTCGCCGTCCACGTCGGCAAAGAATTGCCCATAGTTCGGATGACCGCGGTCGAAGGTGCCGTAGCGGGCTGCGTCTTCGAGAAACTGCGCTTGCTGCTCGGGCTCGAGCCGGTGCCAAGGGGTGCCGGGCACCGACGGCTCCCAGTCGTAGGCCATGGAAAATTCCTGGGACCACAGGGCCTCGCTCATGTAATCCGTGCCCCCATTTTGGAATTGCCACACGTGGGCCATCTCGTGGAGCAACAGGTCCGGATCTCGCGAGCCCTTCATGTAAATCGTATTGCCATGGACAAAGGCGCGATCGTTGACGCTGAACAAGCCGGCGTCGCCTTCCACCACTCGGACCTGATCGTAGTCGATCGAATCTCCGAAGACTTCTCGCATTCGGTCGATCTCGGCGTCGGTCAGCTCGCGCCCCACCGGCTCCAGGCCGGTGGCGATCTGCACCGCACTGATGGCGCTGCCGGCTCCCATCAAGAGCCCATCGACGGGGGTCTGCACAAAGGTCTTCAGGGCGCCCATGCCCAGGTCTCGAAGGCCCTCGCCGAAGCGGCCGGTCAGGATCTTGCCCACGCCGTTCAAGGCCGTGACGCCCCCTTCGACCAGGTTTTGGGCCATGCCGGTCACGGTCTGCCAGGCCCCATTGGTCAAGCGATCTGCCGCCGTGAACACCCGGTCCGTGACATGGTTGCGGATCGCTCCCCCCACTTCATCGCCGAGAAGGTACGTCGGCGCTTCGACCACGTTCTCCACGAAGTCGATACCGCCCGAGAGCACCCGGCTGACGCCCCGGCTCACCCCGCCGATCACGCCGTCGGCCAGGGAACCGATGGCGTCGCCGACGCGTCCTTCCTTTAGATTGTCCCAGGCGTTCGACACGCCGTTGCCGATGCCCTTGCCGACCTCGACCACGCCGTCGACGATCCCTTCTCCGAGCTCCACGATGCCTCGACCGACGCTTTCCACGGCGTTGCCCACGGCGTTTCCCACGGCTTCTGCTGCACCCTTGATGCCATCCCACACTTTGCCCAAGAAGAACTCGACCTCCACGTCATTGCCGTTGACGCGGATGGTGCCCTTGTCGTTTTCGGCGCGGATGGCTCGCTTGTCGGCGACGCTCAGATCTTCTCCGGCCAAGAGCCGCCGCATCATTTCGCCTTCGTCGCCGGCCGTGTCCGTGCGCTTCACCAGGGTGTCCATGTGGTGTCCGACCTCTTCCGAAAGGACGTCGGCGGCGAGGCTGGGGTTCGAAAGAACATCTTCGTTCAAGTAGACCGTACCGTCGGCGTACGCGCCCATGCCGCCAGGCGGAAAGGAACCGGAACTCGCGACCTCGATCCGAGGCATCCAGCTGGTGTCACCCCGCAAGGTGCGTTGCCGGAGGTCTTCGGCGGCAGCCCGGTCGTAGCCGCTTCCATAGACCTCGCGCATCAGGTCGTGAAATTCGTTCGGGTCCGAGGCCAGGTCTCGAAACCGGGATTCGACTTCTCGGCGCGCCGACGCGACACGGGGGTCTTCGCTCGATCGACCGGGGCTGCCGGAGGTCGGGCTTTGGACCGTGAAATTTCGCCTCGCCCCCCCGTCGGTGGCCGGGTTCGGTGTGCGGACGGTCGTCATGTCTTTAAATATCGCGCTCGAAGGGAAATTCGTTGCGTCAAGATGGACACCGCCATCTCAGTTTGCGCATTCGGGGAATGCCACGGTTCCCGTGTCGAGCACCCTTTGGCCGGCCGGGGTCTCGAGCAACAGCCCCCCTCCTTGCACGACCCCCACGAGTTTGCCGTCGATCATCGAGCCGTCCGGGCCTTCCCAGCGCACGTTCTCGCCCCGACCGAACAGCGCTCGCTCGTAGTCTTCAGCCCAGGCACGGCTGCCCTCGGTGCCGGCTCGCTCGAGACGAACCGAAAGCGCATGTCCGATGCGGTCGACCCACACGGCCCCCGAAAACGGATCCGACCCCTCGTTCGGGCCCGGCGCCACACCCAGCTCCGCCAGGGACACGGCCCGACCGTGGTCCACCTGCCCGTGCTCCCGCCGCACCAGATTGAGTCCGATGCCGAACACCACCGGGTCCCGGTCGGGCCCCTGAAACAGCCGCTCCACCAACACGCCCGAGAGCTTGCGACCTGCCAGGGGCCCGTCGCCCCCGACCAGCAGGTCGTTCGGCCACTTCAGGGCCAGGGGCACCGCAACCCGAGGACCGACCGCGTCGATCAGCGCAACGCCGCAAAGGAGCGGCAAGGCCGGCGTCTGGGTCTCGTCCAGCCGGGGCCAGGTGAGATAACTCACGTACAGTCCGCCGGGCGGCGAGCTCCAGCGGTGGCCCCGGCGCCCCCGCCCGGCCGTCTGCCGCTCGGCCACCACCGCCACCCGGGGGCGCTCGCCGGTCCGAAGGCCGTGCCGCGCCCATTCGAGCGCCCGGTCGTTGGTGGAGGGGAGCACGGGATGGTGCTCCACCAGGAACGGCGAGCCGATGCCGGCCTCGGGGGCGGTCAAGCGTCCCAGTCCAGCCCCAGGTCGACTGCGGGGGCACTGTGGGTCAGGGCACCCATGGACACGAATTGCACGCCGGCAGCGGCGAGCCGACCAAGCCGGTCCACGGTCACGCCGCCGCTCGCTTCGGTCAGAGCGCGGCTTCCGATCCGCTGCACCGCCTCGGCCAGCTTCTCGTCGCTCATGTTGTCGAGGAGGATCACGTCGGCGCCGGCGGTCAGGGCTTCGTCGACCTGGTCGAGGCGATCGCACTCGACCTCGATCCGGAGCAGGTGATGGGCGCGAGCCCGGGCTGCTTCGACCGCCTTTTGAATACCACCGGCGGCGGCAATGTGGTTGTCTTTGATGAGGACGCCGTCGAAGAGGCCGAATCGATGGTTGTGCCCGCCACCGGCCCGAACGGCCGCCTTTTCGAGAGCCCGCATGCCGGGCGTGGTCTTTCGGGTGTCCACCAGCTTGCACGCCGTGTCGTCGCCCAGGGCTCGCACGGCGCGCCGGGTCAGGGTCGCCACCCCGGACAGACGTTGTAGAAAGTTGAGGGCAGTCCGCTCGCCCTTCAGAAGGCTGCGCGCCTTGCCCTCCAGGAACCCGACCCGGGTCCCCGCTTCGACCTCGGTCCCGTCCTGCACCTCGAACTCGACTCGGGTCCGCGGGTCGACCCGGTCGAAGATGGCGTGGGTGGTGGCGCTTCCGGCCAGCACCAGCGTCTGTCGGGCCACGATGGCGGCCCGGCCTGGCGCGTCTTCGGGAACGCACAGGCTGGTCACGTCTGCCGGGCCCAGGTCTTCCAGAAGGGCGAGGTCGATCAGTTGGCGGGTGGATGCGTCGATGGGGCCACGACTACAAACCTCTCCGTGGCTGTCAACGGCGGAGCGGCTGGCTCCAGCCCGCGACGGGACAGAGGATCTGCCCGCGTCAAAATCGCCCGATGGCTCGCACGAAGAAGCCGACGTTCAGAATGTCTTCGGCTCGAAAGCGGCCCCCGGGTGCGTCGTAGCGGGGGTCGAAGTAGGGCGAACGCTCGTCGACGCCCCGGCTGTTCACTCGGTTCACGCGGCCCGAGCAAGGAGCGCCGTTGCACGTGCCCGCGTCAGGCGGATCCAGATCCGTACCCGCCGCTTCGCCGGTGATGAAGTGGTCGTTGGCGAATCCCACCTGCACCCCGGCGGTGAAGGCGAAGTTCTTCTGGGGCTGAATGCGAAACCCGACGTGGCCGTCGAAACGGACGTGGTCTTCGACCCGGGTGAATTCGCCGCAGGGGACGCCCGGCGTGCGCGGATCGCCGGTGTCGGGGTCGACCACGCAGGATACGCCCTCGGCGGAGCGGGAGTAGTTGGAGGGGTCGGCGAAGTCCCCGTATTCGAAGACGTCTGCGTCGACCTGGGTCTGGTCGAAGTCCGGCAAGTAGTCGGTCAGCTGGCTGCGCGTGCGACCCGAACCGATATACCGAAACGAAATCCCAACGTCGATGCCGTAGAAGGTGTCGCGTTTTCGATCTCGAGCGAACACGAGCTCCGTGCCCATCCGGACTCGTCCGGAAAAGGCCGGGTCGAGACCCAGGTCGGCCATGTCGCCGGTGGCTACCGGAAGACGCGTGCCGATTTCGAAATAGGGGTCCAACGTGGGGACACCGAGAAAGGCTCGTTTGGAAAGAGCTACCGACAGATCGAACACGTACAGACCGAGGCCCGGACCGCCGGTGCCGTCGGTCGAAGGGAGTGCGCGAATGTCGGCCGGGTCCCACTTTTCGCCGGTGGGAAGGGTCACCATGGCGGCCAGCCGGACCGTGGGCCAGGTGGGACGGTCGTCGTTGCTGACCGGCGCCCACGCCAGACCCACCTCGAGGTCGCCGAAACCTGCCCGAGACCGGTCCTGTGGCACCGTCGTGATCGGAAAACGGGTCGAAAAGGTCGGGTCGTCGGCGTTTGGGCTGCCGAAAATGGTCGAACGACCTGCGACGCCGTCCGAAAACCGGATCTGGCTGTCCTGCTCCAGCACGATCGGGGCCAGGAGGCGGAGCTCGAAGCGGCGGTACAAACCCACCCGGCCGTCGACCAGCAGCCGCCGCCGCACGAACTGGTGGTCCAGTTCCTGCACTTCCGTCGGGACGGGGCCGGAGCCTTGGTCCAGGGTCGTTTCTCGGGTGATGCGGCTTTGCTGGTAGTCCTGGTCGAAGCCGACCCCCAGCCGGACCATGGGCGCTTTGCGCTCCGGGCCCACCCCTTCGAGCACCTGGGTGGGACCCGCGGCCCATGACGCGCCGGCGCCCAGCCAGGTCGTCGAGAGCCCCAACAGGGCTGAGCTCCACCTGCGCATGCCGGCAAACCCCGCGTAAACCGGGCCAGCAGTGCCGTCAAGCCGGGGCCCCGTGGGACGAGGCTCCGCCCCTCGGCGTGACGAAACGAGACGCTTCAGGGCTCGTCCGCGGCCGGCTCCCGCAGCTTCAGCTCCTTCATCTTGTTCTGAAGGCTCTTGCGGCTGATCTCCAGCTTTCGAGCCGCCTTGGTGACGTTTCCGTTGGTCTCTTCGAGCGCCCGCTTGATCAGGTCTTTTTCCAGGCTCTCGGTGTGCTGCTTGACGATCTCCTTGAGCGGCCCGACCGGGGTTGCGGCCCCCGGTGCGGCAGACGCGGGGCTCTCCACCTCGAACCGAACCGGGGGCGAGCTTTCGCGCAATGCGTTCGGCAGCTCGTCCACGGTGATCACGCCCCCCTCGCAAAAGAGGGCGGCCCGTTCGATCACGTTCTCCAGCTCACGAATGTTGCCCGGCCACGTGTACCGGGCCAGGGCTGCCCGGGCCGCGTCGTCCACCCGGGTCACAGCCTTGTTCAAGCGGTGCTGGTACTTGTCCACGAAGTGGTCCACCAGCAGAGGAATGTCGTCCCGCCGGTCTCGCAGCGGGGGCAAGTGCAGCGGCACCACGTTCAGTCGGTAGTACAGGTCTTCTCGAAAGCGACCCTGCTCCACCAGCTTCTCCAGGTCGACGTTGGTGGCAGCCACCAGCCGCACGTCGACTCGCGTTGTGGACACACCCCCGACCCGCTCGAACTCCGACTCTTGGAGGACCCGCAGGAGCTTCACCTGCATTTCCAGGGGGATCTCGCCGATCTCGTCCAAGAACAAGGTTCCCTCGTGAGCCAGCTCGAAGCGGCCCGGCTTGGACGATACCGCGCCGGTAAATGCGCCCTTTTCGTACCCGAACAGCTCCGACTCGATCAGTTGCCGGGGGATGGCCGCGCAGTTGATCTTGATGAACGGGCGCTCTTTTCGAGGGCTGTTTTCGTGGAGCGCCGACGCGATCAGTTCCTTGCCGGTACCGGATTCGCCCGTGACCAACACGGTCGAGGGGCTGGCGGCGACCTTCTCGATGGTGTGAAAGACGGATTGCAGCGCAGGGCTGGAACCGATCATTCCGAATCGGCCATTCGCTGGAGTGGATTGAGGCAGAGCTTCCCGGCTGGCCAAGCGTGAAGCTTCGGCGGCCTTCGCGATGACGAGCTGGAGCTCGTCCTTGTCGAAGGGTTTGGTCAGGTAGTCGAACGCCCCCAGCTTCATGGCGTTCACCGCGGTGTCGACAGTGCCGTGCGCGGTCAGCATCACCACGGGAAGCCCGGGATGTTCCCGACTCGTTCGTTCCAACAGCGACAGGCCGTCGAGGCCTGGCATCTTCAGGTCGGTCAGCAAGGCGTCGACCCGGCGGTGGGCCATGAGTGTCACCGCTTCCCATCCGTCGGCAGCGGTGAGCACCTCGTACCCCTCTCGCCGCAGCATGGCGGCCAAGACCTTGCGCAGGTTGGCTTCGTCGTCCGCGACGAGGATTGTGCGAGACGGGTCGGACATGGCCGGGCGCAGACTAGGAGAAGGGCGGGCGAGACGTCGACCGCCGTCTTCCGTCTCGAAATGGGCTGCAGCGGTCGTTCAGGAAAACCGGCGGGGCCGTCCGAGCTGCGACTGAGTGCTCAGTTTTGGCCCGAGGGCGGAGGGCCCTCGAGGGCCTCGAGCACCACCTGTTGGAACGTGTCGGGGGCTTCCACCATCGGAAAGTACCCGGTGGTGTCGATGAATTCAGCCCGTCGATTCTGGAGTTGCTGCAGGTACAGGTCCCACGTGTTGGGCAGCGAGCAGCGCTGCGGATCCGGATTGGGCCCCTGACAGGGAGTCGGGACCGTCGGGTCGCACTCCCCGAGCACCAAGGTGGTCGGCGCCGACACGTTGGCGAGTTCGTCCACGTAACTGTACGACACCCGTCGGAGCTCCTGCTCGACGCGCTGCTTGCCCGTCCAGTTGGCGCTCAGCACGTTGATGTCGCGGAACGCGTCGGTGTTCTCGGGCCGGCACACCCAGTACTTGGCCTCGATCTGAAAGATCTGAATCGTGCACTGATCCAGGTCGCGCATGCACTCGGTGCCCGAACCCCAGTTGGTGAGCTCGGCGATCAGGGTGTTTTCGCCGGGCCCGAGACGGGCCTGGATTTCGGCTTGAAAGTCCCGCCAGGTCTGAACTTCGGGGGCATACGGTGCCACCAGGACCAGCCGCCGGACCTCTCGAGGTTCGCGGGCGGCCAAAAGCGATGCGACCAACGCCCCGTAGCCGTGACCGATCACGTCCACGGGGGCCTGTCCCAAAAAGTCGGTCCGAAGGTCGGCCAGAATGTCCACCAGCCCCTGATATTGAGACTCGATGCTGATCGTCGAACCGTCGGTGGTCAGGTCTTGGCTCCGTCCCTGGGCCGGCAGGTCGGCGAACACCACCATGCGCTCCGGGTCATCCACGGGCGAGGGACCCCGCAAAAAGCGCATGGGGCCTCGCAGATACTCGTATCCCAGTTCAGGGGCCATGTTCAAAAGCACCACCGGAGGCTGCGGCGCGTCCCGGGATCCCGCGACTTCGATCTGCAGGTCCACGCCCTGGATCCGCCGCGATCCGCGGAAGAGCACGCCGGGCGGAAAGACCGAGCCCCCCATGTCCACCGACCCGTCGGTCCCGGCGTCCAAGCCCAGATCCGTTCCGGAGTTGCCTCCATCGGCCCCGACATCGGGGCTCGTGCTGCCTTGGTCGGGCGGGTTTGGAAGCCCTCCGGAGTCGCTGCACGCGAGGGCGAGCCCCGCGACCAGCGAGGTCCACGTGTGGCGCTGCATGGTCGCGCGAGTATGCAGCGCACGTGCCGATTGGCAAGCCATGGCGGTCGCTCGGTCCTCCACGGGCCGGGACCGGGTCGTGCGTTTCGTGACGGTGCCGCTCAGGCTCGTTCGGGATAGGCCTCAGACCGGGTTCGGCCATACACCAGCTGGGCCAGCCGCATCACGAGCATCATCAAGGCCGCACCGTGGGCGAGCAGCCACAGCCGATCGGCCCATCCTGCCGCACCCGGGATCCAGATCACGTCCAGACCGGGATGGAGCGCCCCGAAGAGCAGGACCAAGCTCCACATGCCCGCCAAGACCATCAGGACCGGCCGCATGAAGCGAATGTGAAGGAGCCCGGCCACCGCCAGGAGCACCGGGAGCATCGACCACAACAGTGGGTTCACACGGGCACGGACCGGCCGGCGCGCCACCACGCGGGCCTGGGTCCGCTTCGCGTGGGGGCAGTCCATGTTCGGGTGGGCCTGCACCATGGCGGCGTGGTGCCGGGCGAACGCTTCGTGCCGGGCCGCGATCTCCGCCAAGCCCGCCGGAGGGGATTCGGCCCGGGTACCGCCTCCGTGAAAGGCCATGGCTCGGCGGCGGGCAGCCATCTCGTTTTGGGCCGCGTTCACGGCCCCGGCCGCCGTCAGCAGACCGTGGCCGTAGCGCTCGTCCCAGCCCTCCGGGCCCAGGTCCAGGGCGCTCGAGGTCAGGATCCGCTTGACCGAGTCCACGTCGCGAACGCCGACGCCCATGACCAGGGCGGCCACGCCCGCCACGTGGGGCGCGGCCATCGAGGTGCCCTGGTACGACAGGTACAGATTGGTCTGGTCCACTTGGGTCGGAGTGATCGTGTTCTGAAGGATGCCCCCGGCCTCACCGAACTGCTTGTTGCCCCCCGGGGCCGTCACCGCCACCTGCTGACCGTAGCTCGAGTAGAAGGCGAGCTTGCGGTCGGGACCGACGGAACTCACCGCGAACGCGCCCGGGTAGGCTGCCGGGTACTCGACCCGAGCCCGACCGCCGTTGCCCGCGGCGCAGACCACCAAGACGCCTTTCTTGGCCGCATAGCGGACCGCCGATTCCATCACCATGGAGCGGGGGCCTCCGCCCAGGCTCAGGTTCATGACGTGCGCGCCTTCGTCCGCCGCGAAGCGGATCGCGTCGGCGATGTCGCCCGCCGTGCCCCGGCCGGTTCGGCTCAAAACCTTGAGCGGCATGATCTTGGCCTTG